>NZ_JQKS01000003.1:0-222707 GCF_000746145.1 Methylobacter sp. BBA5.1
GACCCTGGCAATGGCCGCGTTGGCGTATTTGGCGGTGTTGTGCCGCCATGAAAAAGACGCGTCATCGGCAAAAAAAACCGGAAACTGCTGAGCAAGCAAGCCTGGAAGCAGCGGCAGCTCTGATCCCGTTGACGGTACCGGAAGTGCGCAAGCTGTTGTGGCAATGGCTGTGGCGGCATCCGCCGAGAATCATGCATATCGTCAACTGGTCGCTATGGCGAAGACGCCATCAAGCCGTTGCCCGTGCCTGCCATTACCGACGACGCAGGGAGAAAAATAATCTACAACTGTAGTACTATTCATCGACATCAAGCGCCATGGCATATGCTGAGGAATAAAGCCGGGCTTATCCTACGCTTGCCGGAGAACCTGAAAGGCTTACTTTTCCAGTTTTTGCTTAAGACCGGTCAGGCCGTTTTTGAAAAATTCGTTCATCGCCTTGACGGCCGCTTCGTCATTGAGTTTCTCGGGCGGCGTGTTGCCGGTGTCGCCGCGGTAGAAACGGCTTTTCAGGGTGACGATGCTGCTGTCGGCCGTTTCTCCCGGCGTTACCTGAAGCGCGATGGAGTAGGAACTGGTCGGAAACGCCTGCACGTTTTCGGTTTTCAGACGATAGCTGTATTCGTGGTCCTTGTCGCTGTAAAAATCCAGCTCTTCCACGATCTGGCCGTCATTTTGCAGGGTGAGCGTGCGCACGCCGCCGGACTCGTGTTTGCCGTCGCCGGTGCTATCCTTGACGTCGGGATGCCAACTCGAAATGCCGTCGAATTGCTTGACCGCATCCCAGACCGTATCGACCGGGGCGTTGATTTCCAGGCTTTCCTTGGCTTTTTGCGGGGTCGGCCCGTGCGCCAGGGACAGCGCGGGGAATAACAGAAAAACGAGTAATGCTGCGGGTGTAAACTTCATATCAATACTATGCCTTGTTCGTTCAAAAGGGCATAGTATTGATGAATTCCAGAGAAAGGCATCGGGCAATTTTCCCGCTATCGGCAGGGACAATTCCCTTTTTTGCCGCCGGCGCTCAGGTGCGCACGTCCTCCCGCCCGGCCGGTTTATCCATGCCCCTGAACACCGAACAGCGCTTGAACACGTCCAGGTTCGGCGCCACCCGTTTTTGCTGGCAGAATTTGGCGGCCAGCTTGGTCAGGCCCTTGATCTCCCGGCCGGTCGCGTGCGGGAAGATATCGGCCAGCTGCTCGATCAGATCCGGCTCGACGGCCAGTTCGAACTGCTCGGTCATGACCTGCCAGATCTTGACCCGGTCCTCGCGTTCCGGCGGATAATAGCGGATCAGCGCGATACAGCGGGAAATGATCGCTTCGTCGATGTCGTCGATGCGGTTGGTGGTCAGAAACAGCAGGCCGTTGAAATATTCCAGCACGCGCAGGAACACGCCGACCACGGCATTGGAAGCCAGGCTGTCGTTGCGGCGGCGGATGTAGACATCGGCCTCGTCGATCAGCATCACGGCGCCCCAGCGCTGTGCGCGGATCAGGGTATCCTTGAGCTCTTTTTCCATTTCCGCGACGTTCAGGCCCAGTTGTCCGGAATGCACGCGGTACAGCGGCCGCTGGATGATTTCCGAATACACCTCGGCGGTCAGCGTCTTGCCGACCCCGGCGGGACCCGCGCAGAGTACCGTCGTGCCGCCGGATTTGCCTGCCACGATATCATCCATCAGCACATCCATTTCCGCGGTCAGGATGTCGATCAGATCGGTCTGCTCGGGCGGCAGAATCAGCTTTTGCTTCAGTTCCGGCTGGTAGCGGTAGGGCTGCATATGGTCGACGTGCACCCAGACGTGATGATGCAGTTCCAGGTGAAACATCAGCATGTAGCCGTGCACCGGCAGTTCCGTGAACAGGCCCTTGGGGATGGCGGCCTTGGAGGCTTCCGCCTGCTGTTCCACCTTGCTGTCGTAGCGCGTGCTTTTGCCGGCCCGGCGCAGAAAGCCGCCCAGGATATCGCCGGACGCCTCCAGCGTCAGGGCGCGATCGCTGATAATGTTTTCGTCGTTGACCAGCCGGGTGCTGCCGCCGCCCGAGGACAGTACGACGACGTTCTTGCGGGTCCAGTCGTTGCTGCGGTGATTGGCGGTCGGGTCCTCGGCATAAATGCCCGTGCCCGTGGCCGAGAACTGTTCGCCGTAACGCGCCCGCCAGTCGAAATAGCGCCCGGCGGATTCGTCGTAGGCGGCGATCAGTTCCGGCGTTTCCTTCAGATAGCCCTTCATGGCAAGGATTTCGCTGATCGACTGCCCTTCAATGTCTTTCTCCCGAATGATCAGGGTTTCGATGGCGATTTTGCCGCGCGAGTTGGCTTTCAGTTCGATCAGTATCCGCCCGGCCTCTTCCTCGCCGGGCGGCGTATAGTCCAGCCGGGTGATCAGGTAGGCCGAGGTTTTGCCGGTGACGCTGACGCGGAACAGCCAGCCGCGCTGCGCATCCTCGACCAGATAGCCGGCAATCGCCGGCACCAGCTTTTCCAGGTCCTCGGCTGAATACTTCTGACTGTCGTCATTGAGCGCTTTTTGCAGCGTGGCGATCATCGCCGCCTGGCTAAGCATGTCGGGGCCGGCCTGCTGATAGAGATTTTTAAGATAGCCGAGCTCGGAACTGGACAGCCGGTTAAAAGGCACTTCCGCCTTGTTGCCGAAGCGCAGCTGGTCCTTGAGCGGCGTCAATCCCGGAAACTCCGCCACCATGGCATTAACATAGGTTCTTTCAATCTGCAGTTTCATTTTCTGTTGCCTCTTTATTAAGAGAGTTTGCAGGCCGGGTTGATCACCCCAGCCTGCGGCTGATGTTGTCCTGCTGCTGCGGCTGGCTGTAAAACGCCATGCCCGGCTGTTCTTCATATGGGTTTTGCACCAGTTTCAGCAATCTTTCCAGTTCGGTGAAGTCGCCTTTTTCGGCTTTTTGCTCAGCCTGATACAGCAAATGCGCGCGCAGAACATAGCAGGGATTGACGCGGTTCATACGGTCCCGGCGCTCGTTCGGCGGCGCCTTTTCCAAGCTCAGGCGGTCCTGATAGCAGGCCAGCCAGCTTCGCAGCGGAGCGGAATACGTCATGACATGGCCCGGCTTGAAGCCGGCAAGGTTACGGAAAAAGCCGGCATAGTCGGCGCCCGAGAGCGCCAATGCCGACAATAGGCTGTTCACCAGATCGATATCGTCCGGATGTTGCGTTTGCAGACCCAGTTTCGCCCGCATGGCTTGCAGATAATGCTGCTGATAGGTTTGCCGGTACAGGCGCAGCAAGCTGGCGGGAATGGTCGGCGAGGGCAGCAGCGAAGTAAACGCCTGGGCCAGCGCCAGACAGTTCCAGCGGCCGATGTCGGGCTGCTGATCATACTGATACCGGCGCTGGTCGTCGGACGGATTCGGCGAGAATCCGGGATCATACGTCTCCATGAAACCGAACGGACCCAGGTCCAGCGTTTCGCCGCTCAAAGTCATGTTGTCGGTATTCATGACCCCGTGCACGAAGCCCGCGCTTTGCCAGCCGGCGATCAGGCGGGCCGTTCGCCCGATGACTGTTTCCAGAAACCTCAGCGGCCATTTTTCCGCCGCTTCATCAAGCAATTCGGGAAAATGCTGTTCGATGACAAAGACAAACAATTCGCGCAGGTCATAGATCTCATCGCGGTGATGAAAGTATTCGAAATGGCCGAAACGGATATGCGACCGGGCCATTCTGACCAGAATGGCGGCGGTCTCGCTACGGTCCCGCCGTATTTCAGTGCGGCTGCCGAGCAGGCAGAGCGACCGCGTGCTGGGAATGCCAAGCGCTGTCAGCGCCTCGCCGGCCAGGTATTCCCGGATCGCGGCGCCGAGCGGATAACGGCCGTCCAGCGTGCGCGAATAAGGCGTCAGTCCCGCGCCTTTCAGCTGGATTTCGTAAGTTTGCCCGTTCGCCCCCTGCGTCCCGCCCAGGGTAATGGCGCGGCCGTCGCCCAGCCGCGAGGTGAAAATGCCGAACTGATGCCCGGCGTAAACCGTGGCGATCGGCTGCATGCCGGGTAGCGGTTCATCGCCGTTAAAACAGCGCAGTGCCGTTTCAGTGCCCAAGTCTTCGGCGTTCAATCCCAATAGCCGCGCCGCCTGCTCATTGCAATGCACGAAATAGGGCCCGGCCAGCGGCGTCGGGTCGACCCGCTGGTAGAACGACGGCGACCGTTGCAGCCAGAGGTTGGTCCATGGCAGCGTATTCATTGCCATCGCCCGCGGTTACCGGCCGAGCGCCGCATACAAGACCTCGGCGATATGCAGCGGTCTGGCGTGGCCGCCGTTGAGGATTTGCTGCTGGCAGGAAAAGCCGTTGGCGACAACCGCGGCATCGGGCTCCGCCCGCAAGGCCGGATAAAGCCCCAGCTCCGCCATTTCACGCGAGAAATCGGCATGTTCGGATTCCAGGCCGAATTGTCCCGCCATGCCGCAACATGATGACTCAATTTGCTGGCTGTCCAGATCCGGAACCATCTTCAGCACCTTGCGCATGGCCTTGGTCGCGCCGACTGCCTTCTGATGGCAATGGCCGTGCACCAGCAGTTTTTGCCTGCCGCGCGAGTTGAACGCCAGCGTCCAGCGCTTGGCCGTTTGTTCCCTGGCGATAAATTCCTCGAGCAACAGCACTTTCCCGGCCAGTTGCCTGGCCTGCTCACCCAGGCCCATGCTCAGATATTCGTCCCGCAGGCTGAGAATACAGGAGGGCTCCAGGCCGATGATCCAGCGTCCCGCGTCGATGTGCGGCTTCAGCGCCTGCAATAGGCGGCGCGCTTCATGGCGGGCCTTCGCGATCATGCCGTTGGCAAAATAGGTTCGCCCGCAGCATAACGGCTGCCGGGCCGCGTCGGCATCTCCCTCTTCATTCAGCACATGCACCCGATAGCCCGCGGCCGCGAGCAACGAGACGGCCGCCTCGGCAACGGCGGGATTGAAATAGCGATTGAAGGTATCGACAAATACGACGACTTCCGGCATGTCGGCGTCATTTTTCTGTTGCTCTCGTACGGATGTCTCGCTGAACGGCCGCTCGGCGGGTTCCGGCAGGCGCGCGCCGGCGCTGATGCCCAGCAATCGGTCCACGCACTGCGCCAGCAACGCGTGGCGGTTGCGCCATCTGATCAGCTGGCCCGTCAGGGGGAAGCGGGCCAGTAATGCCGGCAGCGCCGCAAACAGGCGGTTGCGCAGCGGCGTGCCGGTGGCCCTGAAGCGCTGGGCCAGAAACTCGGCCTTGATCAGCGCCATATCCACTTCGTTCTCGCATTCGCGTTTGCAGCCTTTGCAGCTGACGCACAGATCCATCGCTTCGACCAGCTCGCTTTTCTCAAACGGTGCGTCGCCGAACTCACCGTTGAGCGCCGCTTTCAGCAATTTGACGCGGCCGCCGGTCGACAGCGCCGGTTTGCCGCTGACGCGAAAGCTGGGGCACATCACGCCTTTGCCGGCTTGCTCGCAGGCACGACTGCCAATGCAGACCGCAATCGCCTTGGCGTAATCGCCGCCGGTTTTGGGAATATCGGCATAGGCGTCCCCCATGCCGGCCTCTTTGTAAGCTGACCAATCGAGAACGAGTTTCATAATAGCTCTGAAGTTGTTGACAACAGAATCAGAGCAAAATGGATGCCAGCGTCGAGACTTTGCTAACTTATTGTTTTATTAAATATTTGCCGAACGGGGAATATGTAGGAAACCTTACAAGCCTCAACTTGGCGTTAAACCACGAAGAACGCGAAGCTCACGAAGAAAAGCAAAACCTCGCGCTCTTCGTGGTTAATTAATAATGCGCAGGTCTGCTAGAGCAATCAGCCGTTACTTGAAAGCAACGACTCTTGTGAAAACTGAGTTTTATTATTGGCAAGCCTGTCTGAAAAATACAGTAGGGTACGAAGCTGTGAAAGAATTCATTTTTTAGCCCAAATGAATAAATAACCACATGTGCGTTCCCTGGTTCCGTGGGAACCGGTACCGGGCTTTGAGATCGGCATGTCGTATGGCCCGGTATGCGTTCCCACGCAGGAGGGCTGTGAAAGAATTAGTGAAAAACGTCATAAAAAGCCTTATTCACCACGAAGATCACGAACGACTGTAGGGATGCAGGAGGTAGAGCAACGCAGGAGCAGTTGCCGAGGACACGAAGAAAAAATTAATTTAATCAATAGCTTAAAACTTCGTGCTCTTCGTGTCCTTCGTGGTTAATTAATAATGCACTGACATGCTATCCATTGAATGGACGGACTTTCCGCTTAAGCCGAGGCCTATCAAGGAAGATGTAGGAAAGCCTACAAAACCTCAAGCCGCCGGGCTTGATTCAGCTTTTCATGACGCCCAGCACCATGGCAATGTGCGCCAGTTCGGCCGTGGTCGATACCTTGAGCTTGCTTTTGATCTGCGTGCCGTAATTGGCCACGGTTTTATAACCCAGGCATAGCTCATCGGAAATTTTATGCAGGGTCAGGCCCTTTGCCAGCAACCGGAAGACATCGAATTCCCGGGCGGACAAGGTGTCTATCAGCGCCCGATAATCGGCCTGGTTCGTTTGCGCGGGCAGGCTTTTCCTTAATCCCTGTTCAATATAAGCTTCGCCAGCGGCTATTTTCTCCAGCGCTTCCACCAAAATCTCCGGCGCGGAATTTTTGGTGATATAGCCTTTCGCGCCGGCTCCCAGCGCCCGGTTGACATATACGATCTCGTCATGCACGCTGAAGACCAGTATCCTGGCCGCGCTGTCGCGCAGCAGGATGCGCCGTATGCTTTCCAGTCCGCCGATGCCCGGCATCGATAAATCGAGCACGATGACATCCGGCTGTTTTTCCAGGTAAAGCTGGCAGGCCTGTTCGCCCCGCTCGGCTTCGGCTATCACGTCTATATGGTCCACGGAGGACAGCAGCAAGCGGAAACCGGCCCTTACCACGGCATGGTCATCCACCAGAATAACTTTTATTTTTTCTTTCATTTCAAAGGAATAGTCGCGATGATGTTCATACCTTGTTGTGGCCGGGTCTCCAGGCGGAACTCGCCGCCCAGGCTTTTGATTCGCTCTCTCATGCCTAGCAGCCCGAAACCCATTTTTATTTTTTCCGGCATATAGCCCTTGCCGTTATCCGTCACCTGCAGGCGCAATTGCTTGATGGTAGTCTCCCGCGGCATTATTTCGAGGCAAATGATAGCCTCTTCGGCCTGCGCATGGCGAACAATATTGGTGATGCACTCCTGCACGACCCTGAAGACCTGGATGGTGATTTTCGGCTCCAGTCCGTCAACGTCATCGGCACAATTCAGGAGCAGTTTCAATTCGGGATTCCGGTTCGACCATTGGTTGATCAGGTCTTCCAGGGTCGCCTTCAAGCCCAGTTCGGTCAGGATCAGCGGATGCAGGTTGCGCATCATGGAGCGCACGACCGTAATCAGATGATCGCAAATGCCGGTAATGGCATCGGCGATCCGTTCGGCCTCGGCTTTGTTGCTTTTGGCCGTGACCGCCATGACTTTAATGGCGGTTAACGACTGCCCCAGTTCGTCATGCAATTCCTGCGACAGACGTTGCCGCTCTTCTTCCTGGATTTCCAGCGAGTGCAGCGTCAGGGCGCTGTTTTCCTTTTGGGCCACGTCCAGTGTGTGAGTCATGTGGTTGATGGCCTTGGCAATGCTGTCGTATTCCTGAATGGAAAAGTCCGGCAGTTTGTGCTGATACTGCCCCTGCTCGATGGCTTTCAAGCCGTCGACGATGACGGCGATCGCCTTGAACGCCTTGTTGAAAGCCAAATTGACGGCCAGAAACGTGATCAGCGTCATCACCAGCAGGGATACGAAAAACGAGAAGCTTTCCTCCCAAACCTCGACGATCTCGTCCAGCGGGTCGGCCTGAATGATCAGCGTGATCTGTTCGCCGTCCGCGGTGGTCAGTTGCTGCTCCAGTTGCGGGTATTCGGCCGATACCAGATTGATAAACCATTGCGGCGGCATATAAGCCTCGGCGTCGATGTCCTCTCTCTGCTTGGCCGAATAGCTTATAACCTCTCCCTCCGGCTTTTTCAGTTGAATATTTAAATGACGGGTCTGCTCCAGCGAGACGAACCGCGGCAGCCAGGTATCGACATCGAACGCCGTCTGTTGCGATTGCGGAAAATTGAGCTGAATGAACTGGGCGGCCAGGTTAAGCGATGAATCGATTTCCCGGCTGACGGCGTCGCGCGCCTGCCAGATGGCCACGGAGCCGCCTAAAATCAGAATGGCGATACTGGTAAGGAAAATCCTGATGTTGATCTGATAGCGTAAACTCATCTTCGGTTCGCCTAAATTCTCAATTATGGTGTTCAGGTTCCGCTCCTCCTATAGGAAAAATTCTTTTTTTTACCATCGCTGTTTATCTTCTTGACGGCAATGCTATGTTGTGTGCTTTTTTTTGCAAGAACACGCTTATGAAACACATTATAACGGCTGCCCTGCTGATAGCGGGCAGTATCGCTCATGCGGAAACGGTTTTTGTGACGCTGGAGAAAGACAACGCCCTTGCCGTTGTCGATCCGATCGCAGGCAAGTTGCTGAAAACCGTTGACGTCGGCCAGCGTCCGCGCGGCATCGCCATCAGCAAGGATTACCGGCACCTTTACATCGCCACCAGCGATGACAATACCATCCGCATCATTAACAGCGACACCTTTGCCGAGGAAGGCCAACTGCCCTCCGGCGAGGATCCGGAAACGTTCGCGCTGGATCCCGACGGCCGGTTCGCCTATGTCTCCAATGAGGATGACAGCCTGGTGACGGCCATCGACATTGATCAACGCAAGGCCATCAAGACGGTTCCGGTCGGCGTCGAACCGGAAGGCATTACCGTCAGCCCGGACGGCAAATGGGTGGCCAGCGCGTCGGAAGCCACCAACATGGTGCACTGGATTGACCGCAACAGCCTTGCCGTCGTCGATAACACACTGGTTGATCCCCGCCCCCGCGCGCTAAGCTTTACCGCCGACAGCCAGCAACTTTGGGTGACATCGGAAATGGCCGGCACGGTGACGGTTATCGATGTGGCGACGCGCCAAATCATCAAGCAGATCAAGCTGGCCGTGCCCGGCGTCACGGATGACAAGATCCAGCCGGTCGGCGTGCTGATCGACAACGAGCGGCAGTGGGCCTATGTGGCCATGGGACCGGCCAACCGGGTTGCCGTGATCAATGCCCAGACCCTTGAACCGGAGAAATATTTACTGGTGGGTCAGCGGGTCTGGAACCTGGCGTTCTCGCCGGACCAGAAACGCCTTTATACGACCAACGGCGTCAGCAATGACATTTCCCTGATCGATCTGGAAGCCCATAAGGTCACCAAGTCCGTGGGCGTCGGGCGTTATCCGTGGGGCGTTGCGGTCAAGCCTTAGGCACTGTTTCTACTTGGCACATGTTACGCGATAGGTTGAATTTGGATCGTCATAATTAAAGTGCCGCCAGCGCGACGGTGATTTGAATCGGCTTGCCAATGTAGGTGCGAATTCACTTGTGCCCTTCAGGGTGTTCGCACGGGTATTTAAGGTAACTGCGAATACCCTCTGGGTCACAAGTGAATTCGCACCCATCGGAACTGACTTTATGCATTTAGGATTTGGCTAAAAATGGCTTCCTGAAATGACAATCCTGCACAGGATGTGCCGACCCAAAGCAAGCGCTCCAGGCGGCGCAATGGCGCGCATCGCTCGCGGACGATGCGCCTCCTGGCGTCGGCACATCCTATGTTTAAACAGGGAAATGATTGACGACCCAATCCTTGGTTGTCTTGAGATTGGCTTAATATAGCGTCGCTAGCCGAAAGCGGTGCTGCCCGGCACGGCAAACGGGATAAAAAATCACACATGCGCAACTTCAGAACCTTAAAAAATAGCGGATGTTCGCCGTCAATTCGTCCAAGGAGCAAACGCGGGCACGGCGGCTCGCCGCCTCACCCCTTGCCGGCGCCCTGCCTGAACCGGAATGCCCTGTCAGCTGTATCAAAAACTCGATTGGTCTATACTCATAGACTGTTTCTACATTCCATAATTTAAGCTAGGCTCACACGATGAATGAATGGTTTTTTTCTTTTAATAATACAGTCAGCGGCCCCTATACATTGGATTATGCAAAGGTTTTCGCCCGCGAACACCAGGGTGCTTATTGCTGGTGCCCGCGTTTTCCCGACTGGATTCCCATTTTCGAGGCAACTGAAATCAGGCCGATGAAGAAAGACGGCGTCACGCCTTTTCCGCCGCCGCCTGCGCATATGATGTCGCCCAAGCCGACGGCATTGCCTGCCGGCGTTCAGCCGGTCAATGCGGCTGGTACGCAACCGGATGTCCAGTCTTCCGGCGGGTTTGGCCAGCAAGCGGTCACTGACGGTATCGATTATAAAATCTACGGTCATGAAATGCAGTTTGTGGAAATCGAACTGGACCCGCAAGAGAGCGCGGTCGCCGAGGCGGGCGCGATGATGTACAAAAGCCCTGGAGTAAAAATGGAAACCATTTTCGGGGACGGTTCGGCCAATCAGCAATCCGGTATCATGGGGCTATTGCTGGGCGCGGGTAAGCGCTTGCTGACAAACGAAAGCCTGTTTGTTACCGTGTTCACGCAAAACGCCCATGGTAAAGGTAAAGTGGCGTTCGCGGCACCTTTTCCAGGCACTATTCTCGCCTTGAATTTGAACGACTATGGCCAAAAACTGATTTGCCAGAAAGACAGCTTTTTGGCGGCCGCCAAAGGCGTGCAGATCGGCATTCATTTCCAGCGCCGTATTTTGACCGGCCTGTTTGGCGGTGAAGGTTTTATCATGCAAAAACTGGAAGGCAATGGCTGGGTGTTTGTTCATGCCGGCGGCTGCCTGCAAAAAATAGAACTGGCCGTCGGTGAAACGCTGCATGTCGATACCGGGTGTCTGGCGGCGATGACCGGCAGCGTTGATTTTGACATTCAACAGGCCGGCGGCATTAAAACCATGCTGTTTGGCGGCGAAGGCTTGTTTTTTGCCAAGTTAACCGGCCCTGGCACCGTTTGGCTGCAAAGTCTGCCGTTCTCGCGCCTGGCGGGCAGGATGATGACATCGGCGCCGCAAGGAGGCGGCAGACAACAAGGCGAAGGCTCCATTCTAGGGGGGCTGGGGAATTTACTCGATGGGGATTGATGCAACCTCGTAGGGAGAACGACTTTTAGCAACGCGCATGCAAAACTTCATCACATGTGCGGATGGGTTTCCGATGCAGGTGCGAATTCACTTTTGCTCCAGAGGGCATTCGCAGTCATCTTATCAGTGCCCGTGCGAATGAATTCGCACCTACATTAAGCCGGTTCAAATTACCGCTGCATTAGCCGCATTTTTTAATCGATCTCTATGCCTTTCGCTGCCAGCAGGCTGTATCAAGACGCTTTCCGCAGTTCGCCCATGCCGTTCGGCTTTTTGATCACCTGCAGCTGCGTCTTGAAGCGTTTCTGCACGCTTTCGACATGGGAGATAACGCCGACGATTTTCCCGTGCGTATGCAGGCTTTCCAGGGTGCTGATGACGGTATACAGGTTTTCCGCATCCAGGTTGCCGAAGCCTTCATCCAGAAACAGCGAGTCCACGGCCTTGCCGTTGTTGGCCAGCTCCGAAAGCCCCAATGCCAGGGCCAGGCTCACGATAAAGCTTTCGCCGCCGGATAAGGTCCGGGGCAGACGGCGGACGTTGGCCTGATAGGTATCCTCGATCTCCAGCGCCAGCCCTTGCTCACTGGGTTTTCGCCGGATGTAATACCGGCCGCTGATTTTCTCGAGTATTTCGTTGGTCTGGGCCAGTAACCGGTCCGCAACCTGCCGCTGCACGCGACGACGGAATTCCATGCCGCTTTCCGCCGTAATCTGCTGCGCTTCCGCCAGGCATTGGGCGGTGATGGCTTCCTGGTCATGGAGCCGGGCCAGGACCGCATCATGCTGTTGCTTACGCTGCGCCTGTTCCTTCAGGATTCTTTCCAGGCGCTGGACTTCCTGCCGCGCGATGTCTATTTTTTCGGCCAGGCTTCTTAACTGAACCTCTACTTCTTCCTTGCTCAAGGTCGTGTCTGCTTGAGCGAGCTCGGCCTGCAACAGGGCATTATTCTGCTCCAGCTGTGCCGTCATGGTTTCAATGTCCGTCTCCAGCGCGGTCAATTGCCCTTCCAGTTCCGGCTGGCGATCGATCAGCTCCAGCATGGCCTCAAGCGCCTGCAGGCTCTCAAACTGCGTGCCTTGCAATTTCTGCTGCAGCGCCTGCCGCAGGCCGGCAAGTTCGGCTTCCTGTTGCGCGATCGATTGCTCCTTGTCGGCGATCAGCTTCTGTTTCTCGATCAGGGCCAGATGCAGGCCGACGGCTTCTTCCTGCCGCAGCCGGCGGCTGTAGACCTCAAGCTTGTCACTGTCTTCCTGGATCTTGGCCCGGGCCGCGGCCTCTTTCTGGCTCAGCGCGTCCAGTTCCTCGACCAGTGTCTTGCGGCGGAACGCATAGCCCTGGTATTCCTGGCGCCGGCTGTTGAGCCGGTCGAACAATAGATCTTCCTTACCGATGGCCGGCAGTTTTTCGCCGAGCGCGGCCAGCTGTTCAATGAGCTTGTCGGTCAGCTGTTTTTCTTCCTGCTGACACCTGGCCAGTTCCGCTTCCGTATCGATCTGATCCTGGGGACGCCCCTGCCACTCGGCATCCAGTCTTTCCGTATTGGCTTTCAGCTGCTCTATGGCGTCTTCGGTCCTGACCAGCAAGGCTTTTAATTTTTCAATGCTGTCCTGCTTGCTCTTGTATCGGGCCGCCAGCGTGACGATATTTTTCAATTCGTCGGTTTCGGCGTTCAGCAGCTGTTTCATCAGTTTGGTATTATCGATGCTCAGCTCGCGGCTGGCGATATTGAGCCGGTTGCTCAGCATCTGCCATTGCGACTTGATCTGCGCCAACTGCGTCTCGGTTGCCCGGTTTTTTTCCTCTTGTTTTTGCGCGACGGCGATTTGCTGCGTCAGTTTATCGGCCGTTGCCGCCAGCGCCTGGACTTTGGCCCGCTGGTCGGCCAGGGCCTGTTGGGAATTGGACACGGCCGGCGGACGTTTGACATAAGGGTGCGTCAGGGAACCGCATAACGGACAGGGCTTGCCTTCCACCAGATGGTGCCGTTCCGCTTCCATTCTTTTCAGCAGGGCTTCCCGGACAACCGACTCTTCCAGCGCCCGGACGATATTTTCCTCGCGGCTCAGTTCCTGCCGGGTCTTTTCCAGATCGCGGGTCAATGCCTCGAGATCATATACCGGCGCCTCTCTGCCGAAGAGGTTGCTGAAAAAATCGAATCCGGCATCGGCCAGTTTCAGATACGCCCGGGCCAGGCTGTTTAATTCCTGAAAGTCGGCAACACGCTCTTGTTGTTCCTGGCGCAGCTCTTCAATTTGCTCGGGGTTATGGCCCTCCGCCAGCGTTATCAGTTCCTGCTCTTCATCTTCGAGCTTGGCTTTCAGATCGGCGAGTTTCTTGATTTCCCGGTCGGTCGCGGACTTGCTGTTTTTCAGCGAGGTGGTCGTATTCTTCGACCATTTGGCGAAGGATTTCTGTTTTTCCCTGAGCTCGGCCAGTTCCGTCCTGAGTTTTTTCAAACGGCCGGTTTCGGGAAAATCGGTCAGCAGCGATTGGTCGGCGGCATGTTCGTCCAGCCAGACCGATACGTTCCCCAGCACCGTCTTCTTTTCCTCGATCTGCGCGCCTAATGTCCGCAGCAAAGCCATCTCCGACTGCTTGTCGACATTCAGCAGATCAATCTGCGCCTTGGTGCTGTCTATGGCTTCCTTCTGTTCGTCGGCGGATTTTTTGCCCTGATCGGGCGGGATGTTTTTGTCGATATTCGGATCGGCAAGCAGGGTTTCCAGCTGTTTCAGCTCGTTGCGATAGGCGGCCAACGCGGCTTTGTCCTGCTGAATGTCGTGCGCTTTACCGGCAATCGACGCCACATCGTCTTTAAACAGCAGCGCATCCTGGGCGAAGGCGAGCTTGGCCAGGTTTTCCTGCTGGCTCTCCGCCTGTTTTTTGGCGTCCTGCAGTTGTTTTTCCTGTACGGCGATATCACTGTTCAGCACCGTTATTCTCTTCAGCGCGGCTTGCTGTTGCTTCAACTGGCCGTGCTGGTCGCGCAATTCGGCGTATTGCTCGTTAAAATCACTTAAATCATGCTCGTACGCTTCCAGCTTTTCGGCTTCCATGAGCGGCAGGGCCGCCAGATCCTGCCTTAACTGATCCAGGCTTTTTTGCGCGTTCTCGGCTTTTTCAAGAATTTCCTTTCTATAATCGGTGTAGATATCACTGCTGATGATTTTTTCCAGGATATCCATGCGCTCGGTATCGAGGGCATTCAGGAAGGCCGCGAAATCGCCCTGCGCCAGCAGGATGGAACGCGTGAAATTGCGGAAATTCATGCCGGTGATTTCGGTGATCAACGCGCAGACCGAATGGGGCGTATCGGCCAGCAGTTCCTCGGTTTCCCCGAGACGGGTCAAGGTCATGACCGGCGGCAACGGTTCCGCATCGGGGCGGCCGCCTTCGCGCGCCACCTGCCAGCCGGAGCGGTATCTTTCAGCGCCGATGGAAAATTCAATCACCGCGAAACACTCGGCCGTGTGTTTGGTCATGACATGCCGGGCCGGACGCTCAAACCGGAAGGTCTCGCCGTATAAAGCCAGGGTAATGGCGTCGAGAATGGCGGACTTGCCCGAGCCGTTAGGCCCGGTAATGGCGAAAACACCGGTATCAAATGGCGCCTGGTCAAAGTCGATGCGGTTCTCGCCTTCTAAGGATTTGATATTTTTAAAGTGGATACTGAGTATTTTCATGCGCTGACGACTCTGCCCGGCAAGGATTAGGTTTTTTCAAATCTTTGCATTATAGCTCCGTCGATCAATATTTTCTTGTTCAGGCTCAGTCTTTTATAACGAATGCCGAAAGTCAGCCGGTAAAATGGGCATTGCGGCAGTTGCCCGTGCCTGACTCTCAGGCATCCGATGGCTGCTGAACCGCTTTTGACGCCCTTTTGGCCTCATACATTTTCCGGTCGGCAAAACGGATGACGGCATCGGGCTCGTCATAGCGGCCGGGGCCTGTCTGGTATATGCCGATGCTTAACGAGATATCCTGCCGGAATTCCCCGAGAACCTCGTTGAAACGGTGGACATAGATATCCCTGGCCTGCTCCTCGCGGCAATTGGGCAGAATGATGCAGAATTCATCGCCGCCGTAGCGGAAGCAGCTGTCTTCGGCGCGTGATATGTGTTTTATGACATCGCCTATCATGCATAACACTTCATCGCCGCGTTGATGGCCCTCGATGTCATTGATTTTTTTAAAGTCGTCGATATCGAAGTAGACAAACGACACCGGCTCGGAGCGGCGCTGCGCGCATTTAATGGTGTAATCAAGCATTTCGGATAGAAAACGCGTATTCAACAGCCCCGTCAGCGGGTCCCGGCGCGCCAGTTCCTCCAGTTGTTGCGTCCGCTCCCTGACCTTGACTTCCAGCATTCGCGCGTAATTCTCGGATTTTTTCCTTTCAATCTCGACTTCCCAGACCAGGCTGTGGATATAAGTCTCAAACACGAGTGTGATATCGAATAGCAATAATTTATCGAGCGCCGATAGAATCGCCTGGTGGGCCCTGTCTTCCGGAAACGCTTCATTAATCGGCCGGCTCAAAAGCGTTTTGAGCGAATGCGTAGTGGTAAGATAGAACTTGGGCGCGACCCCCATGCGTTTATGAATCAGCCCGATGCGCAGGCGATTGTTGATATAGTCAATGCCGTAGAGGCCGCCGAACAAATCGAGAATATAGCTGCGCTGCACTTCGCGCAGATGATTCAGGATATCGGCATTATCGATCAACAGCGCGAGTTCAGGTATGCCGATCTGAATTTGGTAAAATTCGTCAATCAGGGCATCTACTTGCATCTCGATGACCGGCCTGCACTTAACCAGCCATCCGGCATCGGCCTCGGTGAATGACAGCAATGCCTTGCGGCGCTCGATATCCAGTTCGGTAATGCACATTTGCTCCATCAGGGTTTTGTCGGTCGGCTTCATCGGCATCTCTGGCAGGTAAACAATTGTGACTCAAGGATTTGGCTGAAAATGACTTCCTGAAATGACACGCCTGCGTAGGGTGTGCCGACCCAAAGCAGGCGCGCCAGGCGGCGCATCCTATCGTTTAAACAGGAAATTGCTTACCGCCAAACCCTACACAATTACTGCGACAATATTTACCGGTTAAAGTTGACCGCGCGGACAGACAACCGTAGATTTCAAGCCAGCGGAGGCTGTTGACAATCGTCCCGATTGCCACGGTTACCGCTGCATTCTGCCCAGATCTTGTATGGCATCCACGACCATGCCCGTTCCTATCGTTATCAATAAAATATCGGACGCCACGCGCACATACCGGTGTCCTGCCGGAGCCGGGTTCAACGACCAGACCAGCGCCGGCGGCAAATCGTGAAAGATCACCTCCCGAGAGAGCGGCCGGCCAATCCGCCACTTTTTAACCTGGCCGCGCGGCATGCAGCCGTTCCCTTTCTTGACCAATCCGGGCGGGCAATGCCCGGCACGATACTGCTGGACATAATAATCGTGAATGACGGTTCGGTGCCGGTCGAGGAAATAGCCGTTTCTGTTTATGCTGCCCCCCGCGCTCCAGTTACGGTCCGGCCTCTGATTCCTGGAACGCTCGAAACTCTCGTGTTTGTCTTTCTGCCGTTCCTTGCCGCCTTGGTTGCCGCCGCTCCACGACGGCTTGTCCGCGTGTACCGGGCCGGCAATAAGTAATCCGGCCATGACGAGAGCCACTGTCTGGCTGATCCGCGGTGTGATTCGTTGCATGTTTTGTCTCCAGTAAATTAGCAGGCGCATGAATGCGCCAGGTTGACAGACCCGCGGACTGCGGCGGCGATTTTTGCCTGGCAGTCGCATTAACGGCATTGGCCTGGCCTGCCACCACGTTGAGTAACGCTCAATCTCATCGGTTTTTTGAATTTAGACAGGAATTGCCGTTTTGTCACTGTTTTCCCCAATTAAATGTCCTGGCAGTGCAGACGGGCCCGGCCGATTTGTGGCCCTTCCGCGATTGAATTCAGATTCAACCGTTCGCCCGGAATGCAGTCTAAGAGCTTAACGTAACGGCCGTGAGTCATGGCCGCGGGCGCATGAAAATAATTAATTGAACGTCGTTTAATTTTGAATTAAAGTAACTTCTCAAGACATAGTTCAATGTCTGCTAAGATTACGCCAGGAGGAATATCATGCTGAAAAAAATACTACATTGGCTGCTGACTTTAATCTACAAGGTTGAAGTTAAGGGTC
This sequence comes from Methylobacter sp. BBA5.1, assembly GCF_000746145.1. NCBI lineage: Bacteria > Pseudomonadati > Pseudomonadota > Gammaproteobacteria > Methylococcales > Methylococcaceae > Methylobacter > Methylobacter sp. BBA5.1. Next base: position 17,350 of record NZ_JQKS01000003.1, read on the forward strand.
TGAATAACTATAAAAAAGCCGGAAATCGCGTTCTGATCGTAGCCAACCACACGTCCTTTCTGGACCCGCTATTGCTGGGCGTTTTCTTGCCGGACGACATCACTTTCGCGATCAACACGCATATTTCCCAGCGCTGGTGGCTAAGGCCTTTTCTAGGGCTGTCGCACGTATTTCCCATGGATCCGACGCATCCCATATCATTAAAGAATGTAATTCATCATCTGCAGCACGAGACCCGTACCGTTATTTTCCCGGAAGGCCGCATCACCGTGACCGGCTCGCTGATGAAAATCTATGACGGCACCGGCATGGTTGCCGACAAATCCGGCGCGACCATTCTGCCGGTCCGCATTGAAGGCGCCGAATACACGCATTTCTCGCGCTTGCGCAATATCGTGCGTTTGCGCCTGTTTCCCAAGATCACGATTCAGATTCTGCCGCCCACCCTGATCTCCGCGCCTAACGACTTACGGGGCAAGACCCGGCGCAAATACAGCGGCCATGTGCTGGCGGATATGATGACGGAGATGATGTTCGCCACCAGCCATTATCGGCAAACCATTTTTGCCGCTCTGCTGGAAGCGCGCAAGATACACGGCGGCAAACATCCGGTTGCCGAAGACCTGGATCGTATCCCGCTGTCGTACGATACCGTGATTACGCGCACGATCGCGATCGGCAATGCCCTGGCAAAAATCACCGAAGCCGGCGAGAACGTCGGCGTTTTCCTGCCCAATTCGACCAAAACGCTGTGCGTGACCTTGGGCTTGCAGTTGCATGGCCGCGTGCCTGCGATGCTGAATTTCTCCACCGGTTCGGCCGGCATGATTTCGGCCTGCCGAACGGCACAGGTAAAGACGGTGCTGACCTCGCGCCGCTTCATTGAGATGGGCCATTTGAGCGATGAAGCCGAGCAGCTGGAGAAGCAGGTCCGGCTGGTCTATCTGGAGGATCTGGCTGAGCGGATCACCCCGTTAGCCAAATTCAAGGCGTTGGTGCAAAGCAAAACGGCTAACTTGTGGTACGACCATAATCGCTACAGTCCGGACAGCCCGGCCGTGGTATTGTTCACGTCCGGTTCCGAAGGCACGCCCAAAGGCGTCGTGCTGTCCCATGCCAATATTCTGGGCAATCACAAACAGTTGGAGGCGCGCATCAACTTTAACGCGCAGGATGTCGTGCTCAATTTCCTGCCCATGTTTCACTCCTTCGGTTTTACCGTCGGCACGCTGCTGCCGATCCTGAATGGCATGAAGGCCTTCTTCTATCCGACGCCGCTGCATTACAGCATTATCCCCGAAATCGCTTACGAGATCAGCGCCACCATCATGTTCGGCACCAATACCTTTTTAGCGGCTTATGCGAAAAAAGCCCATGCCTATGATTTCTACAACATGCGCTATGTCGTGGCCGGCGCGGAAAAACTGCAGGAAAGCACGCGCCAGACCTGGGCCGACAAATTCGGTATCCGCATCCTGGAAGGCTATGGCGCGACCGAAACGGCGCCGGTCACATCGGTCAATACGCCGATGGATTACAAAGCCGGCACGGTCGGCCGTTTCATGCCCGACATGGAATACCGACTGGAACCGGTGCCGGGCATCCATGAGGCGGGCCAGTTGCACGTCAAAGGGCCTAACATCATGCTGGGCTATTTATTGGCCGACAATCCTGGCAAGCTGGTGCCGCCCGAATCGGTTTACGGCAAGGGCTGGTACGACACCGGCGATATCGTGCATGTCGATGAGGAGGGTTTTATCAGCATTCGCGGCCGCAGCAAGCGCTTTGCCAAGGTCAGCGGCGAAATGATCTCGCTGACAGCCGTCGAGCAACTGGCCGTGAAAGCCTGGCCCGAGGCGGACCATGCCGCCATCAGCCTGCCCGACGTCAGAAAAGGCGAGCAGATTATCCTGCTCACGACGCAAAAAAATGCCAGCCTCCACGACCTGACCGCGGTCGCCGACGGCATATCGCATATCGGCCTGCCGAAGAAAATTCTCGTGGTCAGCGCGATTCCGGTCATGGCCTCCGGCAAAACCGATTATCCGGCGGCGACCGCGCTCGCGTCCCAAAAGCTCGCGCCGATTGCCAAGCCTGATCCCGCAACCGGCAACGTGTCATGAGCCGGCAAATCTATCCGCTGCTGATTGCGCAGTTCCTGTCCGCCTTTGCCGACAATGCCATTTTGTTCACGGTCATTGCCATGGTCATGCAATCGGCCCAGTTGGCCAGCTGGTACGTTCCGGCGCTGCAAAGCGTGTTTCTGGTCGCTTTCGTGCTGCTGGCGCCCTGGGTCGGCGGCTTTGCCGACCATCACCCTAAATCCCGGGTGCTGATTATCGCCAACCTGATCAAGGCGGCGGGAGCCGGATTGCTGCTGTTGCAGGTGGAACCTTTACTGGCCTACTGCGTGGTCGGCATGGGCGCGGCCATATACAGCCCGGCAAAATACGGCATTCTGCCTGAACTGGCGGGCCATGAATTTCTGGTCAAGGCCAACAGCTGGATCGAGGGCTCCACGATACTGGCGATCCTGTTGGGCATGGTGATCGGCGCCCGGGTCGCCGATTATTCCGTCACCTGGGCGCTCGCGGGCACTATCGTACTGTTTGTCACGTCCGCCGTGGTCACGCTGGCCCTGCCGGCCCGCGTCGGTCAACGCAGCGACACGGGCTCCAGAATCATGACATTCGGCCGCCAGATCGGCCAGTTTTTCACGACCCCGCGTTCGCGCTTCGCCATTATCGGCGCCTCGCTGTTCTGGGCCGCGGCGGCGACGCTGAGAGTCATTATCGTCGCCTGGGCGCCGCTGGTTTTAATGTCCAGGAATGCGACTGAAATCGCCGAGCTGACCTTGTTCCTCGCGGTCGGCATCATTGCCGGCTCGGCCCTGGTGCCCCGGTTGATTCCGCTGGAGCATCTGCGCCGCGCCAGATTCCCGGCCTATCTGATGGCTTTGTTTATCTTCGGGCTGAGCCTGACCGACAGCCTGTGGCCGGCCCGTTTTGTACTGTTTTTCATCGGCATGATGGGCGGCATGTTTATCGTGCCGGTCAACGCCGCCCTACAGGAACTGGGCCAGCAAAGCATCGGCAGCGGCAGCGCCGTCGCCCTGCAGGGCTTCTTTCAAAACCTGACCATGCTGGCCGCGGTCGGCGGCTATACCTATGCCGCATCGCGGAATGCCGATCCGGTGCTGGCCATGCTGACATTGGGGGCGGTGGTTTTCATCTCGACTTTTTTGGTGTCGCTGCGCCTGCCAAACAGGCAGTTGCAGCCCGCCGGCTAGTCATGTGACCGGTGTGTATCCTGGCGACGGCTATTCGTTCAGGCTTACACCGGCATCGATGGCGGCGGCCTTGCCGCGCTGCTCATCGACCCTGGCCAGCAGCAGCAGACCCGCGATAAAAAACAGCAGGGTCGATACCAGTGACAGGCGATGGTTGCCATCGCTCCAATAATTGATCAGGCCGTAACTCAAGGGTCCGACGATAGCCGACAGCCGGTTCACGACGCCCCACAGGCCCAGAAATTCGCCGCAGCGCTCGCTCGGCGAGAATTTGCTGACCAGTGCCCGGCCGACCGACTGGCTCGCCCCCATGGCCAGGCCTATCATATTGCCGACGATCCACATATGCGCGGACTGGTCGGCCAGCAAGGCCGCCGACACGGCCGCGATCCACAGCAGCAGCGTCATGGCCAGGGTCGGCACCGAACCTATGCGGTCCTGCAGATGCCCGCAGATGAACGCGCCGACCGCCGCGGTCACATTCACCACCATGATCAGGATAATCAATGCCTGCGTATCAAAGCCCATGACCTCCTGGGCATAAATCGCGGCCAGCACCACGACGGTGCTGACGCCGGACTGGTACACGCTCAGCGTGATCAAAAACCGGAACAGATCGCGAAAACGTGCCGCTTCTTTAAAAGTATGCGCCAGGCGCCTGAAGCTGACCGTCAGCACAGACAGGTGCAGGTCTTGCGATGACGGTACCGCGCGCTCGCGCAGCCATAAAAAGGTAGGCGTCGCCGTCATTGCGAATATGCCGGCCGTGATCAGCATGGTCACCGGCACGGATTCGGTTTCCGGCACGCCCTGTCGCTTGGCCCAGGTGATGTAGGCGAGACAAATCCCCAATGTCAGAAGTCCCCCGAAATAGCCCAGACTCCAGCCGTAACCGGACATTCGCCCCATGTTCCGCGCCGGCACGATCTCCGGCAAAAACGCCGCAATCAGGTTCTCGCCGACGGCGAACATGATGGCCGAAACGGTCACCAGCAGCATGGCCGGGACGATATCGCCGGGGCCGATCAGCGCCAGCAAGGCCGTCGAGATGACGCAACCCAGGGAGGACATCAGCAGAAAGCGTTTTTTGCTGGCGCGATAATCGGCTATGGCACCGATAACGGGCCCGCCAACCATGACGATAAGATTGGCGGCGCCGATAGCCAACGACCACAACAGCGTTGCCGAACCGGGCATGCTGCCGGCGACCACGCCGACAAAATAAGCGCTGAATATCGTCGTCAACACGACCGTGGTATAGCCGGAGTTGGCGAAATCGAACAACGCCCAGGCCAGCAATTCCCGGCGTCCGGCATGGCCTATGGCGTGATTAGTCTGATCGGCTGGCGGTTGTTTTTGGTTATTGTTCATAAGCTAAGGATTTGATCGTCAAAAATTTTCCTGTTTAAACATAGGATGTGCCGGCGCAAGGCGGCGCATCGTTCGCGAGCGATGCGCTTCACTGCGCCGCCTGGAGCGCCTGCTTTTGGCCGGCACATCCTATGCAGGCGTGTCATTTCAGGAAGCCATTTTTAGCCAAATCCCAAGGCGTTTGACCGGCTAACACACTTCCGCCACCCAGCCGCGGATAAAATTCCTGACCAGCAACACCACACTCTCTTCCACATTGTGAACGCCGACCAGATCCAGCTTACCGGTCAGGGACAGTTCGCAGATGCCGTGAATACCGCCCCATAACGCCCGGGCCGCGCGTTTTCTTTGCGCTTCGTCGCATTGCGGGGCCAGCCGGGCGAACTGCGTTTCCATTTTCCTGAAAACCTGATCGATTTTCGCCTGGTACCAGTCCGGAACCTCTGCCTGCTCCGGCAGGCGGTGCTCGAAAATCATGCGCCAGCGGTTAAAGTTGCGGTTGGCATACGACAGGTAAGCCCGGGCCAACGCTTCGATACATTGTTCCGCCACAACGTCGTCGGCGTCGTCCAGATGCACGGCGATATCGTCCAGCGTGCGGCCTTTGATATGCAGCCCCAGATCGGCCATGTTGTCGAATACCATGTAAATACTGCCGACCGTATAACCGATCTCCAGCGCGATTTTGCGTACGGTCAATGCGGAATAGCCTTCCTCGATGACTATGTTTTCGGCGGCCTTCAGGACCATTTCCTTGATTTCTTCCAGACTGTGTTCGCTTCGTCTTGCCATGCTAATCATTCCATAAATTTAAGTTGAGGTCTTTTCCCTTGTATTCAGCTTGTCTTCGCTCGGGTCGTTATTTTCAGCAAAGTATTTAATCAAAAACTCGACAAACGTCGTGAGCTTGGCCGGCAAAAAACGCCTTTGCAGATACGTGGCGTATACGGCCAGAGCGGGAATGCGATACGACTGCAGAATTTCCACCAACTGGCCCTGGGCCAGATAATTCGCAACCGATATTTCCGGCGCCTGGGTAATGCCCATGCCCAAGGCCGCGGCCTGGCATAAGGCTCTGCCATTATTGGAGGCGAAATGCCAGTTGGTTTTAATTTTAGTCTCTTCCTCCCCTACTTTAAACAGCCAATAATCCTTGTGCGGCGTATCGATATAATGCAAACAGCGGTGTGAATATAAGGCATCGATCTGTTCGGGCTCGCCGTACTTGGCCAAATAGGCCGGCGACGCATAGGTGCACAGGCGCGTTTCGGCTATTTTGCGGGCCACGATGCCCAGGTCCAGGTTGTTGGTCACTAAAATAGACAAGTCGAAACTGCCTTCGCTTAGATTGACGCGGCTGTTATGCAGGGTCATCAAAATCCTGACATCCGGGTGCTCGCGCTGATAGGCGTCAATGGCGGGCACCATGTATATGCCGCCGAAATCAATCGGCGCGCTGATCTTCAACATGCCTTTTACATGCCGGCCCAGCTGCGCGGTGTAATCGTCCAGTTCCAGGAAATCATCGAGCAATTGCTTGCCGCGGTGATAATAGATTTCGCCGGCTTCCGTCAGACTCAGCCGACGCGTGGTCCGGTTCAGCAAAGCCACGCCCAGCGACTCCTCCAGTTGGGCCATGTACTTGCTGATCATCATGGCCGAGAGATTCATTTCGCGCGCGACCGCGGCGAATGTGCCCAATTCGACAATACGGCAGAAGACTTGAATATTGTTTAATTTACCCATAAGCCGGCACTTTATAAACCATGAGTTTATATTGTATAAATTTATAGCCCTATTTAAAACCCTGGTTTATTAGTCTAGACTTTCAACCGGAGATAGTTTTAGGGCCGCGGAGTCTTATACATGTAATATGATAAGGCTCCGCGGCTTTTTTATGGCCGAATAATAATAAAGAGAGGTATTCATGAGCAAAATCCTGAACGAAGTTCTGTCAGCGAACAGAGAGTATGTAAACAATTTTGGCGACAAAGGCGATCTGCCGATGCCGCCCGGCCGCCATTTCGCGATTCTGACCTGCATGGATGCGCGCCTGGACCCGGCCAAATATGCCGGCCTGGCCGAAGGCGACGCGCATGTCATCCGCAATGCCGGCGGCCGCGCCAGCGACGATGCGATCCGTTCGCTGGTCATTTCCTACAAACTGCTCGGCACGCGCGAATGGTTTGTCATTCATCACAGTGATTGCGGCATGGAGACATTTACCGACGATATCATGCGCGATTTGCTGAACAGCAGCCTGAAAACCGCCTCCGTCGATGAAAACGGCTGGCACGATTGCTGCGAAGGTCCCGGTTCCGCCGAAGGCAAGTATATCGACTGGCTGACCATCAAGAACCAGGAACAAAGCGTGCTTGAAGACGTGACGCGCATTAAGTCGCATCCGCTGGTACCTTCCGACATTCCTGTGTACGGTTACATCTATGACTGCAAGTCAGGGCGGCTGATTGAAGTGCCGGCCGCCACTGAAGCCGGAAAGGCTCGGTAAGCACTGCTCTGCCCGCCTGAAAAGGCGGGCAATTTCCTCAAGGCGTGCTTGCGCGTCTGCGATAACAGTCTAAAATCCATGGCTTGTTTTTTACTGTTATCTTCTATTATGTACAATGAATTGCTCCCGGTCGTCGATGAGAATGACCGCGTGATAGATACGCTGCCGCGCCATCACGTCCATGCCCAGGCCCTGCGTCATCGCGCCGTGCACATCCTGGTCTTCAACGATCAAGGCCGGCTGTTTCTGCAGAAAAGATCGCTATTGAAAGATCTCAATGCCGGACTGTGGGATACCTCGGCGGCAGGCCATGTCGATGCCGGCGAAGACTATGACCGTTGCGCGCTCCGTGAAATCGAGGAAGAACTGGGCATCAAGGCAGACGACGAACTTGAACCTTTGTTCAAGCTGCCGGCCACGGCCGCTATCGGCATGGAATTCATCCAGGTTTACCGCTGCCGGCACAATGGCCCTTTTACGCTGGCGCCCGATGAAATCGAAACCGGCGCCTGGTTCTCGAAGCAGGAGCTGTCCGTGCGCATCGCGGCCGACGATCAGACATTGACCGAAACCTTTAAAACGATCTGGCGACACTACAGGCCTTAATCTCCATGATTACCCAACAACAACTCAATGATTTTTTCGACAGCCTGCTGAATCCGCAAAGCTACGCCGACTATTGCCCGAACGGCCTGCAAATCGAGGGGGCCTCGGAAATCGAGCGCATCGCCTTTGCCGTTTCCGCGACACGCGATTCGATCAGGCAGGCCGTCGACAACCGGGCCGACGCCCTGGTCGTGCATCACGGTTTATTCTGGACCTTCCACGGTGCCCGGCCCTTGACCGGCGCCTTTGCCCGGCGCGTCTTGCCGCTGGCTAGGCACAACATCAGCCTGTTCGGTTATCACCTGCCGCTGGACGGCCATGCCGAGATCGGCAATGCCGCGACCTTGGGCCGGCTGATCGGCTGCGGACAGCAACAGCCTTTCGGCGATTACAAGGGGTCGGCGACGGGCGTCAAAGGACTGCTGGCATCGCCTCTGACCGCGCCGCAATTACAGGCAAAGCTCGCCGACGTGCTGGAACATGCGGTTATTATGGCGACGCCGGATAACGAGGCCCCGATCCGGTCGGTCGGCATTATCACGGGCGGTGCCAACAGCGACTGGCAACTGGCGGCAAAGGAAGGGCTGGATGCCTATGTAACCGGTGAAATCAGTGAGCATGACTGGCATGAAAGCCAGGAAAACGGCATCCATATGTTCGCCGGCGGACACCATGCCACCGAGCAATTCGGCATACAGGCTCTGATGGAAAAAACGCGCGGACAATTCGATGTGGACTGTTTTTTTATCGACAGCGATAATCCGGCTTGAATGCCGGAACGCCGGGCATAAAAAAAGCCCTGTTCAGGGCTTTAGTGTCACTTGTATGCGATGGCGGAGCGGACGGGGCTCGAACCCGCGACCCCCGGCGTGACAGGCCGGTATTCTAACCAACTGAACTACCGCTCCGTTTTCAGAGCGCGTATTCTATAACATTTCCCTGATCCGTCAAGCTTAATTCTCCATGAAACCGGAAAATCATTTAATTAAGGTCAACAACAACACTGAAATCAGCTCCGTATGGCTGATACCCGAGCAATATCAGCACGCGCTGATTATTGCGCATGGCGCCGGCAACGACATGCATTCCGGGTTTATCAGTACCCTGCATGAAGGCATTGCCGAAGCTGATATTCTGACTGTCAAATTCAACTTTCCCTATATGGAACAAGGCCGTAAGGCGCCCGACCGACCAGCCGTTCTGGAAGCAACGTGGCAGGCTGTCATCGATGCCGTTCTGGAGCGAACCCGGCTCGCGCCGGACAAACTGGTACTGTCCGGTAAAAGCATGGGTGGGCGTTATGCATCGATGATAGCGGCGCAACGGCCGGGATTCGGCGGCGTAATTCTGTTCGGCTATCCGCTGCATGCGGCCGGCAAAGCCGATAAATTGCGGGCCGGGCATTTATCGTCTATTTCGGCGCCGCTGCTTTTTTTTCAAGGCACGCGCGATGCCTTATGCCAACTCGACCAACTGCAGACGGTGTTAAAGGCACTGCCCGTTAAGGCCGACCTGCTCATTATCGAAGGCGGCGACCATTCCTTTAAGGTACTGAAGCGACTTAACCGCAGTGAACAAGCAGTCATGGACGAAGTCATCAAAACCAGCGCCGCATGGATTCAGCGCCTTGGGGCGGGTTAGGCGCGCTGACCGCTCTGCCTGTAATCTGCCTTTGAGCGCGTCGAACTCGCCTTCTTGCAGATCATGCCTGACTGATGTTTCGCAGTTATAGGGGCGAATTTACTTGTGCCGGGGTATTCGACCCGGAACAACATAGCGTACAGTGCGAATAAATTCGCACCTACACCGCTTAAAACCGACTGCGCCACATTCTAAATCGGCGTAAAAGCAAAAAGCGCCATTCACTTTCCACCTGATTCAGCAGTACGGGATGAATAATAGTAGAATATTCCCAATTCATTATTATGCTGGAGTTTGTTCTGTGGAAAATTTCTCCCCTGTTTCTGCGTTAACGGGCGGCGCGCTGATCGGTATCAGCGCAACACTGCTGCTGCTGTTCAATGGCCGCATGGCCGGCATCAGCGGCATCATGAACGGTGTCTTCAATTCGCCGAGAAGCGAAACGATCTGGCGCCTCGCCTTTCTGGCAGGCCTTGTCATCGGCGCTTTTCTGTTTAATCTGATTGCCCCAGGTTTCTTTACGATGCGGCAGGGTTATCCTTTAGGCCTGCTGGCGGCAGGCGGTTTTCTGGTCGGCTTCGGCACCCGCATGAGCAACGGCTGCACTAGCGGCCACGGTATCTGTGGCCTCGCCAATTTATCGCCGCGCTCGCTGCTGGCGACATTGACGTTCATGGCCGGCGGCATTGTCACTGTTTACCTCATCCGCCATGCCCTGGAGCTGGCCGTATGAAAAGAATCCTGTTAGCGCTCCTCAGCGGCATTCTGTTTGGCCTGGGGTTGTCGCTGTCGCAAATGGTCAATCCCGATAAAGTGCTGGGCTTTCTCGATATCGCCGGCAACTGGGACCCCAGCCTTGCTTTTGTCATGATCGGCGCTCTGGCGGTGACATTTGTATCTTTCAGATGGGTGCTGAAGCGCCCTGGACCCTTACTGGACGACGGTTTTCATGTTTCCAGACGCCGGGAGATCGATAAACCGTTATTGCTGGGGGCCGGCCTGTTCGGCATAGGCTGGGGCATGACCGGTTACTGCCCGGGCCCCGCCGTGGCCGGTTTGGGATTGGGCACACTGGAGGCGCTGGTCATGGTCGCCTCGATTTATGCCGGCTTCTTTGCCCAGAAATGGTTTGCTGATAGGAAATAAAGTACAAACGAATTAATTCACCACGAAGGACACGAAGTTCACGAAGGAAGCCAGATTAAAACTTCGTGTTCTTCGTGGTTTGACGCTTTAAAATTGATGTGCGGGGCGTTAAACCAGGTGTCCCCACATATCGTATTCATCGGCCTCTTCCAACTCGACTTCAACAAAATCGCCGACTTTCAGATGCGTCGCGCCGTCGATGAACACCTGACCGTCGATTTCCGGCGCGTCGGCCTTGCTTCGGGCCACGGCGCCTTCCTCGACGACTTCATCGATCAGCACGGTTTCAACGCGACCGACGCGCTGCTGCAGCCGCGCGGCGCTGATTTCGGCCTGATGCGCCATGAAGCGCGCCAAACGCTCCTGTTTGACTTCTTCCGGCACCTGGTCGGGCAAGTCATTGGAGGCCGCGCCTTTGACCGGCGAGTAGGCGAAGCAGCCGACCCGGTCCATCTGCGCTTCGGTCAGAAAATCGAGCAGCTCTTCGAACTCCTGCTCGGTCTCGCCCGGAAAGCCGACGATGAACGTGCTGCGCAAGGTGATATCGGGGCAGATTTCCCGCCACGCCCGGATTCTGTCCAGATTGTTTTCGCTGGCCGCCGGGCGCTTCATCAGCTTCAGTATGCGGCTGTTGGCATGCTGGAACGGTATGTCCAGGTAAGGCAGGATTTTGCCTTCGGCCATGAGCGGAATCACGTCGTCGACATGCGGATAGGGATACACATAATGCATTCGCACCCAGATGCCCAGATCGCCCAGCGCTTCGGCCAGATCATAAAACCGCGACTTCACGGCTCGGCCTTTCCAGTCACGGCTTTGGTACTTCAGGTCCAGGCCGTAGGCGCTGGTATCCTGCGATACGACCAGCAACTCTTTGACGCCGGCATTGGCCAGTCGCTCGGCTTCGTAAAGGACGTCATCGACCGGCCGGCTGACCAGGTCGCCGCGCATGGATGGAATGATGCAGAACGTGCAGCGGTGATTGCAGCCTTCCGAAATTTTCAAATAGGCATAATGGCGCGGCGTCAGCTTGATGCCTTGCGGGGGCACCAGGCTGGTGAACGGATCGTGCGGCGGAGGCAGATGCTCGTGCACCGATTCCACGACTTCTTCCAGCGCATGCGCGCCGGTCACTTTCAGCACCTGCGGGTGGCGAGCACGGATTTCGGCTTCTCTGGCGCCCAGGCAGCCGGTTACGATGACTTTGCCGTTATGGGCCAGCGCTTCGCCGATGCTGTCCAGCGATTCCTCGACGGCGGCATCGATAAAGCCGCAGGTATTGACGACCACCAGATCGGCGTCCTGATAAGTCGGCGAAATGGTATAACCTTCGGCGCGCAGCTTAGTTAGAATTCTTTCACTGTCGACCAGGGCTTTCGGGCAGCCCAAACTAATAAAACCAATATGGGGGGCAGTCTTTGAGGCAGTCATTTCAATCTCTAATAATGTTAAACAGGGGACTTAAGCCGGATTCGCAATAATAATGGCGCGCTTGGGAGCGGGCAGGCCTTCGAGGGTCAGCTTCGGATCGTCGGGATCAAGAAAATCCTTGAGCGAATGAAAAGTCATCCATTCCGTCGTGCGCTGTTCCTCCGTACTGGTCACAGTTACATCGACGACGCGGATATTGGTGAAGCCGCAACGCTTCATCCAGCCGGTCAACGTATCGCAGGTCGGCAGAAACCAGACATTGCGCATGCAGGCATAGCGGCCTTCGGGCACCAGCACCTGCCCCGGCCCGCCGTCTATGACCAGCGTTTCCAGCACCAGTTCACCGCCCGGCCGCAGGCTTTCCTTCAATTCGAGCAGATGATCGATGGGCGAACGACGGTGATACAGCACGCCCATGGAAAATACCGTATCGAACAGCTTCAAACCATAAGGCACTTCTTCCATGCCGATCGGCAATACGTAAACGGGGGCTTCGCCATGCAGTTTCCGGATTGCCTGGAATTGCATGACGTTGAGCAGCAAGGGATCGATGCCGACCACCATGCGCGCGCCGGCCCCGAGCATGCGCCAGCAGTGATAGCCGTTGCCGCAGCCGACATCCAGCACCAGGCGATTGGCCAGCGGCGAGATGTGGTTTTTCAGGCGCTCCCATTTCCAGTCCGAGCGCCATTCGGTGTCGATGTGAATGCCGAACAAGTCATAAGGGCCCTTACGCCATGGATGCAGGATCTTGAGCTGGGCTTCCAGCTGTTTTCGGGCCTCGTCGCCCAGATCCTCGGGCCGTCCTATCCGTACGGCATCGGCATCGAGCACCGAGTCGCCGCATCTTGCTTCCGGCAGTTGCTCGATCAGCGCCTGCCATTGGAACAATGTACCGTGCTTGGCCGGTTCGAACGCGCGTGCCAGCTGTTGCGGTAGAAGTTGGGTCCAGGCATCGGCCCTGGCATCGAGCAGTGTGGTAATTAATGGTTGATAATCAATCATTCAGGTAAAGAAAGAGGCGCTGTTGGTATCCGAACACAGCATGATCTGAGAAAAAACGGGAAGGTGTAGGGTCAGTCAGGGCTATTTGAGTATTGCCACGAAGTCTGCATGCTTCGTGGCAATCAACTAAAACACAAGGCAAGCAATCAGGAGTGGGTAGCGGTTTTGCCTGATGCAAGCGCTTCGGCATTGCGTTTGGCCAGACCGTCAATTACGGCGTTTAAAGACCCTTTGGTTTTGACTTCATTGCTGAAGGTCGTGCGGTAGTTGGTCACGAGACTGACGCCCTCAATCATGATGTCGTAGGCTTTCCATTGGCCTTTGCTCAGCACCATGCGGTAATTTACCGCGACTGGCTGTATGCCGGGCTGTAACACTTCTGTTTTGACGATGACTTTTGTTGCTCCGGGCTCCATGTCCAGCGGCAAAAACCGCACCGACCAGTCGCGAAACTCGACAAAGGCTCTGGAATAAGTTCTTACCAACAGCGTTTGGAACTCTTGTTTAAAACGTTGCCGTTCTTCGTTAGTCGCCGCTTTCCAGTTCTGTCCCAGCACTAATGCGGAAATTCTGTCGAAATCGGTATGTGGCAAAATGACTTCGTTAACAAATCCCGCAACCTGAACAAAGTCCTGAATGAACGATTCATCCTGCAGTTTTGCCTGTAATTTTGTCGACGCTTCTTCAATCGCTTGTTGTGGAGGCAAAAGCTCGGCCGCCATGCCTTTCGTCATCGGCATCAAACCGAGCATTACCGCAAAAAAGATAAATACCGTATATTGTTTAGCCTTCATAAAACCCCTCTAAAATTGAAACCAGCGAACACTTTCCATATTTCGAATATCAGTGATCCACATTCCCTGATAAAATAAATCCCCGTCAAATCGCCCGTAAAGTGTCCTCAACGAACCCGCGAGACCGGGGCCGGATGCTCTGATAATTTCCAAACCCATGACTATGGATAAGATGACATATAATAACATCAATTTTCCCCGCACACGCATGAGAAGAATGCGTTATAACGATTTTTCCCGCCGCTTGATGCGCGAGAATCGTTTATCCGTTGACGACCTGATTTACCCGATGTTCGTCACGGAAGGCTCGAACCGGAAAGAAGCCGTCGCCTCCATGCCGGGCATCGAGCGGCTGTCCCTGGACTTGCTGCTGGAAGAGGCGCGCGGGCTTTATGAGCTGGGCATTCCCGCCATTGCGCTGTTTCCGGTAACGCCCGCCGATAAAAAATCCGATGATGCCGCCGAGGCCTATAATCCTGACGGCCTGGCTCAGCGTAGTGTAAGAGCTTTAAAAGAGGCGGTTCCTGAACTGGGCATTATTACCGACGTTGCCCTGGATCCCTTCACATCGCATGGACAGGATGGTCTGATCAATCAGGACGGCTATGTCATGAACGACGAAACGATAGCTGTGTTGGTCAGGCAAGCCTTGTCCCATGCCGAAGCCGGCGCCGATATCGTCGCGCCTTCGGACATGATGGACGGGCGTATCGGCGCGATAAGACAAGCCCTGGAAAGCCAGAACCATGTCAATACGCGCATACTCGCCTATTCGGCAAAATACGCATCGAGCTTCTACGGACCTTTCCGCGATGCGGTCGGTTCCGCCGGCAACCTGGGCAAGGGCAACAAATACAGCTATCAGATGGACCCGGCCAATTCCGACGAGGCCCTGCGCGAAATCCAGCTGGATCTGCAGGAAGGCGCCGATATGATCATGATCAAGCCCGGCATGCCTTATCTGGATATCATCCGCCGCGTGAAGGATCAGTACGGCGTGCCGACGTTCGCCTATCAGGTCAGCGGCGAATACGCCATGCTCAAAGCCGCCGCCATGAACGGCTGGCTGGATGAAAAACAGGTGGTTCTGGAGTCCTTGCTGGCCTTCAAACGCGCTGGCGGCGATGCGATTCTGACTTATTTCGCCAAATCCGTGGCGCAGTGGCTGCAGGAATAACTTTTTATTAGCTCGCCATCACTGATGAGATAGGTATTTACTTTATTTATAACGCCGAACTGGAACCCGTACCATGTCAGAAGACAACCTAATTACCCCACAGAGAAGATTTCACTTTGAAGAAGCTATCCTGGTCCTGCTGCTGATCCTGTCACTGGTAGGCATCGGCATTACCGATTTTTCTCCGGCCGACGGTTTTGGCTACTGGATCATCATGGTGTTCGTGTTCGCCCTGTTTGCGATTCTGATCGGCTGGCTGCAGTCTAAACATCGTATTGACGATTTCAAAAAAATACTACGCGAACAATCCCTGCACTGGCTCACTTCCCTGTTGGTAGTTGGTGGCGCTTTTTTAGTGCAAAAGTCCGGTCAGATCAGTCCCGAGGGCGCGGGCCTGGTTATTTTGCTGATTCTGTCGCTGTCGACCATTCTCGATGGCCTGCGGGTAGGCTGGCGCTTCAGCCTGGTCGGGCTGTTCATGGGCACTTCCGCCGTTATTGCCTCATACACGGAACACTTTCTGTGGATAGAAATATTGATAGCCATCGGCATAGTGCTGCTAACGATCTTGTGGGAATACTGGACGGAAAAAAGAGCGCAGGCATGATAAAAACAGACCGCTATGCCGTCTTTGGCCATCCAATTAAACACAGCAAATCGCCAAGAATCCATCAGCTTTTTGCCGAGCAAACGGGACAGTCGCTTGAATATACCGCCCAGGATGTTCCCGCCGAACAGTTCAACACCGCAGTTCAATCCTTTTTCGCCGCAGGCGGCAAAGGATTAAATTGTACTGTACCGCTAAAAGGACTGGCCTGGGCCTTTGCCGACCGCAAAACCGAACGGGCTCAGCTGAGCCAGGCGGTCAATACGCTCGCCGTGCAAGCGGACGGCGCTATCCTCGGCGATAACACGGATGGCCAGGGTCTGGTAACGGACCTGACCGTCAACCATGCCATCACTTTGACAGGCCGCCGAATTTTAATCCTGGGCGCGGGCGGCGCCAGCCGGGGCATCATGGGGCCGCTCCTTGAGCAGGCTCCGTGCACCATCGTCATCGCCAACCGCACTGTCGACAAAGCCATCGACCTGGCACAAGCTTTTCAAAACAAGGGCGTCGTCAGCGGCTGCGGATTTGGCGACTTGCAAAATCAGCAATTCGACCTGATTTTAAATGCCACCTCGGCCAGCCTCAGCGATCAGTTGCCGCCCTTGCCCGATGCCATACTGGCTGAAAATGGCGTCTGTTACGACCTCGCCTACGGCAACGAACCGACCGCTTTCGTGCGCTGGGGACTCAGGCAGAACGCGGCCAAGAGTCTTGACGGGCTTGGCATGCTGGTCGAGCAGGCGGCCGAGGCGTTTTTCATCTGGCGCGGCGCCCGCCCCGAAACCCGGCCCGTTATTGAATTGCTCAATTCAGAACGCCGGGCATGAAGCAGGCAACAGTAAGGCCGGAACTGTCGCAGACGCTAAACAAAATGTAATTAATCCTGATATTTCATAGAACCACAGAGAACACGAAGAAAATCATGGCATTATCATTTCTCATCGATAACTTCATGAGTTCATTATGAAATATTTGCAAATAATTGAATTGAAAAGCCTTCGTGTACTTCGTGGCGAACAATGGCATTTTTTATGCACTAATTGTTCCCAGCCTCCGCTACGCCTTCGCCTGCTTCAAATACTGGTCCTTCAACTGCATATAATGCTGGTAAGAATATTCCAGAAATTCCTTTTCCGACTCTTTTAGGGGCCGTGCCTGCCTGGCGGGCGCGCCAACATAGAGATAGCCGCTTTCCAGTATTTTTCCGGGCGGCACCAGCGCCCCGGCCCCGAGCATGACATAATCCTCGAGCACGGCGTCGTCCATGATGATGGCGCCGACGCCTATCAGACAATAATTTCCGACCGTGCAGGCATGAACCACCGCCCGATGCCCGATCGTTACACCTTTGCCGATCGTCAACGGATGCCCTTGCGGTGAAAACTGACCAGCATGCGACACATGCAATACGGCACCATCCTGAACATTGGTGCCCTCGCCGATTTTGATGCGCTCGACATCGCCTCTGACCACCGTCGCAGGCCATATTGATACATCATCGCCAAGCGTTACATCGCCGATAACCACGGCGCTGTCATCGATGTAGACGGAGTTGCCGATGCGGGGATACTTATCATCAAACTTTCTAATGGCCACACTACCTCCTGATTGTTAACTATAATTGATGGACTGAACGCATAATACATCAAAGGCTCGGCCAAATATTGATGTTTTACACTGACCTGTGACTGTGTGCTGTCAGGCAATGCACGGTATCCGCCCCAAGAATCGCCCGGCAGGAAATATGCGCTAGGCAATCGATCGCGGACAGGGAATAAAAAAGAATCTCGATAGACGCTAAATTATGGCTAAATGCATCAGTTGCGCAGCGCCGCTGCCGGCAAACACCAACAAATGCTTATACTGCGGCACGCATAATGACGTGGACCTGAAAAGCCGGCATCCCTATTCGATTACCCTTAAACAATCGGAGCGGTTGTGTCCACATTGTGAGATACCCTTACAAACTATTGATCTCAACCTTAACAGTGTATTCCTGATCGAACGCTGCGAAAACTGTTTCGGCTTGTTCTTCGATCCTGGGGAAATCGATATTTTGCTTGAAAGCACAGTCTCGAACGTTTTCGCCATCAACAGGCAACATCTGGACACTATCAACCGGGATCGCTACCGGGCGGATAAAAAAGTCAAGTACCTCAAATGCCCGGTTTGTCGTGTCCTTATGAACCGGCGCGTATTCGCATCGCGTAGCGGCGTTGTGATCGATCAATGCGGAAGCCATGGCATCTGGCTCGATAACGGCGAGATAACCCACCTGATGGAATGGAAAAAGGCTGGTGGTCAGTTACTGCACGAGCAAATAACCGGAAAAAGAAAAAACCGTTCTCAAACAGTTCACGAATACACTGCCGCACCATCCGGTTACCCGGTCATCAGTCCGGAAATTGATTTATTCGAAACGGTTACTTCACTGATTGGAAGACTTTTTTATTGATCGCGCATTCCGCAGCCCTTGAGTTCTGATCTGAAACACCGGCATTTCGAATTGACGGATCAATGCGGAGTGCCTGGCATACACCATGCCCGGCACTCTGTATAAAAATGAACTGCCGAAAATACCTGGCGTACTTTCGGCCATGTTATTTACTCGTTACCTTCAGTAGCGGCGGGAGCGGGGGCCGTCGCCGCAGGAGAAGGCATAGTGGATGCAGGCGCGGTTTCCGTCATTGTCTGTCCGGACGGACTGCCCGTGGCGGGGGTGGATTCGTTCGTTTTTTCACATCCGGTCAATAAAGCCAAACCGAACAAAGTTATCATTACAATTTCTCTGGTTTTCATCATCATGTCCTATTCTATGGTTTTTGGGATGTGTTTCATTTACCTGCAAATGATTACAAGTAACCGACATGCAAGCAGGGAGAGGCCTGCCGCTTATAAACAAAAACTTACCGATACAACTGATTCGAGATACAGAGCCTGATTGTGATAATCAGCCGGCAATACGCAATCACATTGAATCCGGGGCATAAAACAATTCCACATGGCTAACGGCGGGAGTCGAATTGATTAATTTATGCAATCGGCATGAGACCGTTTTTTTTCCATGCCGCATATCAACAAATTCACCCGCTGAAAAATCACTCGTGCCATAGACGAGACTGTCATGCTGGTTTAATGCCTTGATTCCCGGCAGCAAGACAGCCCAACACGTCAGTTCTTTCTGTCCGGGCCGCGCCAGTCCTACCAGTTCGGATTCAAAGCCAATCATTTCAATTCCCAGGCCTATGCCTTGTAACGCTGGCTTATCGACTCTGCGTATCAAACCTATCTCCACTCTCTCATCCTGAGCCGAAAGCAGGGCAAAGACATCGCCGACCCTAACTTTTAAGTCAACGGCCTTCCATAAAATATACAGCCCCTGAGCACTGCTGTTAATAACTTCAAAGGTCCCGGTTGGGATATCTTCCAGTCCCTGACTTTTTCCGATATTCGATGCTTCCCAGACCCGGCCGTCGCATGAAGCTTCCCGGCTCAGCTCTAAGATCCTGTTTATCTGGGAATTTCCGGCATTCCCGTTGTTGCACCGCGACGCCATCTGGTGCATCCATTCACTGCCTTCCGGCACCAGATCCAGGTCAGGCACCTCCCAGTTGCCACTAATTCTGGGATCCTTTTTCCGGGCTGGAGCTAAATTTTCATTTACGTCGTCATTATTCTTGCATAAGAAACTTATCAAATTATTAAAGCCGACGATTCCCAGCCCCTCCCGTTGTTCGGCAACGCGGGTATATTTTCTTTTTTGCGCCAAACTTAAAGACCTTATCACACGCATGAACAATGAGCGGTTTATCGATTTTAACGCTCCCTGGCCGGTCGATTCCTGCTGCAAGAATTGATAGAGATTCTTTGCGACTCTGACCGGCGAAATATAACGGTCGGCATCGTCCATTTCAGCCCGTGCCAAATGCACAGGCTCTCGGTCCTGCTTTAGGTTGAAGGCGCACAAACCTTGTGCCGTGCCCTGGGCAATCTTTTTCACGATGGGGGCCTCGACGGAAAAGCGTTCCAAGAACTGGTGAATTGCCTCCATTTCCCGAGGTCTGAATTGGTTGATGCCGGACAGCTCGAATACCAGAATATGCTTGAAAGCGGCATGGACAGTTTTGCCTTTATCGTCCCCGGCTTCAATTTCCGTATCCAGAAACCCTGCCTGCTCGGCTACCGAATAAATCCGATAGCAGAAAAGCCAAAATCCTTCATACGGTTGCATGTAAACTTGCGACATATGCTTTAACGCTTTGCCTGCAGTCTGTAAAGCCAGATAGAAAGCCGCCTCAGGCGCATCAGAACGGGCAATCAGTCTGTCGCCCAGAAGCGAGTAATTTTCAGCCAGCATCACGAAGGCAAACGTGACAATATCGACATGAGCCCGCTCTTCCTTACTGAGCGGAAACCCGGCATCCAGATAAATTCTTTCCAACTGCCTAACGAGTTGTTCCAGGCAAGTGTTGATCTTTTGCAGATATGCCAAGTGCTGCCGAGGATCGATTTCGATGCGGGTAAAAGCCTGTAAGGTACAGAAGATTTCCTTGCAGGAATTGTAATCCTGCCGCATGGACAAGGTTTGCAACCACTCGGTGAGCGCTTGCTCATTCACCGCAAAAGGAATTTTATAATCGGTTATATCCGGCGCCGTCCTGAATCTTGGATTTTCCATTTTACATCCTCACAATATACAAAATATTCACTAGCAAGACGTATCAGTATAGTCGTGTTTTTTATAATATTTTTGGCGCTTCCTCGCCGCTTATGGAAAACCTTCGGAGAGTGATATGAAGCGGGACAGCATCTGCATGCAGGCTGCCCCGCGCACTCATTATTGCACGCGCCGCAGGGCCGACAGCGCCAGCGCCAAGACCGTCAGGCTGGGTAAAATCGCCATGAGCGGGGGGTTGAGATCGTAGATCAGCCCGACATGACCGACAATTTTGTCGAAAATGTTAAATCCCATACCGATAATGACCCCTATCATCATCCTGGCGCCGACACTGACGCCCCGTTTAACGCCAATCACAAACGGCGCGGAAACCAGCAGCATGACAAAGGTGACTAAAGGGTTCACTACGCGGCCCCAGAATGCCATTTCAAAGATATGGGCTTTTTGATGATTTTCCTTCAGAAAACCAATGTACTTGCCCAGATCATAGAGCGACATGTTATCGGGACTTACCACCACAATTTTCAATAAATCCGGCGCGATCGAGGACTGCCAGACTAGTTCGCCCCGGGTACTGGCGGTCATTAATTCTTTTGAAATCACCGATTGCCTGATACCTTCCAGTTTCCATTGCTGCCCCTTCAGAAACGTCGCCTTATCCGCATGCAGGGTCTGGCGCAAACGGTCTTGATCATCCAGCTCATGGATAGTGATATCCACAAGATGCCCGTCATCGACAATTTGCCGGACATTAATGAACTTCCTGTCTTCGCGCAGCCAAAGGCCATAGCGATAATCCATGGTCACCTGCTCATGCTGGGCCGTGGACTTGATCATCTGCGCCGTGCGTTCCGCCAGTGGCGCCACAAATTCGCCGACGACGATGGAAATCATCACTAAAATCGCACCGGACAGCATGACCGCTTTAATGATGCCCAAAACGGACAGACCCGCCGCGCGCATGGCAATCAATTCACGGTTATTACCCATGGACCCCAATATGAACAGGCTGCCCAGCAAGGCCGACGATGGCATCAATTCATAAAAGACCCGCGGCGAAGTCAGGGCCAGATAAGAAAAAATTTCATTCAGGCCATAATGGCCCTTGCCCAGATCCTTTAACTCATCACTGAAGGTAAACAGGTTAAACAGGGTCAACAGTAACAAAATGGCAATAAGCGAGCCTTTTAAAATCTCTATGACGATATACCGAGTCAGGACATTCATCTCGCCACCTTTTCCCTGAGTTTCATCATCACCCACTGCCATCCATACAGCTTTATCAAAAGTCCCACACCGACCAACGCCAATATCCAATACACCCCAATGCCTCCCAGCCAGACCGGTATCGTTTCATTGATGACCCAGCTTTGACTGACGCGGATGAGATTCCCGTAACTGAAATAGATTAAAAAGGCGATCGTCATATTACCGTAAACACCGCCCCGCGGCGCGCTTTGTGCCAACGGCACGGCAAGGAAACTAAGAAAAATCATGCTTAAAGGGATCGAATAGCGGCGTTGCAGCTCGGCGACATCGCGTATGACTTCGGAATTCCATAGCACATCCATCGCCACCGCTTCCCGGCTGGTATTGATGACCGAGCTTCTCTCTTCGATTCTGACGGCATATTCGACGAAATTTTCAATCACATAATCCAATGCGCCCGGCATCCCCAGGATACGCTCGCCATGCTCCAGTATCATGTAGCGGCCGCCCTCCAGTTCCTCCAGCCGGCCGGCTTCAGAGTTGATCGTGGCCAGCTTGCCGTTAAGCTGCCTCTGTTGCACGAACACCTTGTGCATTTTTTTATCGTCACCGATCTTTTCCACATAAAAAACCAGGTCGCCCTGACTGTATTCGCTGAACTTGCCAGCCGCGACGCCCCTGATATCGGCGGACTGCTCGTCCTGATGCATTATTTCCTCGGTCTTGGCTTCGGCCCAGGGAGCCACATACAGCGACAACCCCGCGGACACGACACTCAACGGGAAAACCAGCAGGAACACGGCCCGGTAAATAGTGCCGGCCCCGCCTCCGGCGGACGCAATCGACGACATTTCCTGGTCCCGATACATGCGGCCCAGTACCATCAACACCGCCATGAATAAAGCGGCCGGCAGGAAAGAAATGCTGGCAACGACCATTTTCAGGCCCAGAATGCTCAGCAGGGTTTCGTTCGACACCTGTCCTTCAATCGCCTTATCCAGGATTTTGATAAACCTCCGACTGACGATAATCACGACAATCACGGTCAAAACAGCTAGCAATGTTTTGATCAAATCGCGCATAATCAATCGGTCCAGAACGGTAATCAACGGACGCCGTTCCCTTTTATAGCCTTGCGGCCAATCTGCTCCCAAGCCTGTCTCCCCATCAAAATAAATTTGTGTTGTATAATTCAAAACTAAACAGCCCATCTTGAAAACGGCGTACAGACGGCCCCTTGTCAAGATACTCATTCTCTCGCAACTACACGATAAAAATTATGGACTATTCTATAGAAATCACGCCTTTAGAAAAACTGCAATCTGACTGCATCATTGTCGGCGTTTACGAGGACCAGCAACTGACCCCGGCGGCCATGACCCTTGACAACAGCACTCAGGGAATCATCAGCAACATCGTCAGCCGCGGCGATATCAGCGGAAAAAATGGTGAAACGCTCTTGATCAACGTCATCCCCGACAGCTCTATCGAACGCATTTTGCTGGTCGGCCTGGGCAAAAAAGAGTCTTTATCGGGCAAGAATTACCGCAAGGCGCTGGCGGCGGCCATCAACAGCCTGAAAAAGCCGCAAATAAAATCCGTCGCCTGTTGCCTGGCCGAATGTGATGTGACAGCCGGTGATTGGCAATGGAAAACCCGTCAAATCATCGAAGTCTTCAGCGATGCCGCCTATCAATTCACAGAACTGAAATCCGACAAGGAAACGGAAAGCAAGATTGAACGGGTAGCCATCTGCGCGCCGCAAAGCGAGAGCGCCCTGGCGCAAGCGGGACTGGAACAAGGGCGCGCGATTGCCGACGGGGTGAATCTGGCCAAACACCTGGCCGACCTGCCGGGCAATATCTGCACCCCGACCTTTCTTGCCGGCCAGGCGGCCGAATTGGGCAAAAAATTCGACAAACTGACGGTCAGCGTGCTGGAAGAATCCGACATGGAGAAGCTGGGCATGGGGGCTTTGCTGTCGGTCTCGCGCGGCAGCCGCCAGCCTGCCAAGCTGATTGCGCTGGAATATCATGGCGGCGACAAAAACGGCAAGCCCATCGTTCTGATCGGCAAAGGGCTCACCTTTGATGCCGGCGGCATTTCCCTGAAACCGGGGGCGGGCATGGATGAAATGAAATACGACATGTGCGGCGGCGCGGCCGTTCTCGGCACGTTCCTGGCCGCCGCGCAAATGGATCTGCCGCTTAACATCGTCGGTCTGATCCCCTCATCGGAAAACCTGCCCGACGGCAATGCCAACAAGCCGGGCGACATTCTGACCAGCATGTCCGGCAAGACCATCGAAGTCCTGAACACGGACGCCGAAGGCCGCCTGATTCTTTGCGATACGCTGACCTATGCGGAACGCTATAATCCCGATGTCGTGATCGACCTGGCGACCTTGACCGGCGCCTGCCTGGTGGCTTTGGGCCGCGTGCCCAGCGGCCTGCTCGGCAACGACGACAGATTGTGCAATGAACTGCTCGCGGCCAGCGAGACGGCCACCGACAGTCTCTGGCGCCTGCCGCTGTGGGAAGAATACCAGGAGCTGCTCAAATCCAACTTCGCCGACATGGCCAATATCGGCGGCAAGGATGCCGGCACTATTACGGCGGCCTGCTTTCTGTCGCGTTTCGCCGAAAACTTCCGCTGGGCGCATCTGGATATCGCCGGCACCGCCTGGCGCACCGGCCAGACCAAAGGCGCGACCGGCCGCCCTGTTCCGCTTTTGTGCCAATACTTGATCAACCGCACGCCCAAGGCTTAAAAGCGCATGCCGGAAGTCAGCTTCTATATATTGCCGTCTCTTTCGTTACAGGAACGCTATCTGTTCGCCTGCAAACTGATAGAGAAAGCCTATCGCAGCGGCCATTTCTGTTATGTGCTGACCGACTCGGACGAACAAAGCGAAATCATGGACAACCTGCTCTGGACTTTCAGGGCAGGTAGTTTCATACCCCATCAGGTCTATGCAGGCGAACGGCCAGATCTTGACAACGTGATCCTGATCGGTTCTCGACAGGCGCCTGAAAGCTGGCAGAGAACCGTGATTAATCTGTCCTCGCAATGCCCGCGGGAGCTTGACCGGATCGAACGCCTGCTGGAAATTCTCGACAACAGCGAAACAACCAAGGCCGCCGGCAGGCAGCGCTATCGCCAATACCAACAGCGGGGACTGGCCATTAGCACACATAAAATTGAGCATGAAAACTCAAGGCATAAGGTATAACGTTACCTTACGCCTTAAACAAATTACCCTTACGAGAAATAACAATCATCCATGGAAAAAACATACGCACCCCATTCAATCGAACAACGCTGGTATCAAACCTGGGAAGAAAAAGGCTATTTTGCAGCCAGAGAGGACGGTGAATCTTATTGCATCATGATCCCGCCGCCCAATGTGACCGGCAGTTTGCATATGGGGCACGCGTTTCAGGACACGATCATGGATGCGCTGACGCGTTACCATCGCATGAAAGGCTGCAGCACCTTGTGGCAGCCCGGCACCGACCATGCCGGCATCGCCACGCAGATGGTCGTCGAGCGCCTGATCGATGCCGAAGGCAAGACCCGCCACGACTACGGCCGCGAAAAATTCATCGAAAAAATCTGGGAATGGAAGGAGCAATCAGGCGGCACGATCACACGCCAGCTGCGCCGCATGGGCTCGTCGCTGGACTGGAACCGGGAACGCTTCACCATGGACGAGGGCATGTCCGAAGCTGTCCAGGAAGTCTTTATCCGCCTGTATGAAGAAGGCCTGATCTACCGCGGCAAGCGCCTGGTGAACTGGGACCCGGTGCTGCATACGGCGGTCTCGGACCTGGAGGTGCTGTCGGAAGAGGAAAACGGCTCGATGTGGCACATGCGCTATCCGCTGTCCAATGGCCAGGGCCATCTGATTGTGGCCACGACGCGCCCGGAAACCCTGCTCGGCGATGCCGCCGTCGCGATTCATCCGAATGACGAGCGCTACAAGCACCTGATCGGCGAATTTGTCGAACTGCCGCTGACCGGCCGGCGCATCCCCATCATTGCCGATGAATATGTCGATCCCGAGTTCGGCACCGGCTGCGTCAAGATCACGCCGGCGCATGATTTCAACGACTACGAGGTGTGGACAAGGCACCGTAATGCATCAGCCATCAGCGAACTGCCGCACGGCGGCCTGATCAATATCTTCACGGTCGACGCCACCGTGCGCGCCAATCTGGACACGGAAGGGGACCTGCTCCCGGCGAAATACGTCGGTCTGGACCGCTTCGAGGCGCGCAAGCAGATGGTCGCCGACCTGGACGCCCAGGGCCTGCTGGAAAAAATCGTCGACCACAAACTGATGGTGCCGCGCGGCGATCGCACCGGCAGCGTCATCGAGCCGCTGCTGACCGATCAGTGGTACGTCAGGGTCGAGCCGCTGGCCAAGCCGGCCATCGAGGCCGTTGAAACCGGCGCGATCAAATTCGTGCCCGACAACTGGAAAAACACCTATTTCGACTGGATGCGCAACATTCAGGACTGGTGCATTTCCCGGCAGATCTGGTGGGGGCACCGGATTCCGGCCTGGTACGACGATCAGGGCAACACCTATGTCGGCCGCTCGGAACAGGAAGTCCGCGCCACGCACAATCTGCCGGCCGACTACGTGCTGAGACAGGATGAAGACGTGCTCGACACCTGGTTCTCGTCCGCCCTGTGGCCGTTCTCGACGCTGGGCTGGCCCGACAACACGCCCGAACTGGCCCGGCATTATCCGACCAGCGTGCTGGTCACCGGCTTCGACATCATCTTCTTCTGGGTCGCGCGCATGATTATGATGGGGCTGAAATTCCAGGACGATGTGCCGTTCCGGGAAGTCTACATTCACGGCCTGGTACGCGATGCCGAAGGCCAGAAAATGTCCAAATCCAAGGGCAACGTGCTCGATCCCATCGACATCATCGACGGCATCGATCTGGAAACCCTGGTCGCCAAACGCGTCTCGGGCATGATGCAGCCGCATCTGGCCAAAAAGATCGAGCAGGCCACGCGCAAACAGTTCCCGGACGGCATTCCGTCTTTCGGCACCGACGCCTTGCGCTTCACGTTCGCCTCGCTGGCTTCGACCGGCCGCGACATCCGCTTCGACCTGGCACGTACCGAAGGCTACCGCAATTTCTGCAACAAGCTCTGGAACGCCGCACGCTACGTGCTGATGAATACCGAAGGCCAGGATAACGGCCTGTCAGGCGCTTGCGAATACACGCAGGTCGACCGCTGGATCACCGCCCGACTGCATCAGGTCATCGCGACAACATCCAACGCCATCGACAACTACCGTTTCGATCTGGCGGCCCAGGCCATTTATGAGTTCACCTGGAACGAATACTGCGACTGGTATCTGGAGCTGGCCAAGATTTCGCTGCAGTCTGACAATGAGGCGCTACAACTCGGCACGCGCCGTACGCTGTTGACGGTACTGGAAAACGTGCTGCGCCTTGCGCATCCATTGATGCCGTTCATTACCGAGGAAATCTGGCAGCGCGTTGCGCCATTGGCCGGAATCGAGGCCGAAACCATCATGCTGCAGCCGTACCCGAAATCCGATGAAGCTCAGATCGATACGACTGCCATTGCTGAAATCAACTGGGTCATGAACTTCATCCTGGGCGTGCGCCGTATCCGCGGCGAGATGAACATCGCACCGGGCAAACCGCTGCCGGTCCTGCTGCAGAACGGTTCCGATGCGGACAGAACCAGTTTAGCCAACAATCAAATCTATTTGCTGAAACTGGGCCGTCTCGAATCGATCAATTGGCTCGATGCCGACGAAACGGCGCCCGAATCGGCTATCGCGCTGGTCGGCGAGATGAAGATCCTGATTCCGATGGCCGGCCTGATCGACAAGGCAGCCGAACTGGCGCGACTGGACAAGGAAATTCAGAAAATCATCAAGGAACTGCCCAGAATCGAAGGCAAATTAAGCAATCCGGCCTTCATCGACAAAGCGCCGGCCGATGTCATTGACAAAGAAAAAGCCAAACTGGCCGATTTACGCTCCTCGCTGAACAATCTCGAAGAACAGCACCGCAAAATCCAGGCTTTATAAAAGCGCCAGGCACGGGCGAAAGCGCTTCCGCCCGTGCCTATTATTGGACAAACCTCTTATTTCATCTATATTTGCCTATACAGTTGCATTAACCCAATCATCGCATGGCTACCGTATTAACCGATCTACAATTCAATGGTCTCGCAAAGTGCTTAATTCAAGGCGGCCTGCTATCCGAAAACGAAGCCCAAAGCCATCTCCAGGAAGCGCAAAAAAAGAAAATCCCGCTCATAACCTACCTGGTGTCCAACAATCTTATTGACAGCAAAGCCGTCGCCACAAAAGCGTCTCTTGAGTTCGGCATCCCTTTCTTTGATCTTGACGCCATAGACTGCCGCAGCCTGCCGGTCAAAGTGATCAGCGAAAAACTGATACGCCAGCATCATGTCCTGCCGCTTTTTACGCGCGGCAAAACGCTATTTATCGCCGTCTCCGATCCGACTAACTTCCAGGCGCTGGATGACATCAAGTTCCAAAGCCGGCTTAATCCCGAAACCATACTGGTTGAGGAAAACAAGCTCGTCAAGGCGATCGAAACGTCTTTGGATGCCGCGGCGGACTTATCCATGAAAGATCTTCTCGACGAGGATCTGGACAACCTGAACATCGCCGCTGGCGATGAGGACATGGCTAAGGATGACGGCAATTCCGACGTTGACGATGCCCCCATTGTCCGCTTCGTTAATAAAATCCTGCTGGATTCGATAAAAAAAGGCGCCTCGGACATTCACCTGGAACCTTATGAAAAAAACTTCCGCATACGTTTCCGGTCTGACGGCATCCTGCATGAAGTCGCCAGTCCGCCGGCCAGTATCGCGACCCGCATCATTTCCCGCATCAAAGTCATGGCCAAAATGGATATTGCCGAACGCCGGGTCCCGCAGGATGGCCGCATTAAAATGACTTTATCGAAACACCGGGCGATTGATTTTCGTGTCAATACCTGCCCTACACTGTTCGGTGAAAAAGTCGTTCTGCGTATTCTGGACCCGACCAGCGCTCAAATCGGCATCGAAAAGCTGGGTTTTGAACCGGAACAGGAAAAACTGTTTCTTGAGGCCATCCACAGGCCCTACGGCATGGTCCTCGTTACCGGTCCGACCGGCAGCGGTAAAACGGTCACGCTGTACACCGGCCTGAATATTCTTAACAGCATTGAACGCAATATCTCCACGGCCGAGGACCCTGTTGAAATCACGGTGGAAGGCATCAATCAGGTCAATATGAATGTCAAGGCCGGCCTGACCTTCGCTTCAGCCCTGCGCGCCTTTCTGCGCCAGGATCCCGATATCATCATGGTCGGCGAGATTCGCGACCTGGAAACCGCGGAAATCGCCGTTAAAGCCGCACAGACAGGGCATTTGGTGTTATCGACCCTGCATACCAACGATGCGCCGCAAACACTGAACCGCCTCATGCAAATGGGTATTCCGCCCTTCAATATCGTTTCCGCCGTTAACCTGATCATGGCGCAACGCCTGGCGCGGCGCGTATGCGAACATTGCAAGAAACCGGCCAATTATCCGGCCAAGGTCCTGATTTCCGCCGGCTTTAAAGAAGAAGAACTGGACGGACTCCAGATTTTCAATTCCGTAGGCTGCGACCATTGCACCAACGGCTATAAAGGCCGCGTCGGCATTTATCAGGTGATGACATTGAGTGAAAAAATGCGCGCGCTGATTCTTGAAGGCGGCAATGCCATGCAACTGGCTGAGCAGGCCAAATCCGAAGGTATTAATGATTTGCGCGCATCGGGATTGAACAAAGTTCGTATGGGTATTACTACTCTGGAAGAAATTGACCGCGTAACGAAGGAATAACTATGGCAGAACAAATTGAACAACTGGATTTCATCTGGGAAGGCGTCGATAAAGCCCGAAAAAAGACTAAAGGCCAGATCACGGCGAAAAGCGAGATAATAGCCAGAACCGACCTGAGGCGCATGGGTATACGCGTAACCAAACTCAAGAAAAAACCCAAGCCCTTATTCACCGCCAGAGTCCAGTCAATCACACCGGGCGATATAGCGGTCTTCGCCCGGCAACTGGCGACGATGCTGGAAGCGGGCGTGCCTTTGGTGCAGTCTTTCGACATTATCGGCAAGGGGCACGACAACCCCAGCATGCAGAAGATGCTGCTGGAAATCAAAGCCGACATCGAGGGCGGCTCTACATTGGCCGAAGCGCTCAATAAAAGGCCGCTGCATTTTGATGAGCTGTTCTGCAACCTGGTTGAGGCCGGCGAGCAGGCGGGGGTGCTGGAATCCCTGCTGGACAAGATCGCGACCTACAAGGAAAAAACCGAATCCCTGAAAAAGAAGATCAAGAAGGCGCTGACGTATCCCATTGCGGTGCTGGTCGTGGCGTTTATTGTCACGGCTATTCTGCTGCTTTTCGTCGTGCCTGTGTTTGAAGAACTTTTTCAGAGCTTTGGCGCCGATTTGCCGGCTTTCACAAAATTTGTCATCGGCATATCGGAATGGATGCAGGAATGGTGGTGGCTGTTATTCGGCAGCATCGGCGGGGCAATCTACACGTTTATTTTTTTCAAAAAACGCTCGCGCCCCTTCAATCATTTCATGGATAAGATGTTATTGAAAATACCCATAGTTGGCATGATTTTAAATAAATCGGCCATCGCCCGCTTTGCCAGAACCCTGTCCACAATGTCGGCGGCCGGCGTGCCGCTGGTGGAAGCCCTGGAATCGGTAGCCGGCGCCTGCGGCAATATCATCTATGCCGACGCCGTGTTAAAAATGCGCGAGGAAGTGGCCATGGGGCAACGGCTGCAATTTGCCATGCAGCAGGCCGAGCTTTTCCCTCACATGGTCATACAGATGGTCGCCATCGGTGAGGAATCAGGCTCCCTCGACGCCATGTTGTCCAAAGTCGCCGATTTTTATGAAGAGGAGGTCGACAATCTGGTCGATAATTTAAGCAGCCTGATGGAACCGATCATTATGGCGGTTTTAGGCGTTCTGGTCGGCGGCCTGATCGTGGCCATGTACCTGCCTATTTTCAAACTCGGCGCCGCTGTGGGCTAACATTTATAGCCGCAAAAAAACGATAACCGTTCAACCTACGCTCCAGCACATGGAGCGTATCTTTTTCCTGAAACACATGATGCAACAGCTGAGTACCCTTTTAAATTCACCTTATATCCTATCCGCGCTGGCGGGTATTATCGGCTTAATGGTCGGCAGTTTTCTCAATGTCGTCATTTACCGGTTGCCGATCATGATGCAGCGCAACTGGAAAAAGGAATGCATGGATTACCTGGAACTACAGCAGGATGAAGAATCTGAAACGGAGCCCTTTAATCTGTCCCTGCCCTTATCGCGCTGCCCAAACTGCAATACGCCTATCAAGCCCTACCAAAATATCCCGGTTATCAGCTATGTATTTCTTAAAGGCAAATGCGCGCAATGCCAGACTCCCATTTCCTGGCGCTATCCGCTTATTGAAACTTTCACGGCCATTGCCTCGGCGATTGTGGCCTGGCATTTCGGTTATACGCCACAGACCGTTTTTGCCCTGGCGCTGACCTGGTCGTTGATTGCACTGAGCTTTATCGACATCGACCACCAGTTATTGCCGGATTCCATCACCTTACCGACATTGTGGGTGGGATTATTTTTGAGCCTGTTTGCACTATTTGCCGACACGCACGCCAGTATCATAGGAGCTATTGCCGGTTATCTGGCGCTGTGGACTGTTTACCATCTGTTCAAACTGGCGACGGGTAAAGAAGGCATGGGTTATGGCGATTTTAAATTACTGGCTTTATTCGGCGCCTGGCTGGGCTGGCAGAGCCTGCCCGTTATTATTTTATTGTCATCGCTGGTGGGGTCGGTCATAGGCATTGCCATGGTCGTTTTTGTCAAACGCGACCATAGGATCCCGATCCCGTTCGGCCCTTACCTGGCAATGGCGGGATGGATCGCCTTGCTATGGGGCAATGACATCAACCGGCTCTATCTTGCAACAGTAGGTTTATAGAGACATGCTTAAAATCGGTCTGACCGGCGGTATCGGTTGCGGCAAAACAACCGTCGCGCACCTGTTCGCCGAACACGGCAGTCCCATTATCGATGCCGATCAGATAGCGCACGAACTGGTCGGCAAGGGCCAGCCCGCGCTCGAGCAGATACGACACCAATTCGGCGCCGATATACTTCATCCGGATGGTTCACTGAACAGAGCCCGGCTCAGGGAAATCGTATTTTCCGATCCGGCCCAAAAACAAAAGCTCGAAGCCATTCTTCACCCGCTGGTTTACCAATCCATACAAGCGGAACTTGAAAAACTGAATGCGCCCTACTGCATCATCGCCATACCCTTATTGTTCGAAACCAATATGGCCCATTTTGTCGACCGGGTACTGGTGGTCGATTGCCCGGTCGAAATACAGATAGCACGCGTTCAAAAACGCGACCATCTTACCCTCGAAAGAATCCAATCCATCCTGGACAGCCAAGTATCACGCGCCTATAGAAAATCGCATGCGGATGATCTTATCGACAATTCCGTATCTGATTACGGACTTGCAGAACAGGTCAAAAAACTGCACAATTTATACCTCTTATTAAGCGCCAGCTAGGATACACCTATTCGTGAATACCAATATTACCTATGAATTTCCACTCAATGAACGAATCCGGGTTTTCATACGGCTTGAACAGCTGTTCCAACAATTCAGTCATTTTCTGGTCGGACCGACAGTCGATGACAAACGTGCCGCACTTAACGTCCTGCTTGACATCATGATGATTTTCAGGCGCAACGACCTGAAATCGGAAATTCTGAAGGAACTGGACCGTCATGCCAAAGTATTGAACAAAGTCGCCAACAGCGATGGCGTAGATAAGGAGAAACTGACGCAACTG
Organism: Methylobacter sp. BBA5.1; assembly: GCF_000746145.1. Lineage (NCBI taxonomy): Bacteria > Pseudomonadati > Pseudomonadota > Gammaproteobacteria > Methylococcales > Methylococcaceae > Methylobacter > Methylobacter sp. BBA5.1. Next base: position 49,792 of record NZ_JQKS01000003.1, read on the forward strand.
CTGCAACAAGTCACCCAGACCAGCAAGCGGCTTTATGCCGTCAGCGGCAAAATCGGCATTAACGTCATGGAAAGCGACTTGTTCCAAAGCATCGCTCAACGCAGCTCGATCCCCGGGGGCACCTGTTGTTTCGATCTGCCTGAATTCCATTACTGGCTGGAACAGGATGAACCCATACGTTTGAAAGACCTGGAGCAATGGAGCCGGCCGTTCATGGACATTTACACGGCCATCGACCTGATACTCGGCTTTATACGCAACAGCAACGCACCGACCCGGGAAGTTGCTGAAGCCGGCTTTTTTCAGTTATCGCTGGACAGAAGCCAGCCTTTCCAGTTGCTGAAAGTGAGCGTGGATAAATCCATCCCTTGTTTTGCGGAAATCAGCGGCGGCAAACACCGTTGCACCATTCGGTTCATGGCACCGTCTTCCGATAACAAGCGCCCGACTCAAACACCTGATGACATTCCTTTCTCCTTAACCTGCTGTCTGTTTTGATGCCAACATCCGACAAACCGCTTATCGTCAAATGTCCCACATGCAAACGCCCCGTGCCCTGGACGCCGGAGCAGAAATTCAAGCCCTTCTGCTGCGAACGCTGCAAACTGATCGATCTGGGAGAATGGGCCATGGAAGAAAAAAAGATTCCTGGAGAACCCTTGTCCGAGGACGACGGCGATAACCATGATACATTCCGGCACTGATTAATCCAGAAAGCCTCTGATTGCGGCAATCCCCTGCCCGCCAGCCTGCCGCGCCGTCATAAGACACGATAATGACATGCCGCCCAGGGCGTAAACAGGCAAATTCACTTCGGAGACCATCTCGCTGAATTGCCGCCAGCCGAGCGCCGGCGCCCCCGGATGCGTTTGAGTGGGCAACACGGGCGCCAAAACGACAAAATCAATGCCGATGGCCTGCGCATGCCGCAGTTCCTGAAGACTATGACAGGAAGCCGCCAGCCATTTGATGTGGGCAGGCCGTTTTTCCAGCGCCATTAAATGCCTGCCGGTTAAATGGACGCCGTCGACAGGGAGTTCATAGGCTCCCTCCACAGCCGAATTCATCAGCAACAGAGCGCCATGCCGCTTGCACAAAGGATAAGCCCGATCGGTAAACGCCTGGACGGCAAAAAAGGGTAAGGACTTCAGTCGCGCCTGTACCAGTTTGACGCCCCGGTTCAATATTTTTTGCAGATTAGCCAGCAACTTCGACTCATCGGCATCATCCAGAATCGCATAATACGCCGGCAACCGGGCCGCCATGATAATGGGACCATTGGCTGCCGGAAACGCATAGTTATCCAGTTCATCGGGAGCCACCCATTTAAACGGCTGGCCTTCACAGCCTCTGGCGCGGCCCGAGAACTGCTCCACCAGAAAGACATGCAGCTGGACTGCCAAATCAGGGTATTGATGTTCCAGGGAAATAAGCGGACAGGCGACCTCGACGGCAATATCGAGCTCCTCCTTGAGCTCGCGGCGTAACGCCTGTTCGACCGTTTCCATGGGCTCAATTTTGCCGCCCGGAAATTCCCACAGACCGCCTTGATGCAAGGACCGGTCCCGCAGCGAAATCAGAATCCGTCCTGCCGTGTCTTTTACCACGCCAACGGCAACCTGAAGAGGCTTCATATCAACCTATCGCTACTCGTCGAGTATAAAGACGCATGATCCCGCTCGTTAAGTTCTATATTCAGCATTGATCTTGACATAATCGTAGGAAAAATCGCAGGTCAGAATTTCCTGACTGGCTTCGCCGCGCCCCAGCGCCACCGTCACGGTGATTTCCTGCTGGTCCATGACCCGTTGGCCGGCTTCCTCGGTATAGTCGTCAGCCCGCCCGCCGTTTCTGACGATACAGACCTGGTCCAGATAAATCTCCACCTTGTCCAGATCCATGTTTTCCACACCGGCCCGGCCCACGGCAGCCAGAATCCGCCCCCAGTTGGGATCGCTGGCGAAAAAAGCGGTCTTGACCAGCGGCGAATGCGCGATGGTCTTGCCGACGCGCACGGCTTCCTCATCAGTTGCCGCCTGTTTGACCACGATACGCATCAGCTTGGTGGCCCCTTCGCCGTCCCTGACGATGGCTTCGGCCAGTTGCTTGCAGACTTCCATGACGGCCTCGGCAAAAATCCGGTAATGATCGCTATCTTCCTCGATTTCCGGCGCCGCTGAACAACCACTGGCAATCAGGACGCAGGCATCGTTGGTCGAAGTGTCGCCGTCGACGGTGATACGGTTAAACGACAGTTCGACAGCCTGAGCCAGACACTGCTGCAAAAGCGGCTGCTTTATGTTCGCATCCGTGGCCATAAAACCCAGCATCGTCGCCATGTTCGGCTGAATCATGCCGGCGCCTTTGGAAATGCCGTTGATCGTGACCGGCTGACCGGCAATCGTGCAGACCTTGGATACGCCTTTGGGAAATGTGTCGGTGGTCATGATTGCGCGTGCGGCCTTGTCCCAGTGCTTAGGCGAAAGATTGTGCACGGCGACCGGCAAGGCGGCTTTGATTTTATCGACTGGCAGGGACTGGCCGATGACCCCTGTTGAGAAAGGCAGCACCTGACCGGCAGCACCGCCCGCCGCCTCGGCCAGATCGGCGCAGGTCGCCAGGGCGTCGCGCATGCCCTGATCGCCGGTGCCGGCATTGGCATTGCCGGAATTGACCAGCAGCCAGCGCGGCGCATTATTCAGATGCGCTTTCGCCACATGCACGGGTGCGGCGCAGAAGGCATTTTGCGTGAATACCGCCGCGCAGCTTGTGTTTTCCGGCATCTGTATCACTAAAATATCATCGCGTTCGGTCTGTTTGATGCCCGCGCAGGCGGTGCCCAGCGCGATCCCTGCCACCTCACTCATATCCGGAAAATGGTGCCCCTGAGGGAGTACTGCCATGATTTAGTCCTTCTTAGGTTTTGAAAAAAACGAAAACTTGATCAATTTTTTTAATGTCCGCGCTCATCAGCGCGCACTGTTTTTTGATTTGCTCCAGACGCTGCGCCTGCTCGCAGATAGCAAAAGGCAAGATGACTTCAACTTCAATCTGTCCATCGAGATAATGGATCCTGAAATCCTCGATAGACGGCTTGATGTCGGCCAGATAGTGTTCCAACAGCCGTTGTACATCGCTGCGCAACAGCGGCCTGGACTGATCCTGCACCCCCTCGTCATCCTCGGGATCGACATGCACCAGCACATCCATGACATCATCGAAGCGCCTGACCAGATCATCCCTGACCGCATCACCGATCATGTGGCCTTCCGACACGGTTATGCGCGGATCGACGACGATATGGGCATCGATATAGGCGTCCTCGCCCATTTGCCGCGTGCGCAGCAGATGAATGCCCTCGACGCCGTCGACGCGGTGGATTGCCGCGCGGATTTCGGCGACCATTTCCGGCGGCAAGGAGGTATCGACCAGTTCCTTAATGCTCTCGAACACCAGATTCAAGCCGATCTTGGCCACCATCAGCGCGACCAGCACGGCGGCAATCGCATCGGCGAAAGGGTAGCCCAGCAGCACGGCTGCTATGCCCCCGAGCACGACCACCGAAGACAGGGCGTCGCTACGCTGGTGCCAGGCATTGGCCAGCAATAGCTTCGAACGGGTCTTTTTGGCGATGCGCCTGGTGTAGTGATACAGCCATTCATTAATCAGAATGGAAATGGCCGCGACCCCCAAGGTAGTGGCATCCGGCACCAACAAGGTTTCCGGCGCCGCGATGCGCTCCAGCACATGCCAGACGATGGCGCCGGCGACGGCGATCAGGCCGATGCCCAGAATGACCGTCGCTATGGTCTCAAAACGGCGATGGCCGTAAGGATGCTCATGATCCGCCTCGCGGCTGCCCAGCTTGATGGCGATAATCACCAGCAGATCGCTCAGCAGATCCGACAGGGAATGAATGCCGTCGGCGATTAATGCGGCCGATTGGCCCAGGATGCCGAAACCGATTTTAATACCGGTCTGGATAATATTGACCAGCGCCCCGACATAGGTCGCCCGGGCTTTCAGCTTATCCGCGGTTGCCGCATCACAGACTTCAGCCATTAGCCGCCCACTTCCAGCACAATGACGTATTCGCCGTCATCGGCCTGGGTTTCCAGCACCTTGTGACCATTGATGCGGCACCAGGCCGGAATGTCCTGCATGACGCCCGGATCGGTGCCGATCACCTCAAGCTGATCGCCGGCCTTGAGCTGCTTGACCTTGTCCTGCGTGCGGATGACCGGCAAGGGGCACAGCAGGCGCCGGGCATTTAACGTCTCTCTCGTCATATGAACCATGCCTCCGGAATCTGATCGGCGGGCAACGGCTTGACCTGAACCGTTCTTGTCGAGCCGTCCTTGTCCGTGATGCTGACATCGACGCGATCGGCCTCACGGCCCTGGCCGTAGCGCGCGGTAATGGCGGCCGCCAATTGCAAATCCTCGTCGGACGGCGAGCCGTCGATCAGCACCAATGGCCCGCTATGGCTCGTGCTGCTCATGGTCATGAATTCTTTTTTATAGCCCTGCAGAAAACGGCCCTCGCCCTCTTCCCTGGCGACGATCATTTTGAAATTCGGCCTGGGCCGGATATGGCGGCCGACTTTCAGCAGCATTACATCGTCCAAGTCATAGGCTTTATTGTTGTCGCGGGCCTGCCATAAATCGACCAGTTTGGCCGAATAGCTGGCGTCGGTCAGAAAACAGCAGCCGCCGGCCGGCTGCGCGTACTCGCTGAAACCGTAGTGTTCGGCCAGCGCCATCTGCGGCTTGCGCGAGCGGCCGCTGAAACCATGCAGTTTTTCACGATCGACCCAGCCTTCGCGCTCCGGCAAGGTAGGCGGCAGATTCTTCGCGCACAGAGGCCGCAGCAGCAAGTCGTCGGCGCCGGACTCGCGCGCGACGATCGGCATGGTTTCCTTGCGCTGCGACATCGGCCGCTGGCCGATCACTTCGCCGGTAATGATGAAATCGAAGCCGTTCTCGGCGATCCACTGCTTGGCCTTGTTGACCATGAAAATCTTGCAGTCCAGGCACGGGTTCATGTTGGCGCCATAGCCGTGCTTCGGATTGATCAGCACATCCTTGTATTCCTCGATCACATCGATGATATGCAGCTTGATGCCCAGCTGTTCCGCAACCCATAATGAATTATTGCGCTTGGGTTTGGCCTTGTCCTTTGCCCGGATGGCATGCGTGTGGCCTTCCACGCAAAAACCGGTAAAGAAGTTGATGCCTTCAACCTGCACCCCCTGCTCCAGAATTGTCTTCGCCGCCAGCATTGAATCCAGTCCTCCGGAAATCAACGCTACCGCTTTTCTTTGTTGACTCATAACGCTCAAAAAATATTAAAAAATGGGCCTATTATACCCGTTTATTCGGCAATGCCACTTCAACTTCTGTAAGTCATCACCTAAACTTTAAGGTTTAATCATTATTCTCGGCATCGATTGCAATATGGAATTCAAAGACTACCTTAAAATTTTGGTCCACAAAGACGGCTCCGACCTTTACCTGACCGTGGATGCGCCGCCGGCCGCCAAATTCGAAGGCTCGCTGAAGCCTTTGGAAAACATCAAGCTGACCCGTGAACGCATCAAGGAAATCGCTTACAGCCTGATGGATGAAGAACAGCAAAAGGCGTTCGAACAGGTGCCCGAAATGAACCTGGCGCTTTCCGAACCCGGCATCGGCCGCTTTCGCGTCAATATTTTCAAGCAGCGCAACAGTCTGGCGCTGGTCATCCGCAACATCAAGGTCGATATTCCCAATGCCGATAAACTGGGGCTGCCTCCGGTACTGAAAAAATCCATCATGGAAAAGCGCGGCCTGATCCTGTTCGTCGGCGGCACAGGCTCCGGCAAATCGACTTCGCTGGCGGCTCTGATCGATTACCGCAACAGCAACGCATCCGGTCATATCATTACCATCGAAGACCCTATCGAGTATATCCACCCGCATAAAAAATCGCTGGTCAACCAGCGCGAAGTCGGCGTCGATACGCTAAGCTATGAAGACGCGCTGAAAAACACGCTGAGGCAGGCCCCCGACGTCATTCTGATCGGCGAAATCCGCAGCCAGGAAACCATGGAACACGCGCTGGCTTTTGCCGAAACAGGCCATCTGTGCCTGTCCACGCTGCATGCCAATAACGCCAACCAGGCCCTGGACCGGATCATCAACTTCTTCCCCGAGGAGCGCCGCAACCAGCTGCTGCTGGACTTGTCGCTGAACCTGAAGGCATTCGTCTCGCAACGCCTGGTGCCTACCGTCGACGGCAAACGCACGGCCGCCATTGAAATCCTGCTGGGTACGCAACTGGTCCGCGACCTGATCCAGAAGGGCGATATCCACTCCATCAAGGAAGCCATGGAAAAATCGGAAAACGTCGGCATGCAGACCTTCGACAGCCATCTGTTGAGGCTATTCAAGGAGGGCACGATCTCGCTTGAAGAAGCGCTGAGCAACTCCGACTCGCCCAACAACCTCAAGCTGAAAATCAACCTGAGCGAAGGGCTCGGTTCGGTTTCGCCCGCCAAATCGCCGGACGCGGCTAGCAGTCTGGCGGGCTTTGCGCTGGAGGCTATCGAGAAGGAAGCAGAAGACGAGGAACAGGAATCGGCGGAATAATTTCCCCTGATACGGATTGAGACGGGCACGCCTGCACTTGATGTGATCACGGCTCAGCAATAAGGACCTACTCCACCGGCATTTTTAAGCTATAATTGACGCCTTTTTATTGCCCAACAGGTTTTGCTGCCGTGTCGAGTATAAATAACGATGTATCCACATTTCAGGGACTTATCCTGGCCTTACAGAAATACTGGTCGAGTCAGGGCTGTATTTTATTGCAGCCCTTGGATCAGGAAGTCGGGGCTGGGACCTTTCATCCAGCCACATTCCTGCGAGCCATAGGCCCTGAACCTTGGAACACAGCCTATGTCCAGCCCTCGCGCCGCCCCACGGACGGCCGTTTCGGCGAAAACCCGAACCGTTTGCAGCATTACTACCAGTTTCAGGTGGCGTTGAAGCCGTCGCCGGATAACATTCAGGACCTGTACCTGAATTCGCTGCGGCATCTGGGCCTGGATCTGCTCGAGCACGACATCCGTTTCGTCGAGGACAACTGGGAATCGCCCACCCTGGGCGCCTGGGGACTGGGCTGGGAAGTCTGGCTGAATGGCATGGAGGTCACGCAGTTCACCTACTTCCAGCAGGTCGGCGGCCTCGAATGCAAGCCGGTCACGGGCGAAATCACTTACGGCCTGGAGCGTATCGCCATGTATCTGCAGGGCGTGGAAAGCGTCTACGACCTGATCTGGACCAAGGGCCCGTTCGGCACGGTCAGCTACGGCGACGTGTTCCATCAGAATGAAGTGGAAATGTCGGCCTACAACTTCGAGCAGGCCAACGTCGATTTCATGTTCCAATGCTTCGACACCTACGAGCAGGAATGCCGCAAACTGATCGATCTGGACCTGCCGCTGCCGGCTTATGAAATGGTGCTGAAAGCCTCGCATGCGTTCAACCTGCTGGATGCGCGCCACGCCATTTCGGTCACGGAACGCCAACGCTACATCTTAAGAGTCAGAAACATGTCCAAATCCGTAGCCGAAGCCTATTACCAACGCCGGGAATCGCTGGGCTTCCCGATGCTGACAGGACAAGGAGCATAACCATGGCGACAAGCAAACATTTACTGTTCGAACTGGGCTCGGAAGAACTGCCGCCGACCACCCTGCTGAAAATGGCGACCGCCCTGCTCAACAACATCACGCAGGGGCTGAAAGACGCCGAACTGAATTTCAGCGGCAGCCGCTTCTATGCGACGCCGCGGCGCCTGGCCGTACTAATTGAAAACCTGGCCACGGCGCAGCCTGACAAGACGGTCGAGAAACGCGGCCCTGCCGTACAGGCGGCCTTTGCGCCGGACGGCACGCCCAGCAAGGCGGCCCAGGGTTTTGCCGCCAGCTGCGGCACGACTTTCGACAAGCTGGAACGGTTGAAAACCGACAAGGGCGAATGGCTGGCCTTCACCCAGCACATCCATGGCCAGATCACCGAAAACCTGATCCCGGACATCATCCGGCACAGCATTGCCGGGCTCCCGATCGCCAAACGCATGCGCTGGGGCAGCAGCACGACCGAGTTTGTCAGGCCCGTGCATTGGGCCGTCCTGTTATATGGCGATGCCGTCATCGATACCGAGATCTTGGGGCTGAAAACCGATGCCGCCACGCACGGCCACCGCTTCCATGCGCCGCAACCGTTGACTATCGACAAGCCTGAGAACTATGCCCAAATCCTGCTCGAGCAAGGCAAGGTCATTGTCGACTTCGAGCAGCGCAAAACCATGATCAGAAAGACTGCCGAACAGGCGGCCGCCGCCGTTCACGGCACTGCGCACATCGAAGAAGACCTGCTCGAAGAGATCGCCGCTTTAAACGAGTGGCCGGTTCCGATCACCGGCAATTTCGATCCACGGTTTCTGGCACTGCCGGCTGAAGTGCTGATCACGACCATGCAGACCAACCAGAAATATTTCCCGGTCAAAAACGCCGATGGCGGGTTACTGCCGCATTTCATCACCTTCAGTAACATCGAAAGCAGCAATCCGCTATCGATACAGCACGGCAACGAGCGTGTCGTGACGCCGCGTTTGTCCGACGCCGAGTTTTTCTGGAAACAGGATAGAAAGAAAACCCTGGAAGAGCGTTTATTAAACCTGTCCAGCATCGTCTTCCAGGAAAAACTGGGCACGTTGGCCGACAAAACCGAACGCGTCGTCACGATCGCCGAGTATATTGCCGACAACCTCAATGAGAATACCGAACTGGCCAAACGCGCGGCATTGCTGGCCAAGACCGACCTGATGACCGAAATGGTCGGCGAATTCGGCAACCTGCAAGGTATCATGGGCCGCTATTATGCACTGGCCGACCATGAACCGGCCGAGGTCGCCTGGGCGCTTGAGGAACAATACTTTCCGAAACAATCCGGCAGCCCGACGCCGGCCAGCAAGACCGGCCAGATTCTGGCCATCGCGGAAAAAATCGACACGCTGACCGGCATATTCAGCGCGGGGTTGATTCCGACCGGCGACAAAGACCCTTACGCTCTGCGCAGAGCGGCACTGGGCACGCTGCGCATCATTATCGAAAACCGGCTGAATCTGGATATCAAGGAATTGATCGCATTCTCGCTGACGCAGTTCACGCACGAATTCGAGCACGATGAGGTTTATAAACTGATCGTCGATTTCGTCTTCGACCGCCTGAAAGGCTACTGCCTCGATCAGGGCTATAGTGCCGATGAATTTGACGCCGTTATATCGGTGACGCCCGCGGAACCGCTGGACTTTATCCAGCGCCTGCAGGCCGTTAAAGCATTCCGGCAACTGCCGGAAGCCGAAAGCCTGGCCGCGGCCAACAAACGTATCCGCAATATCCTGAAAAAATCGGATACCGAAGCGGCCGGCAGCGTCGGCGAATTGAGGGATCCGCAAGAAAAACAGCTGTTAGCCGCTGCCTTGCAATCGGCCCGGGATATCCAGCCTTTACTGGCGGATCGCGACTATCAGGCCGCGCTGAACCGTCTGGCCCAGCTCAGAAATGATGTGGATGCCTTTTTCGATCACGTCATGGTCATGACCGATGACCTGGACCTGCGCGCCAACCGCTTGGCCCTGCTGACGCTGGTGTCCGAACAATTTTTGACCTGTGCCGACATATCCAGATTGCAATCGTAAACATCAGGCATGGATCGATACGTTCTGCTGGACCGTGACGGTGTCATTAATCATGATTCGGACGACTATATAAAGTCGCCGGAAGAATGGCGTCCGATCGAGGGCAGCCTTGAAGCCATTGCCCTGCTCAACCGGCACGGTTACAAGGTCGTCGTCATCACGAACCAATCAGGACTTCAGCGCGGCTTGTTCGATCAGGCCACGCTGGACCGTATCCACGCCAAAATGCATAGACTGGCCGCGGATAAAGGCGGCAAAATCGACAGCCTTTATTTCTGCCCGCACGGCCCTGCTGACGGTTGCGCCTGCCGCAAACCCAAGCCGGGCCTGCTGGAATTATTTGCCGCCGACAAACAAGTCAACCTGCAAGGCTTACCTTTTATCGGCGATGCGCTACGCGACATCCAAACCGCTCAGGCTGTCGGCGCCAGTCCGATACTGGTCAAGACCGGTAAGGGTAAAAAAACCCTGACGGATAATCCCGATCTCAATATTCCTGTTTTTGAAAATCTCTATGACGCAGCAAAGTACCTCGTATCCAGGCAGTAAAATCCGGCTTTATCTCGGTTCGACCCTGTTGTTTATCTGTATTTTCACGACCGCTACCCTCGTGGCCCTGCTGATTTTTTTATGCATACTGGGACCTTTTTCCTTACGCTATAAAGTCGCCACCGCCTGGTGCTCGCTTGTAGTCTGGATGACGAAGTTCTTCTGCGGCCTCGGCTATGAGGTTGAGGGACTGGAGCATATCAAGGAGTTGGATGCAGCCATTGTATTGAGCAAGCATCAGTCGGCCTGGGAAACGCTGGCGTTACGGCATATCCTGCCACCCCAAACCACCCTGCTAAAGCGTTCGTTGCTTTGGATGCCGCTGTGGGGCTGGGCCCTGGCGACACTGAGACCGATAGCCATAGATCGCGAAAACCAGCGTGCCGCCTTGCGAAGGCTATTGGACGAAGGCACGGCTTGCCTGCATGACGGCTTGTGGGTGGTGACTTTTCCGGAAGGCACGCGCACGGCGCCCGGCGAAGAAAAGAAATTCGGCGCCGGCGGTGCCATGCTGGCGCAAAAATCCGGCTATCCTGTCATACCGATTGCGCTTAATGCCGGGGAATTTTGGCCTCGCTACAGTTTTTTAAAATATCCGGGAACGATCAAGGTAAGGATTGGCCCGGTCATTGAGAGCCAGGGGCGCAAAGCCGCTGACATCAACGCCGAAGCCGAAGACTGGATCAGGCAGGCCATGAAGGACATCAGCTCTCGTTAGGAAACGGACTTGCACTTCATTTTATACAATCATAAAACGCAGAGTGGGCAATATGCGTATAATGACGGCCTTGCTATTTCAATTTAAGACAGAATAACGGTAACACTTCCATGAAAAAACTACTGCTGATTTCCTTTTCCGCATTGTTTCTTTCAGCTTGTGCTGACAAAAATCAATATGAACAAGCTGTATTGGAACAAATGAAGAAAGAAAAAGATATCCAGGACTATAACATTGAGCCCCAGCACATGGCCGACTGTGTGGTTGATTTGACATCAAAAAACATGCCCGGCATTTTCCCTGGCGACCCCAACCGCATGACCGCTTACCGTAACTATACCAAGATGCTGAAGTTGAAGGATTCTGAAGATCCCAGGAAAACACTGGAAGAATTGCGCAACGATTTCGGCTCGGCCAAGGCGCTTGCCGACGCACATAGCAACTATACCGAAAGCATGATGAACTGCATTTCCGCCGTCATCATGGAGTCCGAGGAAGAAGCGGCCGCGGAAGAACCGAAGCCAGCGGAGGCGGAGCCGCCTAAAAACTGACAGTCGCCTCAAGGATGGAGGCGATCAAAAATGCCGCATCAAGCCAACGGATTGCGCGGATAGTAATCATAAAAACAGGCTGTAAATTGAATCGGGGCAATGGTATTGCCCCCGGCTACTGTTGCAAAAATACGGCGTCGCACGATCCGGTTTCTTTGTGCAACAGATCGCGTTACTTCACGGTGAGTGCTGCGCTTGCCGCAGAAGACCGGTTCCCCGGCCTATCCATCCGCTACCGGCGAGACCATCAACCTATCGCCGCCATCACATGCACGCCCCCTGTTATCGAACTTGCCGGACACACCATTGATCAACACCGGATGCGCCTCGGCAATCCGCACCGTCAACTGCGACAAGCATTCTGATTGTCGCCAAACCTGATGTCAGCCACCTGAGCCTTGTGGCTGATGGTAGCGGAAACCGGTATACCTATATGATCTGAACGTTCTTTATGCATAACCGGTTAGGTACGGTTTAAAACCGCCTCCATGAATGTATCGAATCATCATCGAGCGTTGGGTTACACAGCCTGATTCAGAGTCCGCTTGAATCAGACTGCGCAAAACACCGACAGATCGAGAGCGCACCGGTCGGGCGATGAGCGCTATTCGGCTCGCTTTCCTGTGCCGGGGCCGGGTTATTCGCTAATGCCGCCGCGGGTTAAATGCGCTGGCTCTAGTAATTTTTCCAGCTCATCCCGGCCCAGTTCTGTCATTTCAGCGGCAACGTCGATAATTGGCCGGCCCTGTTTATAAGCGGCTTTGGCGACTTCGGCGGCTTTTGAATAACCGATGATCGGATTCAACGCCGTCACCAGGATCGGATTTTTTGCCAGAGCCTGCTGCAGATTGTCTTCCCGGACAGTGAAACCGGCAATCGCCTTATCGGCCAACACGCGGCTGACGTTGCCGAGCAGTTCTATGCTTTGCAGAATGTTGTAGGCGATCACAGGCAGCATCACGTTCAGCTGGAAATTGCCGGATTGGCCCGCGATGGTGATCGTCGTATCGTTGCCGATCACTTGGGCCGCCACCATGGCCGTCGCCTCGGGAATAACGGGATTGACTTTGCCGGGCATAATGCTGCTGCCAGGCTGTAGCGCCGGCAGTTCTATCTCTCCCAGGCCCGCCAGCGGGCCGCTGTTCATCCAGCGCAAATCGTTGGCGATCTTCATCAGGCTGACCGCTATGACTTTCATCTGGCCTGATAATTCCACCATGGCGTCCTGCGCGCTCAGGCTTTCGAAAAACGATGCGTTCGGCTCGAACGGCAGACCGGTTTCTTCGCTGAGCGCCTGCGCGAATTTCGCCGCAAACCCGGGATGCGCGTTGATGCCGGTACCGACCGCCGTGCCGCCCTGGGCTAGCTTATAGACCCGGGGCAGCGCGGCATTGATGCGGTCGATGCCGTTGCGGATCTGTAGCGCCCAGCCGCCGAGTTCCTGACTCAGGCGCACAGGCATTGCATCCATCAAATGCGTGCGCCCGGTTTTGGTAATGTGGTCGAGAGCAGCGGCTTTGTCTTCCAGGGCCTGGGCCAGATGCGCCAACCCCGGCAGCAATACTTTCTGGCATTCGATCGCGGCGCTGACATGAATAGCGGTCGGGATCACGTCGTTGCTGCTCTGCCCCATGTTGACATGATCATTCGGATTGACCGGCTGACCAGCGATCCGGCCGGCCAAATTAGCCAGCACTTCATTGACGTTCATGTTGGTGCTGGTGCCGGAGCCGGTTTGAAACACGTCGATAGGAAAATACCGCAGATGATCGCCGTCGATGACTTGCTGGGCCGCCTGCACGATCGCCTGGCCGATAGCGGTGTCAAGTTCCCCCAGTTCCAAGTTGACTCTGGCCGCACTCTGCTTGATCAACGCCACGGTCTTGATGAAAGCCGGCGGCATGGTCAAGCCGCTGACCGGGAAGTTATTGACCGCGCGCTGCGTCTGCGCGGCATACAAGGCATCCGCCGGCACTTCCAGTTCGCCCATGCTGTCTTTTTCTATTCTAAAGTGTTCAGTCATTGCTTAATCCGCTAATAAATTCGTTAACATCGTTGCGATCAAACGGCCATCCCAGATCTTGTTGAGTGGCCGGATGATATAAAACAGGAATCCGTACCGCGTAATCGGTCTGCCATTGCGTCTGCTCGGCTATATCCACCGTTTCGATGACCAGCTGGGCGACATCTTGCGCTCGACATGTTTCAATAATCGCTTCCGCCTCTTCACACAGATGACAACCCGGCGTACCCAGCAGCAGTAGTTTTACCATCAGTGCTTGGTCAATTTGTCAAGATAGCCCATGAGTAAGGCGGATACCACGAAGGTGATATGAACCAGCGCGTACCACATGATTTTACTGTTATCGGTCGCTTGTATATTCATAAAAACCTTCAATAAATGAATCGAGGATATGGCGACTATCGATGAGGCAACCTTCATTTTCAGGGAGTTATAATCGTGCGTGCCCAGCCAGTCGAGTTTCTCGGTCTCCTCGCTCAGATCCATGCGCGAAACAAAGTTTTCATAGCCGCTGAACATAACGATAACGATCAGGCTGGCGACCAGTGTCAGGTCAATCAATGTCAGCAATTTGAGAATTAAATCCGACTCGTCAACTTCTAGAATATGCGGAATGAAATGATAAAATTCCTGAAAGAATTTGATCGAAAGCGCCAACAACGCCAGGCTCATGCCTACGTAAATCGGTGCTAATATCCAGCGACTGGCATACATGAGCCTTTCCAATGATCGCTCGATTTTCTGTTTTATTGTCATGCGTGTTTTATTCCCGGTGATTATTAGTGCAAATGTCCCGCCAGCCAGCGCTCAGCCTCGTCTTCAGCGATACCTTTGCGCCGCGCATAATCCGCCAGTTGATCCTTATCGATTTTACCGACATTGAAGTACTGCGCATCGGGGTGAGAGAAATACCAGCCGCTCACCGCAGAGGCGGGGTACATCGCATAGCTTTCGGTCAGTTCTATTGAGGTGCTTTCGGTTACATCCAGCATTTCAAACAACTTGGCTTTCTCGGTATGATCCGGACAGGCCGGATAGCCGGGCGCCGGCCTTATGCCCTGATAGGCCTCGCTGATCAACTGTTCATTGGCATAGGCCTCATCTTTGGCATAGCCCCAGTAATCCTTTCTGACTGCTTGATGCATGTATTCGGCAAACGCTTCCGCCAATCTGTCGGCCAGGGCCTTGAGCATAATGGCGCTGTAATCGTCATGATCCTGCTCAAACTGCCGCAGTTTTTCTTCTATGCCGATACCGGTTGTGACGGCGAATGCGCCAATATAATCGGCTTTGCCGCTATCGACCGGCGCGATAAAATCGGACAGGCAGAAATTTGGCCGGCCCGGCGCCTTCATGTTCTGTTGCCGCAAGTGATGCAAGGTCTCGAGTATTTGTCGGCGCGAATCATCCGTATAAACAATGACATCATCGCCATCGCTATTGGCTGGAAAAAAGCCGATAACAGCTCGGGCGGACAGCCATTCCTCGGTAATGATTTTTTTCAGCATGACCTGGGCATCGTCAAATAATTTTCTGGCCTCATTGCCGATGACTTTATCGTCGAATATTTTCGGATAACTGCCAGCCATTTCCCAGGTTTGAAAGAACGGTGTCCAATCGATATACCAGACCAGCGTGTCCAGCGGGAAATGATCGATGACTTTGGTACCCAGAAACGTGGGTTTGACCGGCTCATAATTACCCCACACGTATTTATTGCGCCTTGCCGCAGCCAGCGTATGTTGCTTGGTTTTCGCCTCACGACCTTTATGCCGCTCTCTGACCTCTGCGTATTCCGCACGGATTTTTTTGACGAAATCATCTTTCAGCTCATCGCTCAGCAGATTGCTGGCTACACCGACACTTCGGGACGCATCGGTCACATAAACGGTAGGCCCGTGGTAATTAGGTTCGATTTTTACCGCCGTATGCGCGCGCGATGTAGTGGCACCGCCTATCATCAACGGGATAACAAATCCCTGGCGCTCCATTTCCTTGGCCATATGCACCATTTCATCAAGGGACGGTGTAATCAGGCCGCTTAAACCGATAATATCGACGTTTTCCAGACGCGCAGTCTGCAGGATTTTTTCCGCCGGCACCATGACGCCTAAATCGATAACTTCATAGTTGTTGCATTGCAGCACGACGCCAACAATATTTTTGCCGATATCGTGCACATCGCCCTTGACCGTGGCCATCAGGATTTTACCGTTAGTCCTGATGTCACCGGATTTGTCGGCTTCCATGAACGGCATTAAATAAGCGACGGCTTTTTTCATGACCCGCGCGGATTTGACGACTTGAGGCAGGAACATTTTACCGGCGCCGAACAGATCGCCGACCACATTCATGCCATCCATCAATGCGCCTTCAATAACATGCAGAGGCCTTTCGGCTTCCAATCTCGCTTGTTCAGTATCCTCATCAATATAATCGGCGATACCTTTGACGAGAGCATGTTCCAAGCGTTTATTGACGGGCCAACTGCGCCATTCCTGATCCTCCTGTTTTACCGCAGTGCTGCCGTCGCCGCGATATTTCTCGGCCAGATCCAGCAACTTTTCCGTTGCGCCCGCATGACGATTCAATACCACATCTTCGACCGCATCGCGCAGATCTTCGGGGATATCGGCATAAATCGCGAGCTGGCCGGCATTGACGATGCCCATATCCATGCCCGCATGGATGGCATGATATAAAAACACCGCATGAATCGCTTCCCGCACCGGATTATTGCCGCGGAAAGAAAACGATACATTCGACACACCGCCTGAAACCAGCGCATGCGGCAACGTTTGTTTGATTTCGCGCGTGGCATCAATGAAATCCAGCCCGTAGTTATTGTGTTCGTCAATACCGGTCGCGATCGCGAAAATATTCGGATCAAAAATAATGTCTTCAGCAGGGAAGCCGACCTGCTCGGTAAGAATTTTATAAGCCCGCCGGCAGATTTCGACTTTTCTTTCTTTCGTATCAGCCTGGCCCTCTTCATCGAAAGCCATGATGATAGCCGCCGCTCCATAACGACGGACCAGTTTGGCGTGCTGTATAAAAGCCGCCTCGCCTTCCTTGAGCGAGATGGAATTGACGATACCTTTGCCCTGGATGCATTTAAGGCCGGCTTCCAGAATCTCCCATTTGGATGAGTCCAACATGATAGGCACTTTGGCGATATCAGGCTCGGAGGCGATCAGACTAAGAAAGCGCACCATCGCTTGTTTCGAGTCCAACATGCCTTCATCCATGTTGATATCGATAATCTGGGCACCGTTTTCGACTTGCTGCTTGGCGATGTCCAGTGCGGTCTCGTAGTTACCTTCGACAATCAATCGTTTAAATAACGCTGAGCCGGTTATATTAGTGCGCTCGCCCACATTCACGAATAAAGAATCAGGACCTATGTTCATGGGTTCCAGGCCGGCTAACCGGCATTGCTTCTCGATGTTCGGAATAGGTCTAGGGCGGTATTCCCGCACGGCTTCGACTATCGCCTTGATATGCGCCGGGGAAGTACCGCAACAACCGCCGATAATATTCAAATAACCGCTACGAGCCCAGTCTGCCAGTTCTTCGGCCATCGCTTCCGGCGATTCGTCATATTCACCGAACTCGTTAGGAAGGCCGGCATTCGGATGCGCAGAAACATGCGTATCCGCAATCGTTGATAATTCATCAATATGCTGGCGCAATTCTTTAGCGCCTAGCGCACAGTTAAAACCGAACGCAACCGGCTCGATATGTCTGAGTGAATTCCAGAACGCTGCCACGGTTTGTCCGGACAGCGTTCTGCCCGAGGCATCGGTAATGGTACCGGAAATCATGACCGGTAGCTTGTAACCGATTTGTTCAAAATACTGCTCAACCGCAAAAATGGCCGCTTTGGCATTGAGCGTGTCGAAAATGGTTTCAATCAGGATAATATCAGCGCCGCCATCGACAAGTCCGCGCGTCGCTTCAGTATAGGCCTCAACCAGATCGTCAAAGGAAATGTTGCGAAATCCCGGATCATTGACATCGGGAGACATGGAGGCAGTGCGATTGGTGGGGCCTAAAACGCCGGCGACAAATCGGGGTTTTTCCGGTGTCTTTTTGGTGAACTCGTCGGCAGCCTGTCTTGCCAGACGGGCCGATTCGACGTTAATCTCATAAACCAACGCTTCCATTTCATAATCGGCCATGGCAATGCGGGTAGCATTGAACGTATTGGTCTCAACAATATCGGAACCGGCTTCAAAATAAGCCTGGTGAATAGCTTTGATGATATCGGGCTGAGTAATCGACAACAAATCGTTATTGCCCTTAAGATCCACAGTCCAGTCCGCAAAACGCTCTCCCCGGTAATCTTTTTCTTCCAACTTGTAGCTTTGGATCATTGTCCCCATCGCTCCATCGAGAAATAAGATTCGTTGGGATAATTGCTGCTTTAGTAATTGTATTTTGCTCATTGAGACTGCCAAGGTGTATCAGTTGGAATAAACATTAGTAGCGATAATCGCCTTGAATATAATCATTGCTTAAAAAGCGATCAACCACTATTATTTTGGTATTTTATTTGGAGAAGGACATGTCAAAGCCAACGGTTATTCAAGTAATTAAGAGCGTTCTGTCTGCGGTCATCGGTGTGCGGAGCGAGGAGGATAGACAAAAAGACTTCGAACAGGGATCGCTTTCCACTTATGTTGTCGTAGGGCTAATTTTTATTGTTCTTTTTGTTTCCGGCCTTATTTTCCTTGTTTCCCTTATCACAGGTAACTAAGGGCATTTCTCTCTTAATTTTTATCATGGCGATTTTTTAAACATCATTGATAAGACCAGATGGTATCGGCATAGATTAAGCTTCAATTAACAATAAAACCGTCATATTCCATTAACTACATGCCTAAAAGACTTGTATTTATTCTTGAATTGATGGCGAAACCAAGCATCTCCCCATTCTCATTTGATTCTGTCTGAAAAAAAAGGTTCTGATATTTTTCAATTGGCTTCAAACCAGCTGTGTTGCCCTCCATGCCGTAACAAAACTGCGCCTACAGCCATAAAAAAAGCCCAAGCTGCGCTTGAGCTTTAATTTTAAGGGAACTATTTTTACTTTTCTGTTGTTTTAAAGCTCTGTTTTATGCCTTGAAACAGTTCCTTGAGACCACTGAATAGATTAGCCAAATTAAATTCTTCTTTAAGAACGAACTTATTGCGAACCACTGCAACGGCCATAAAACCGGCAATTGGAGGCATCAATTCAAAAAATATCGATAATAAAATACCGCCTACTCCTTGAAAACCACTTTCATTTTTTCTATCGCCAATACTCAATAAATCTCGTTCATAACCTGCGTTGCTCTCACTGCCTTTGATCGCCTCTAAAATATAGATATTGAACTGAACCAATAGCATTTGCACCGCAAAAAAGACCGCCGCACTGATCGCGACCCACATCAGCACATTATTTATTTTTGCTCTCATGGCTGACTGGTAAACCCAGAGAGCCGCAATAATCATTATAATACCGCCTATCATCGTTATACCTCTTTTTTAATTATCATTTTTTTGTCAGGAAGAAGAAAAGATATTTGCATTTCAAAACCATGTTGGCGCCGTCTTTTTCAACAACCCTGCATGATTCGTACTTTTCTCGTCCAGGTGTAGATTGCTTTTTCAGTACGCCATCCTCCACGGAATACTTCAAGGCTGCCTTAAATTCACTGGTGCGCCCGACAGAGTCAGTTGCTGTTGTTTGCAGCGTACCATCATCCTTGAAATCCCACTCAACGGTAATTTCCTTTTTTTCTCCGTCCAGTTTAATCGCTTCCGCATACAAGTTCCATTTTCCCAAGATCTCGGATTTGTCCTTTAATAGGACATCGGCATTCGCAGAGAGCGCAAAGAAAATTGCCGCCAGCGGTAATAGTTTAATGTATTTCTTCATCTTTTTATCTCAATATATCTGCTTTCAGGCCCTAGATTTTAAAGTATAACACAGCGGCTATCGAGCTTTAAATTTCAGCCAAGCGCAACGCCAACAGATCATCTCCCTTAGAAATCCTATAACAATTAACCCTTGACATTAACTTTACCTAAAGTATCATACGATTTCCGTTTGCTATATCATTAGCAGTTTCTAAATTACAAATTATAGGTAGGACACTCATGGGAGCGATCTTAGATATCACCGAAATGTTAAAAGAGCCAGCTGGCATGGTCGGCGCAGTTGTTGTTATAGCCGCTGGCTATTTCCTCGTAAAATGGGTTTTCGCTGAGCACCCAGACGACGAAAAGTAAGTTTTAACAAATTCGTCCCTACTTGGGCCGCTCACGCTTGGTTCACTAGCGTTTGTAGCGGCCTCAGTTTAGCCCCATATTTCCCCCCCGCAAGACGCATATTTATTTTATAATTTATACATTGATTGCTTCGTTTTTCGAATTTTAAAATGTATAAATTACTATCCTCCAAGATTTGGGATCTTCATTCCAAACAAGCACCTGCTATAGGTATAGGCCTGTTTCGATTATTTTATGGACTGGCCACCTTCCAGGAAATTATTTTCCTCTTGTATTTCAATCACTTGATTTTTGATCCGATACCCTATATCGATGTGGAATTCCCTATGATTCCCTTTTTTTTATGCCTATGGGGAATCATTGCCTTTTTTATCATCATCGGCTATCGCTATCAATTTGCAGTTATTTGCAATTATATCTTCTGGATAGTTTTTGTGAATTTTACGCCTATGCAACGGGATTTTGACGGCGGCTTTGATGTATTCATGATAGGCGCAGGATTTTTCTTGCTTTTTATGCCTGGCAACCGCGCCTTTTCCATAGACAGTCTCAGACAAAAGCTCAGCACACCTTTTACCCACTACAGCACTCATTCCAAGCCAACTGTTTCAGCTCTTGCTTATTACCTGCCTGTTGCCATTTGTCTTGGACTCCTTTATTTCGACTCCGCAATTCATAAAATGTTTGCCGAACACTGGCGCAATGGCCTTGGCTCCTGGTTACCATCCACGCAGCCCTACTATGTTTCGGCAATTGATATGTCCTTTTTATTAAACAATGAGTTTTTGGAAAAGACCATCGGCTATACTATTCTAGTCTTTCAGTTTACTTTTATATTTTTCTTCTCTAACCCTCATTTACGCATAGTTTATTTACTAGTCGGGGTCGGGCTTCACTTAGGCATTACTCTGTCTTTTAATATCTATCCTTTTGGTATGGGCATGCTTATATTTTATACGCTACTCATTCCATTTAGCTGGTGGAGATCCCTTGGCGAACTGGTTATCTCAAAACACCCCTCGCTTATTGTCTTTTATGATCAGCAATGTCCACTATGCAATCGAACCGTCCTCACCCTCAACCATTTCGATATTTTTAAAAATATCGATTTTAAATCGGCTCAAGAATACGCTTCCGACTATCCCGTCCTTGCATCATTAACCAACGAAACCTTACTCACTGACTTATATGCGTTAGATAATAATAGCCGCATCTACTCCGGCATTGACACTTATATTCAAATTTTTGCAAAAATGCGCTATCTGCTCCCCATTAGCGTACTTATGCGCCTACCCGGCATTTACCATTATGCCTCAAACAAATACCGAGCCATTGCCGATTCGCGCACCCGTATTTCCTGCTCATCCGATTGCATTGTAACGACACCACTATCTGATAATAGTTTTTATCATCGTTTTTTTGAACAATTCGCAACTCGCACACCAAAGGTGTTTTCGACCCGACTTTCAAAAGCACTCATCGTCATATTATTTTTGCAATTAAACAGCACCATACATTACGGTCTAATCTACAGGTTTAATCTAGATACAAAGCAGAACATTATTGCCTCGACTCTTGCTCAGGCAAGCAATTCATCATTATTGCTCTCTCAAAACTTTTCCGGCATTACACCTCATGCACTTTATCTACACGATCATTTTGCCGGCTATGACCATATTTTGGGCATTACTTATATCGATAAAAATAACGCCGAACATTGGTTGCCTTTCGTTAACGAGGAAGGCCGATTATTAGCGCCAAATTGGGGCAGAGTCCATTCCATGTGGGCAAATATTGCTGTCACACCTAATATAGATAACAAGCGTTTACACAAATTTATTATGAAAGTAACCGCTTTTTGGGGGCAAAAAATTGGCTTGGATCTTGACGATACGTTATTCCATATAAAGCTTAAGAAAATTGACGCGCCCGCATATTGGGTTCACGACCAACTACATAAAAACTTTTCATCTCCATGGAGTACGATTGGCACAGTCAAATGGAATAATGGCACTGTAGCCATTGAACTGCCTGAGAATATCAATGAGCTATAACTTTACAGAGAAATTTAGAAATATTTTATTATTGCATCATCAATGTAGTCATGATATAAATTGCCTGTGCTTAAAAAAACTGGCGCAAAAATAATTAAAAATAATTCACACCCCATTGGAGGATATTATTATGAAGAAAGTATTATCACTTTTAGCTATGGCATTAATGATTGTTGGCTTAACTGGCTGCATCGATGATCCAGATGGCACTAAACAAAAAGTTTCCAGCTCTATCGAACTTTAAGAAATAGAGCCCGTATAATCAAAGAACCCGGCTTAACGCCGGGTTCTTTGTTTTTGCCCTTTTGGCATGCCATTTAACATACGTTCTGGCACAGCCACCTATCAAGCCATAAAGCCCCCACTCCATCGCCTATTTTCTTCTAACCAAATCTATTGATCCTTGGCTATAAGTGTTTAGGTTCATAATGGATTCCAGGGAACTCTCTGGTAATCAGTTCCAGCAGTGAACTTAATAATGCTTGACCGCGTTTAGTTGCGTTATGCACAAACTTCGAAGAAGCCTAAATAAATGGGCTGATGCGCTTGAGAAATCGCGCAAGGCAAGCATAACCAGGAACTCAACTTTGATCAAAAACCTTCCATCGCTCACATACACCTCATAAAATCCATCGCGCGCAATTTCCCGGCACCATGGCAAACGCGCTTTTTCGAGCGCATCCCCATGACTCCAGACGGTCATAAATCGCCTATTCATTGATGTAAACGGCGTACCCGGCGCTATCATGTTTTGAATAATGGGGGCAGGATAGTCGCTTGCCGGACATTTTTTAATATCTTAATGATCATTGGCACGCCGTGCTGAATCTTACCCAATATCAGCGGCTTTTGAGCTATGCTCATTTCTGGTGTATGACTTAGAGATGAAAGCGGTGTAACCTGTTGGTAAAGATCTCGCCAGATCAACCACCAATATGAGGAAAACACCGCCATGACAGATAGTAATGTCATTAACCTGAATAAGCCAGAACAGAATGATCCGTTGCAGGAAGTGCTGCGTGAAAACTACTGGCTGCCGCCATTGAAGCCGAGGTCGCCGCCTTTCTCTCGCAGCATAGCGGCTTAAAAACCAATACAGATAAAGCCGCCGTGGTCCGGAACGGTTATCTGCCTGAGCGTTCGATTCAAACACCGGGCTCGGCGACATGGCGGTCAAAGTGCTGAAAGTACGGGATCGCTCCGGCTCGGGTATCAAGTTCAACAGCAGCCTGGTGCCGCCCTATTTGAAGCGCACCAAGAATATTGAGGAATTTCTGCCCTGGCTTTACCTGCGAGGCATCTCAACCGGGGATTTCTCGGAAACGCTGAAGCACCTGCTGGGCCCGGAAGCGCCGGGCTTGTCAGCGGCCACGATCAGCCGTTTAAAACAGGACTGGGAGCAGGATTACCAGGACTGGACCCGGCGAGACCTGAGCCAAAAGCGCTACGTCTATGTCTGGGCCGACGGTGTTTACAGTCATGTGCGCATGGACGACAGGCTGTGCCTGCTGGTGATCACCGGTTCCGATGAAAACGGCCGCAAGGAGCTGGTGGCTTTATCCGACGGCTACCGTGAATCGGCGGCAAGCTGGGAAGAGGTGCTGACGGATTTGCGGCAGCGGGGACTGAAGACGGCGCCCAAACTGGCCAATGGTGATGGAGCGCTGGGGTTCTGGAAAGCGGTGGGTAAACTCTGGCCGGAAACCGATCAGCAGCGCTGCTGGGTGCACAAGACGGCCAATGTCCTGGAAAAACTGCCGAAAGCCATGCAGCCCAAGGTCAAGGAGGCGCTGCACGCGATCTGGCAGGCGGAAACTCGGGAACAGGCCTATAAAGCCTTTGACCACTGCCTTGAGCGGTTCGAGCCGAAATACCCGAAAGCGATGGCGTGTTTGGCGAAAGACAAGGAGGCCATGCTGGCCTTTTACGATTATCCGGCCGAAAACTGGCAGTACATCCGGACCAGCAATCCAATCGAGTCGGTTTTTGCCACCGTCAGGCTGAGAACGACCAGAACCAAGCATTGCGGCAGCCGGACAACTACCCTGGCGATGGCGTTCAAGCTGATGGAAACGGCCCAGAAAAAATGGCTGCGCTTAAGAGGCTATCAGCAGTTAGTCGATGTCATTACCAGCGTGAAATTCGTCAATGGCATCAAACAAACCGGAGATCAACAACAGGATGTCGCTTGATTCTCTATACACCAGATTTGACAATAGCTCTTCTTTAACCACTTATTCCCTAAAACCGTTTATCTTTAGAGTGCGCTATATATTTGCACATCGGTCATGACCGAACCAAGTGCTATTTAAAATTTCGAATATGTTCGGGCTTTTCGTGTACGGTTAATGTATAAAGCTCATTGTACAAGCCCTTTCGCCGCACCTAGTGAATCCGTTATTCAGCAGGATTGAGTAGGGGCGAATAGCTGGTGTGCGCCAAGACCAAGCGCCGGCAACGACATGAACTGTGCGGTTTCGGCAAGCAACATCGGTCTCCATTCGCCGGCCATGAATTTTAGCATTATCGAGCAAAAAGTTAGCCGGTTGAAGCCTTTTTGCAGAAACAGGAACACAGTGAGCACGACGCCCATGATCCGCCTGTTCATTAATGCTTTGCCCGTTAAAAGTCAACACGCGTGTTTCCGTTCCGCTTTGAACATCGACTGTCAGGAAGCCGGGGCTTGGTATTTTTCTTAGCTCAGGCTTAATACGTATAGGACACACTCTGTAAAACAAACTTGTCCAGTACAATCACTGCGGCATCGTCACTGATCTGTGCCGTTTTTTAAGTCCGCGATAAAAAGGAGCCTGCGCTTGTGCTTCAGCATGACCGCAGTCGTGGCTCACTTTTTGTAGCGACAGACCCCATTGTTCGAACAGTTGATACAAGCGCGCACCGCTGATCTTGATGCGCCACTTGCGCTCGATCACTGCGCGCACCTGTTCCACCGTCCATTGATAGCTATTGATGACATAATTGGCCGACATCTTATGCAGCATCATATAGCGCACGATACACTGTCTCTGTTCGGACAAATATTGTTCCCGATGCTCCCCGGGGCCCGCTCAAACAATTATTAAAGCCGCCGGTAAATAAATGTAGAGCCAATGCACCAGCATCTACTGACGCACCTCTGGTTGACAGCAAACTAACAAGGCTCCGCCCATCCCAAATGGCTTTCAGCGTCAAAGCCGTCTACGCGACTAACGCCTTTGATGTTCATAATACCGTTTCCGCCAAGCTTTCCGACCTTGCGCGGCGCCAGACTCTGAAGACGTATTCTACGGATCATACATGGTCCTTAAATTCAATTTTTCAGTAGCCTTAAAAGATAGACGATTTTTGGATCAAATAGAGTATTTTATTTGATCGCACTTTCAAAAAAAAACCCCCGTCACCTATTCGGTAACGGGGGTTTTTAACCCTTAACTTACAGCCAAAGCTGTCAGTTAATTATTCATTAGATGAATGTTGGGATTAATGGTGCATCTACCATAGTCATTTGACGGTTGCCAGCTTCATCAAAGAAGAATAACAATCCAGCAAAACGGCTGTCTGGATCATAGATCAAGTCAGCTAAACGGTAAACTTCCCATGCAGCGTCAGAAGCTGTTACTTCAACAGTTCTTGATTCACCTGGAGCGATTGGGCTGTTATCGCTAACAGTCAAACCTTCTTCAGCTAACAAGTCATCTGGATAGTTAGTTTCATCTTCAGCAACTGCTGGATCCATGAAACGAACACCAGCTGTGTTGAATTCGCCTAAACGAATAGCTGAATCACCGTTGTTAGTAATAGTCAGTGTCATTTGCATAGCACGACCTGGTACACGGTAAGAAGCATCTTCAACTTTAACGCTAACTGTAGTTGCAGGCATTTCAATTGGCTTCATACCACGCATCAAACCAGCTTGCAGAGGAGTTGTTACAGGATACTGTTCGTTTGTGCTGCCCATTGAGAAAGCAACGATAGCGATAGTACCAGCTGCAAAGCCCATTGCAACTTTCTTGTCGGTAGCAGTGATTAAAGAATCACCTTTGCCTGACTCAACAGCGATTGAACGAGGAACGAACATTGGTTTACGAGCCCAATATACCAACCAAGCCAAGCCAAGAGCATACCAGAAAGCGTGCCAGAAGTAGATGTTACCCAGGTTGAAGTTTTCCAGGTCGATAGTTTCGCCTGTCAAAGTTGTAATTGGGTTAACAAATGATCCCATTGAACCAGTAATAGTTACCCATTTACCTGGACCAATGATTGGACCACCGCCTTCAACGTTCATCATAGTGTGAACGTGCCAGTCACCTGGACGACGTGCTTTTAACAATACTTTAAACTCATAAGTTTCGCCCAGCTCCAAAGTTACTGAACGAGGAACCAATTGACCACCGATCCATGATCCTGCACGAATAAATACAGGGCCTGGGATACCAATGTTCAAGAATGATACTTCTGGTTTATCAACAGTTTCAGGCCATCCAGCGAATACGTGGAATTTACCGGAAATTGTCATTGTATCGTTAACTGCTACTTCTTCTTTTGACCAGTTTAAGTCAAACCAGTGAATAGTACGCATACGCATGAAAGCGGCCTGTGACTTTTCACCGTGTGCAGATGCAGTTGGCGTGTAGAACATCGCTGCTGTAACAGTCATCAGCAGTGCGACAAAGGATAATTTAGCAACTTTGTCTTTAATCAATTTCATATATCCTCCTCTATAATAGAGAATCTATAGTTTTTCAGAGTATCTAGGGCAACTAAAATAAACGACTGCCTCTAGTCTTTTAGTGTAGTTTTCTGTAATGATTCTTACGCAGACTGAACAAAGTCTGGTTTTGCGAACCATTTACCGAAGAAATGCCACAAGAAGTAAATTAAGATACTCACGAAAGCAGAGAAGAATGCTGATACTGGAGCAACGTCTTTACCGAAAGTTCTTAGTGTACCTTTTTCAACCATTCTGATGTACTCAGGAGTACCAGTTCTTACGTAGTGGTAACCTTGTAAGTCAGCCAGAGTAAACATCATGCCATTGTATTCAACAGGAATGTGTAATGGCGCGATGATTGGCCAGTTGCCAGGATAGAACAACAGACCCCAAGCCATACCACCAACAACCGCTGTCAATGTCATGCTGTTAGACAGCATCAAAACAACATCAAGAACGATAGCGCCTGGCATCAGGTTTGAAGGGAAGCAGAAGTTAACTGGGAAATATGTCCATCCCCAGAAGTTCAGGTATCTGTTAACCCACTCACCCAGGAGCAGACCTAAGACACAAACAACCGCGCCGAAAGGCAGACGGTAACGGTACCACAAGCATGCTTGAACAGCAGCAGGGAAAGTGATTGAAACGATAGGTGCTACAGTTACCCATAGACGTCTATCTTTCCAGTCTGTCCAGAAATCCCAGTCACCACCAGTCAACATGTAGTGGATGTGATAACCACCTAGAATAACGAAAAACGCTGTAAAGAGAATCAAATAGTCGAACGTACGTGAAACTTTAACCGCTTCAGCACGTGAACGAACAGCTGATTGAGATGCGCTCATTAGCTTACCTCCTAAAGGATTTAAATTATTTTTATTAATGACTATCTTTCTCTATGCTGTTTTGCCTTAGAAAGAGGCAAAACAGCTAGGAGATAGTTATTACAACCGAAGACTCTATTAAGCTAAGTCTTTTTTCAACAGTTTAGAGATAGCACCAACTTCGATGTTGATAACACCCAGTACACCTAAAGCAGCCCATCCGAAGAATACGAAGCCGTAGTGTAATGGAGCAACGAAGAGTTCTTCCATAAACCAGAAAGTGTGACCCCATTCGTTCAAACCAACGTTTGGCAGAATCATGAAAGGACCAATTACTGATACCATGTACTGTAACGCCAGACCTTGTTGGTATGTAGGCAGTCTTGTTTTTGCATACAGGAATGAAGCAAAACCAGTAATGATATAGATAGGATAGCTCAAATAGAATTCGATGATATGGCTTGGTGTAAAGTCAGTATCACGAACGATTGTTTGATGCCATGTACCGTCTTGCTCAGTGAAGTAGCTAGCGCCATAATAAATAGCGATACCGTACATTACCAACCAAGTCCAGTGAGTGAAATGTCTTCTCAGTTCTTCTCTTGGAGTGATTGACATTACTTTACGATCACGAGTTTTCCAGATATAACCCCACAGAATTGATGCGGTTACAACTTCAAGAACTAGCTCAACATAAAGAAAGTTCATCCAATATGTTTCGAATTCAGGTGCGAATGAGTCCAGACCAGCTGACCAGCCATAAACACCTTCATACCAACGAACCCAGCCGTAGAACACTATGTATAATGCTGCTCCGGCAAACATATTTTTCTTATTTAACAGCGGTGCTTCCGCAGCATCAGCTTTCACTGATTCAGTTGTAGCTGCCATTTCTACCTCCTAAAAATTATCAAATCCCCAGTCTATTAAACCGGGAGTCTATAGTTACAACTCCATTTTCCCACCCTACTAATTACATTAGAATCGGGGTGCCACCAAGTCTATTTAGTGAGCGCTCAGTCTACCAGTTCGATCAACCTTGTCAAGTCAAAAACAATTTTGAATTTTATTTGTCTTAAACCCATGCCAGTCTTATTAAATTTCCTTACTCTTAAAACTTTGATTTCTGTTAAAATTCCCGCTGGCTCTTTCTTTTTTTTCTGACTCACCCATTCGAAATTTATGAAAAAACACCCTGTCTTAGTGCTTATGCTCGGCTTAATTGCACTGATTTTGATCCAGCGAGAAGTCATAATGCCACTGGTCAATAAAGTTATCCAATCTGACTTATTTCTTGTGGATAGCGAAGATCAAGGTAGCGTATCTCCTGTTTCCACCCCTTTAACCGGACTTGCTTTTACACATTGCAATAACTACATCAAATCTGAACTCGGTTCGGAAGTGTCAATTAACTTTCCGGAAAAGCCTCTTAATGCCTGGAGCCTTGGCGATTATCAATATGTGGTTAACGCTGAAATCGATATCACTAGAAATGCATCAAATACCGTTACCAAAAAATATGTATGTCGGATCAATTACAAAAATAAAAGCGACGAAGAAGGCGCATTCGATTTTTCTAACTGGACTATTTATGGCTTATCGGGTTTAGATGATATTTAGGATTTGCCGGCCTGTTTGCGCTAGCAGTTAACACTGAACGAACAGGCCGGTACTATTTGCGAATGGAGCCAATGGCGGGATTCGAACCCGCGACCTACTGATTACGAATCAGTTGCTCTACCGACTGAGCTACATCGGCTTTAATTAAGCAAGAAAGTTTTGAATCAATTTAAGGGCTGATATCTATTCATCATTCCCAACCCTTCCGCGACTGCTTTACATGTAATTTTTCCATCAAATACATTAATGGCCTTGGCAAGTTGCTGATCAGATTTTAACAATGTATGTCCAGCATCTGCTATTTTTGCGATATACGGCAATGTCACATCAACTAATGCAATAGTTGATGTTTTGGGATAAGCACCTGGCATATTGGTCACGCAGTAATGCACCACACCGTGCTTTATAAATACAGGATCCGAATGAGTTGTCGGCCTTGACGTCTCTATACAGCCCCCCTGATCAATACTGACATCAACAACAACTGAGCCTTCAGACATTGACCTTATCATTTCTTCACTAATGATTTTAGGCGCTTTGGCTCCTCTGCAGAGCACAGCCCCCACCACCAAATCAGCATCTATTACATGCTTTTGAATGCTCTCTTTATTGGACAGGAAAAAACTCGCTTCTGGCAATACGGACTTTTTCAATTTATGCATCCCTTGCTGATCGATACCCCCAATAAACACATCAGCGCCCATCGCGCAGGCGACCTGACCAGCATGCTGCCCAACCACACCATCACCGATAATGACAACCTTGCCAAATTTTTTTCCTAACACCCTGCCTAATTGCATTCCCTTGCCCTGATTAAATTTTGCCAGATAATAGCTGCCCATTAATGTTGCCATGTTGCCCGCGACCGCACTCATCGGCGCAAGAATTGGCAGTCGTCCCTGCTCATCTTCCAGCGTCTCATAGGCAATTGCAGTCACTCCCTTTTTCAATAATTCCAAAGTTAACTCCGGCCTCACACCAGCCAGATGAAAAAATGTAAAAACGATTTGCCTATCCAGATGCTGATATTCTGACGCCAAAGGCTCCTTGACCTTTACAACCATGTCTACAGCCCATGCACCAACTGTAGACACTAACTGCGCACCGGCCTGCTCGTACAGTTCATTGCTAAAACCGGATCCTAGTCCGGCATCGATTTCAACCAGAACAGAGTGTCCTTTTTGAACCAAAAATTTTGCAGCTTCAGGCGTAATCGCTACCCTGTTTTCTTTCTCTTTAATTTCCTTAGGAATGCCGATCTTCATTATTATGAACTATTAACTTTTCTCATTTAGCTGTTTTATAGCATGACTCATTGCACCTAATAAAGCCACTTCAGGGTTTACGCATATTTTGACCGGAATTTTCTGTAAAATCGGACGATAGCGGCCTTTATCAAGAAACCCTTGCATAAATACCCCTTTTTGCAAAAAAGGTAAAATTTTTACAGCTATGCCACCGGCCAAATAAATACCGGCATATGGTAGGCACTTAAGCGCAAGATTTCCCGACTCCGATCCATATATTCTACAAAAAATATTCAGCGTTTCTTCGCACAAAACATCACTTCCCGCAACGCCTGCTTCACCGATAATCGCGGCCGGATCCCGTTCCGCCATCAACTTTTCAGTCTCAGGTTGCGCCGGCGCCCATGCATTTTTTTTGAGAAATTGGTAAATATTTATCACACCTTCGCCGGATAGCAACCTTTCATAACTGACATGTTCAGGATATTTTTCCCTTAAATAATTGAATAACGCTATTTCCTGATCAGTAACAGGCGCATAATCCGCATGTCCGCCTTCTGTCGCTATAACATGATGCTTAGCACCATCCCATACAACTATAGACTCACCCAGACCAGTCCCCGCAGCCAGGATGGCAACATTGCCCTCCCGCTTTTCCGCATCTGAATTCAAGTCAATAAAACTCTGCTCCGGCAATCCCAGCACACCCCATGCGGTAGCTTCCAAATCATTTAGCAACCAGACATTTGGGGTATGTAATTGTGCACTGATTTTCGCTTGATTCAACACCCAGGGAAGGTTTGTCGCATTACAATTACCATCAATTACGGGGCCGGCCACACCGATGCAAACGGCTGATAGGTGAATGCTTTCAACATCGCCTAGAAACAATTTCAGCAGTT
Organism: Methylobacter sp. BBA5.1; assembly: GCF_000746145.1. Lineage (NCBI taxonomy): Bacteria > Pseudomonadati > Pseudomonadota > Gammaproteobacteria > Methylococcales > Methylococcaceae > Methylobacter > Methylobacter sp. BBA5.1. The sequence goes on from NZ_JQKS01000003.1 coordinate 81,017, forward strand.
CGGCAAATGTTTGATATCCGGAGCTAAAGAACTGTTTTTTTTGGAAACAGCGCCAACTTCCGTCACCAAACTCGTATAACGCAAGAATCGTTTTAGTAGCGCCTATATCGCCAGCGAGAATCATCATTTGCTCTCATAACTGTTAAATACCTGATAACGTTTTTCACTGTCAAAGCTTATTACCTGATAGGGATCTTTCTTACCACCCATTCCCATACCTGGCGTACCCGCCGGCATATCAGGAACGGCTATTCCAGTAACCTTCGGTTTCGTTTTCAAAAGTGTATTAATATCATTTGCAGGCACATGCCCTTCAATAACATATCCCTCGACTAAAGCCGTATGGCAAGAAGCCATCGTACCTGGAACACCATATTTACTTTTTATAGCCTGAACATCACTCGTAACGATATCCTTTACGTTAAAGTTATTATTCTTCAAATGTCCCACCCATTTTCCGCAACAACCACATGAAGGACTTCTATAAACAACTATATCAACCGGTTTGCCTACTTCATCATCAGCCTTAACAGCAGCATTGACAATGAACAAACCTATAACCGGAAGTAACTTAAATAATTTCATAATACAACCTCTTTAATCTCTCAACTATTTGTGGTGAGCACGACAATGATTTTTTACTTACCGACGTATTCATAATAATATCCGCATAGGCAAATGCCCCGCCATACAACTCTATAACAGTTCAGTATCGGTGAAATGGTAGATTTCAACTGTTTAGAAGGAAAGTTCATTGTTCGATACCATTTTCGAAAAATCATGTTTCCTTGTCTTTCCACACAGTAAAATCCACCCAAACCCAAAGCGCACTGATGAATAGGGAGTCAGATTGTCCAGACCTTCATTTCTGAGATCATTGGACCTCGCCCTGAAAATCTCACGACTTCTCCCAGAAACTTGTTTTCTTAGACCAAATGAACGGTTCTTGTATCCTGGAGTACTTAAGATTCAGAAAAAATAGCCATTACCAGCCACTAGCCCAGACAGGGCATAACATGCAGTACCGTCGCCCGAATCTCATCGACAACACAGGATATTGCTCGTTACATCTTTTATTGACGCTTGCAAATGTCTTTCAATAAACGGAAAGTTCACGCTCCGTCTTTTAACTAAAACGCTTCATTACCAATGATATGGATTATGAGTGATATGCCGGACTGTACTTATGTACAGCATCAACCATTGCTTTAACGTGAGTGGGGTTTATGTCGGGCAAAATGCCATGACCCAGGTTGAACACGTGACCGGAGCCCGAGCCATATTTATGTAAAACAGCTTTTACTTTTTCGGTAATAATATCAGGACTCGCATAAAGTGAGACAGGATCCATGTTGCCTTGCAAAGCAACCCGGTCACCAACTCTGGCGCGAGCTTGCTTTATATCCGTCTGCCAATCCAGACCCAGCGCATCATATCCGGCATCCACCATCGCTTCCAGCCAAAGCCCTCCCCCCTTGGTAAACAAAATGCTAGGAATCTGCTGTCCGTTCATATTGGTCTTCAGTAATGATCTGACTTGCTTGGCATAATATAAGGAAAACTCGGCATAGTCTTCGGAAGTTAATACGCCCCCCCAGGTATCAAATAACATGACAGCTTGAGCACCCGCTTCAATCTGAGCATTTAAATAAGCTGCTATGGAACGGGCCAACTTATCAAGCATGACATGCATCAGCTTGGGTTGTTCATACATTAAACCTTTTACTCTATGAAAGCTTTTGCTAGAACCACCTTCAACCATATAAGTTGCCAGGGTCCAAGGGCTGCCGGAAAACCCGATGAGAGGCACACTACCTTGTAGTGATTTCCTTATTAGCCGAACGGCATCGACTACATAGCGCAACTCCGTCTCCGGATCTGGAATTGGCAATTTATTGATATCTACTGCTGTTCTTACCGGATTGTTAAATTTTGGCCCTTCTCCTTCGGTAAAATAAAGCCCCAAACCCATCGCATCAGGTATGGTCAATATATCTGAAAACAGAATGGCAGCATCAAAATCAAAGCGTCTTAAAGGCTGTAGTGTGACCTCGCATGCTAGCTCGGGATTAGTACATAGATTTAAAAAACTGCCAGCCTGCTCCCTGACTTTTCTGTATTCAGGTAAGTATCGCCCCGCCTGACGCATCATCCAGACCGGCGTCCGATCGACTGGTTGCTTTAAAAGGGCTCTGATCAAGGTGTCATTTTTTAATTCTGTCATCACTTTTTTAATTTTCCGGTTAAAATTGATCGTGTCTTCCTTAAGCCACGAGACGCTAACACTTAAAGAATGCCCTTTTACTCCGAGCACTGAGGCATAAGGACTTTAATAAAAACGGTTGCTCAATTAAACGACTGGCCGCCGGCCTTTATTTAATCGTACTGATCTTCACCGGTATCGCCTTGCGAAACTCAGTAGGTAATGAATTTCTGGCCAGGCTCGCTTGAGCAGAACTGAAAAACGAACCATACATCAAAACATACCTTTCCTTGCCTTTGGTTATTTTTGGGATATATCTGATTTCCATTCCTAATGCCAAGTATTTTTTCAGCACATTCATTACCGAGTGTTGCTTCGATAATACCATGAGCTGCAGCGTGAAGTTATTAGCCGGTTGCGTTGCCAGCCATTGCCTTCCGCTGTCTTGATCAGCTGGCACGGCTACCGCTTGCTCATTCGATACCGTTGTTACTTCTACACTTTTTTTCTTGTCAGTTATGCCAGATTCTTCAGCTAAAACCGGCTCGACATGATCAACCGGTTTACCTTTTTTCGCTTCATCAAATTTGCCGTTTTTATCCAAATGCAGATCAGTATCTTGCGACTGCCTAGCATTTAAAAGCCTTTTGTTTTCCATATTAACACTAGGGGATTCCGCATCATTTTTCCCCGGCATATTTTCAGGCGCCAGTGCAAACGTTTCTAATTCATCCAGATTATCTACAATACCTTCTGCTCCAGACAGCGTCGAAATCTTTTCATTCATCAACGACTGTTGTTGCAATGCATCTTGTTGAATTGGCGGCACAGCGTGTTCATTCTGGGAAATCTCAGCCGGGGCCGGCGGCAGCAAAGCGGTTAATGATGGTGTTTTCTCATTGCCGCCCCTCGATCCGACAGAGGCCATAGCAACCTCATTATTCTCAATATGCTGTTCAGAAGTCGCCCACTGCACATAGAGTGCTATGCTAATTAATCCGGCCACAGCGGCCGTCAGTATCCATCTGGCGTTGACGCTTGGCTTGGGATTACTGGCTAAAACAGGCAATTCAGCGATAATTTTCCCTGGAATTCCATGCGTTTCCCGATAAACAGCCTCTATCATGTTTTCATTGATCGCATTAAACGAAATTTGCGTCCAAGACTTTGTTGATAAATGTTGTAAAAACTCACCGCATTGTTTTTCTGATAAAGGCGGTATTTCTACAAAGTGACAATCATCAATAACGCGGTCCGATCTGTTTTTAACGTGCAATTCATCATGCGTTAACACGAAGACTACTCTTAAAACCGGATTTGACTCAACATAGCGAATTATGGTTGTTATCAGGCCTGGCACCAGCTGACCTGCATCATCAACAATCAGAATTATGTTTTTGTTTTGACATTCATACTGCCCCAAAGCCGCTGTTAAAGCCTGACTGTATCTTTCAGGCCTATCGTGCGCAATGGTTTCGGATAGATGTTCCTGAATTTTTTCAAAGCTTAATCCAGCATTACCTTGTATTGGACAATACAACCATGACTCAACCTTGCGGTCCTGCAAGACTTTTAATAGCGTTGTTTTGCCGATACCTTCCGGGCCGCAAACAATAAGGGGCTGGGTTAAATTAGCAAGAAGATGAATTAATAATTCAAGCTTCTGTGTTCGTTCTTGCGTTATCAAAGAGTGAACAGCCGTGTCTACTGGCGTATTCAACGACTTTTTCAGATGATACGTAAAGGTATCATTATCTACCATATATTTTAAGCGTAGCTTCTAATAGTTCTTGATTTATACTGACCGGCAAGGTTGCTTCACCGATTTTTTTTAGCAAAATCAACCTTATTTGTCCGTCTACATTTTTCTTGTCAACCGCCATTAATTCAAAAAACTGCTCTGCACCAATCTCTTCCGGCGGTTTAACCGGTAATTTGGCCCTTTTGAAAAGCGTAGTAATTCTGGTCACATCCTCATCGTTTAACCAATCTAATCGCCTCGAAAGATCGGCAGCTTGACAAGTTCCGATAGCTATGGCTTCACCATGCAGATATTGACCATAGCCTGCACCGGTCTCAATCGCATGTCCAAAAGTATGTCCTAAATTCAACGTTGCTCTAATGCCGGCCTCTGTTTCATCTTCAGCGACAACCTCAGCTTTATTAATACATGACCTTTCAATCGCAAAGGCCAGCGCTTGCTTATCTCTTGCCAGCAATGCATCAATATTATTTTCCAGCCAGATAAAAAACTCCAAATCTCTAATCAGGCCATATTTAATCACTTCCGCCAGCCCCGCCGACAACTGCCTGTCATCGAGCGTATCCAAAACATCGGCATCGGCAATAACACATTGAGGCTGATAAAAAGCCCCGATCATGTTCTTCCCTAGCGCATGATTAACGCCGGTCTTTCCGCCTACCGAAGAGTCAACCTGCGCCAACAGGGTTGTAGGTATCTGCAGAAAAGGAATACCCCGCTGATAACAAGCCGCGGCAAAGCCGCCCATATCACCGATAACACCTCCGCCCAAAGCGATCAGCGTCGCGTTTCGACTAAACTTGCCGGCCAATAATTTATCAAAAATTTTAGTGACGAAGTCTAATGTTTTGTATTGCTCACCATCAGGCAGAATCACTGTTTCAACGGTATAATCCCGCAGGTTCTTCAAAACCGCGTCCAGATATAACGGCGCTATGGTGTCATTGGTAACGACCAGAACCTGCCTGGACTTTATATGCTGAGAGAACAGCTCAGCTCGACTCAATAACTCAGAGCCAATATAAATGGGGTAGCTGCGGTCACCCAGCTGTACTAGTAATTTTTTCATTTGTGTAAACGATTAATTGCTCTATATTTTTCCAGGATATGGTTAACAACCGTTTTGCTTTGCATTGTCCCTGTGTCGACTTTGTAGTCGGCACAAGACAAATAGAGGGGCTCCCGCTGTGCAAACAGGCTTTCTAGACGTTCTTTGGGGTTCTCTATTTGCAATAACGGTCGTTGCGAATCTCTGCGCGTTCGCTCCAGAATCCTTTCTACCGAACATTGCAAGTAGACAATAAATCCATTTTCCTTCAAGAGTTTGCGATTTTGCTCCCGCAAAATCGCACCGCCACCAGTAGCCAGTACGATACCTTTTTTTTGGATCAGCTGTTGAATCATTTTCTGTTCGCGGTCCCTAAATCCGTCTTCGCCTTCAAATTCGAAAATTGTAGGGATATCAACACCGGTGCTTTCTTCAATTGCCTTATCACTGTCATAAAAAGGCAGTTTGAGGGCCTTCGCCAACTGCCGGCCTATAGTGGTTTTTCCGGCACCCATGAGGCCAATTAAATAGATATTTTCTGATTGCATCATGAGTTATTTGATTCTATATAAATTTAAATATAAAAAAAGGGGGCATTATGCCCCCTTTTTGCTCCGAGTAGAAGCTATCAATAAGATGATAAGGTGTCCTTGATGATTTTAGGTGTGACAAAAATCAGCAATTCTCTTTTATCGTCTTGATTGAATGTCCTCTTAAACAAGAAACCTATGCCCGGCAGGTCAGCAAAAAAAGGCACTTTATTGGTATCATTATTCATCTCTTCCTCAAAGACGCCGCCAAGCACAACTGTCTCTCCATCGTTCACCTGCACGCTGGTTCTCAGTTCCCGCTTGTCAATCAAACGGTCGCCCAGCTCTGTCACTACTTCGCCTAGAGTGTTTTTGGTGATGTATAGACCCATAATCACACTTCCGTTGGGAGTTATTTGCGGCAATACTCCCAATTGCAACACAGCGTCAACAAATACAGTATTGGTTCCAGTATTTGCGCTTGAAGATAAGTACGGAATTTTGGCACCCTGTTGAATCACTGCCAGACAGCGATCGGAAGTCATGACTCTTGGATTGGAAATAAGTTCGCCACGCCCCTGATCCTGCAGAGCGGATAATTCAAGATTTAGCACATAATCCGCACCTCTCGCCAGAGTCATGCCCAAGGCACCATAAGGGTTAGACGATGTCGCCAGATCCACCAGTGCATCATTCAGCACTCCGATATTGCCATCCTCATCGACTTGAGCATTACCGTTGCCTCGAGTTCCCCGGCCACCCACTGCAAATACTTTACCAGAACCGACTTCAGCCTGTTTCGCAACACCAAACCTTACTCCCAACTCTTTCGCAAATGTATTGGAAGCGATGACTATTCTTGACTCAATCATAACCTGGCGCACAGGGATATCCAGTTTGTGTACCAGCTTTTTTACTTCTTCCAAGCGCTTTGCTGTTTCACGCACAATCAGGGTATTGGTTCTTGAATCGACAACCGCAGATCCTCGAGCGGAGAGCAATATCAATCCATTTCTTGATACTAGATTGTTTTCCATATCTCCAAAACCTTGGCCTTGGTTTTGACCTTGTTGGTATGGATTTTGGAATTGATCTTGGTTTTGGTTTTGGTTTTGGTTTTGGTTTTGGTTTTGGTTGCTACCACTTGACTCAATATCCTTTTTAGTAATACGGGAACAACTGCCAATAGTATTAGCATCCTCACCATATAATAAGTTTCTAAAGTCCTCTGCCTTAGCATAATTGATTTTAAGATATTCAGTCACGAGAGGCTCTAACTGCTCAACCACAGTCTCCGTCTTCTGTTGCTCTTCCTTATATTTCTTGATCTTGCCCACGGGCGCTATCAGGGTGACATTGCCCGTCTCGTACTTTTCCAGATCCCTAGTCATCATGATAAAGTCCAACGCCTCATCCCAAGGCACATCATCCAATTTTACAGTAACAGTTCCAGTGACATCGTCACCGGCAACTACATTCTGCCCGGTAAACTCGGCCAGAACAGCAATGACACTGCGCACATCAATTTCCTGGAAATTCAAGGACAACCTGTCACCTGTGTACTTCGCTCTTTTGTTATCAATTACCTCTTTTTCCTGAGCGGTTAACGGTCTGAATTCCACCGTCAGTAATCCTTCAGACTGAAAAAGTGAATAATCATAAAGACTATTTTGCAGCGACACTGTAATGGTCGATTCATTATTCGATGAAACCGCATTGATAGATTTAACCGGTGTTGCAAAATCAGAGACATCAAGCTTTTTCGCCAAATTGCCGGGTAGCCGTGTATTTAGAAAACTGATGACAACTTTTCCGCCTTCCTCTTTGCTGTTAACAATAGTATTAGGATTGGCCAAGGAAACCAGTATACGTCCTTCACCTTTATCTCCCCGCTTGAAATCCAAGCCGCTGATAGCCTGCTCGGGCATTAAACTGGAAATCACGGATGTTGTCGGTTTTTTTACAATAGGACCGGATCGATCTGGAACTACCGCTTTTGCATTGGTTAAGGTAAGCAGCATCTTATTGCCGACGATTTGGGTATCAAACGATACAGGCTCTGCCAGATTGACAACCACACGCACTCTATCAGCCGCTTCCGCTATATAAACGTTACGTGCCGCTCCCTGATTGATTGGATACGATTTTTTATCCAGTGCATTTTTTACGCCCGGAAAATCCAAGGCGATTCTCGCGGGGTTATCCGTGTGAAATACTTTAGGCTCAATCGCTGTGCCGCTCATCTCCAGTTGTATCTGTAACTTATCCCCGGCCAAAGTAGCGATGTCTATTCCCTGAATAGACACATTACCGGCTCTCGCACATGCAATTTGGAACATAAATAACAATAAGCCCAAGCCAATATGCGCCCATAGCGATAGTCCCATTTTATTCAACATAATGCCGCTCTGTTTATTATTCATTTTTTATCCTCGAAATCATTCTGACAATGCTAAGGTAGCAGCTTGTTCACGCCACGAGCCCGGTTTATCCGGAACGATTTCCATCAATTCAATTTTATCTTCAACTATCCTTATAATTTTTCCGTAATTCTTACCTACATGATTTCCAACCTGAACGCGATGAATTGTTCCGTCACTCGCTTTTATCAACCCCCACAAATTTGACTTCATAACCACAGTACCCACCATTCTTAAACTGTCGAGAGAGAATGCTTCCAGCTCTTCTTTTCGACGGGAAGTATCAGGCCTTATACCACTCCCCGTTCCAACATCAGGCCCTTCTACCTGCTCCGTCTGCTCAAGCGGCTTGAACGGATCCCGCAATCCCTCCGGTTTAAAGATGAAAGGTTCCACAACCTTAATCTCGGGCAATGGCTCTATAGGGCCTTTAGGCCTGGCCTTAACATCGGAGATATAGCGGCTTAAATCTGAAAAATCCTCATTTCCGCAACCTGTTAACAGAGCGATAAAAACTGCGCAGCCTAGGTATAGCCCAGCCCGCCCGCTAGTCAATAACGGTAAACTTTTGCGCTCCATTACTTTTTCCCCCGTCTTTTCTTAACCTTACCCGTTGAGGGCGCTTGATTAACATTTTCGTTATAGGTTTTTATCGTTGCTTTCATCAACATAGCACCAGATTTATCTTTATCGACAGGATTAATGTTGACATCATGCACGGTAACGATTCTAGGCAAAGCAGCCAAACCGCTTACAAACAATCCCAATTCTTCGTATTTTCCTATTACCTCAATATTAATCGGCAGCTCTGAGTAAAAATCCTTATTCACGGCTCCTGCCGGTTTAAACAGTCTAAACTCCAGGCCGCTTGCCAATCCTGTTTGTGAAATATCGATCAGCAAGCTTGCGACTTCTTCCTTAGTAGGCATTTGTCTAAGCATTCCTTGCAACGAAACTTCAATTTGAGCCAGTTGATCTCGATAATCCTGAAGGTTTATGGCTTTTTTTTGTTTTGTTTCAAATGTGGCTCTTAATTCCTGCTCTTTCTGCTCAATATTTTCAAGCTCAGTTAACTGATCAACGGTATCGTAGTAAACACCTCCACCTGCGACCACAATGCATACCAGCAAAGTTATTGCCGCCTTGACGGGCAATGGCCATGTTCCTGCCGCATTAAAATCCCAATTAATTTCCGACAGATTCATTGCCTACCTCCCCATTTTCCGCTTCGGCCTTTTGTTTACCCTGTTTTGCACGCATGGTGAAATCGCTTAACTGCTCAGAATTAGATTTGTTCTTTGACTGAATCACATCAAGTTTAGGTATTTGCAGCCAGGGAGACTTGTCTATGGCTCGCATGAAGGCGGAAACTCTCGCGTTTGATTGCGATTTACCGTTAAAAGTCAGGCTTGATGCAGCCTGTGTGAATTTGGTAAGAAAAACGCCCTCAGGTGTCGTTCGTGCGACTTCATCAAACAAATGCACAATTTCCGGACGGCTTTCCTGTAATTTCTGAATCACATCGATTTTGGCCAGCAGTTTATGTTTTTTCTCTTCAATATCCTTGATTTCCTTAATTTTTTTATCCAGCAATGCTATTTCATCCTGCAGCATTTTATTTCTTCGCTCTTGATAGTCTTTCAGACCTTCAATATAGAAATGAACCATCCCGAGAATAGCAATCGTAGCCAAAACCGATAAACCAATTGCCGTGATGAAATCCTGTTTTTTCTGTCTGCGCAGCTCTTCGCGCCAAGGGAGTAGATTAATCTTTGTCATTAGTCAAAACTCCTTAATGCCAATCCACAGGCGATCATCATTGCAGGTGCATCATTGCTTAGCGCCTGCGGCTTTACCCTATTTGACAAGGCCATGTTAATGAAAGGATTAGCGATATACGTTGGCACACCTAGACTTTGCTCAACCAGCTTTTCCACGCCGGGTATTGAAGCGCAACCGCCAGCAAGAATGATGCTATCAATCCCCCTGTTCGCACTTGATGAAACAAAAAACTGCAGTGATCGAGCAATTTGTTGCACCATAGCCCTTTTGAAGGGGTCAAGTACATCAGTGGTATAATTATCCGGCAGTCCGCCATGCTTTTTGGCCAAGCCCGCCTCTTCATAAGACAAGCCATATCTGCGCTGGATTTCTTCAGTCAACTGCCGCCCACCGAATCCTTGTTCTCTTGTATAAACGGTGCGGCAGTCATGGAGAACATTCAAAGTAGCCATCGTTGCCCCCATGTCGGCGATAGCAATGGTCTGCCCCTCTATTGAATCGGGCAATTGATCGGCGAGCAACGTAAATGCGTTTTCCATTGCAAATGCTTCAACATCGACCACTTTGGCTTTTAATCCCGCTTTTGCTAATGCCTCCACTCGATCATCCACATTTTCTTTCCTTGAGGCGGCCAGCAGCACATCGACCATTTCCGGATTATTTTCATTTTCACCCTGCACTTCGAAGTCGAGATTCACTTCATCGAGTGAATAGGGGATATACTGGTCGGCTTCAACCATGATCTGCTCTTCCATTTCATCACTGGTTAATGAAGCGGGCATTGTTATAATTTTCGTCATAACAGCAGAACCCGCAACCGCCACAGATGCTTGCTTGAGTTTTGATCCGGATAACTTTAAGGCAACTTTAATCGCATCGGATATAACATCAACATTCGCGATGTTTTTATCGATGACGGCGTCTTGTGGTAACGACGCTACCGCGTAGTTCTCAACTCGGTAACGAGCCCCAACCCTGCTCAATTCCAGTAATTTTACTGCCGCTGTACTTATATCAATACCAAGGACAGCATTCTGTTTTTGATTAAACCAGCTCATGTATTAACTCTTGAAAAACTTGATAATGAATATGTTGCATAAATTGAAATGCCCGTCTCTTGTATCTATAGCTGTCGAAAAACTAATTACCAAAAAAGTATAGTAGTGTTTTTTATTTTGATATTAAAAATGCCCAAATTATTTGTGTGATGTGTGATAGGTTGCACTATACTCGGGCCAAGAATGCTACAGTCGGCAGCTAACCAGAAGATGTTGTTATTTTCAGAAGCTATAGTTCAATTAACCGTAAATTGTATTCAGGATTACTTGTGACTATAAAAATGGTGTGCAGAAAAATTTTGAAGGGGCTGATTGTTCTTTCCATAACAGCCAGCGCATGTGTGGCAATTGCCGGTTACTTGCTGTATCAAAGATTATCAACAGAACTGCCGGATATAAAAGCATTACATAATGTTCAATATCAAATTCCTTTAAGCATTTACAGCAAAGACAATTTCCTGATTGCTCAATTCGGTGAAAAAAAGCGCACCCCGATTAGCCTCAATAAAGTGCCTCAACGGGTTATTAATGCTTTCCTGGCTGCCGAGGATGAACGCTTTTTTGAGCATCCAGGTATCGACTATAAAGGCTTGTTGCGAGCTGCCATACAACTTGCCTTGACTGGCAAAAAAAGCCAAGGTGGCAGCACTATTACTATGCAGGTGACGCGCAATTTTCTGCTCAGCAGAGAAAAAACCTATATTCGGAAATTAAAAGAAATTATTCTGGCGCTAAAAATAGAAAACGAATATCCGAAAAGCAAAATCCTTGAGCTTTATTTGAACCAAATCTATATGGGCCATAGAGCTTACGGCATAGCCGCGGCTGCCCAGACTTATTATGGCAAGACGTTGAATGAGCTTACGCTTGCTGAATACGCGATGATCGCCGGTCTGCCAAAAGCCCCGTCAGCCTACAATCCAATCACTAATGAGGCGCGTGCACTGCAAAGGCGCAATTATGTCTTGCGGCGACTGCTTGAGCTGAACCACATAACGCAACAAGAGTTTGACAACGCAGCCAAGCAACCGTCAACTGCAAAATTGCAATACATCTCGCCTGACATTTCAGCCCCCTATTTAGCTGAAATGGTCAGGCAAAAACTTTTCGATAAATATGGCGAAAAGGTCTATACATCGGGTTTCAAAGTCTATACAACGATAGATGCGTCATTGCAAGCGTCTGCCGATCAAGCGCTTAGAAATACATTGCATGCGTATGATGAACGTCATGGATACCATTCATTGCCTCATGCCAACATTAGCACAAGTAGTTTCAGAGACGCCCCCATTATCGGCGATACGTTACCTGCCTGTATATTAAGCACCACTAACAGCACGGCTACCGCCAAGCTTCAGAATCACGCCATCATCGAAATACCTTGGGAAAATATAAAATGGGCTCAAAATAGCAGAAAGCCTATAAACGCCGGCACAAGCCCAATAAAGCGCTTTTTAGAACCCGGCGACATTATTCGTGTTCGTCGATTACCAAACAATTCTTGGGCATTGACGCAAATACCGGCAGCAGAAGGGGCTTTCGTTTCGATTAATCCGGCCAATGGCGCAATTTTGACATTGTCCGGCGGTTTCGATTTCTTTCGGAATAAATACAATCGCGTAACCCAGGCCAAAAGACAACCTGGATCCGGCTTTAAGCCCATCATTTATACCACGGCACTGGAAGAAGGCTACACCCCGGCCAGCTTTATAAATGATGCGCCCATTATTGTTGATGACTCAAGCCAGGATAACGACCAATGGAGACCTGAGAATTACAATCGGAAGTTTTTTGGGCTCACCAGCCTGAGAACAGCCTTGACACAGTCAAGAAACATTATTTCCATTCGTCTTTTAAAAACAATAGGCATTGAAAAAGCCATTTCAACCGCCTTGCGCTTCGGCTTTACGCAAGAACAGTTGCCTAGAACCCTGTCCCTGGCCTTAGGCAGCGGCTATGCCTCGCCTTTACAGATGGCAAGAGCTTATGCCGCATTTGCTAATGGCGGTTTTCTTATCAAGCCCTATTTTATTGAACGCATCGAATCCCACGAAGGCAAAGTCATTTATCAGGCAAAACCTAAAATTGCCTGCTCTTCATGCGATAGCAATCAGGAACTCGATAAAGCCTACGCCCCGCGAATTATTTCACCCCGAATCAATTTTCTTATGAATTCATTGCTCAGAGACGTTGTTCAACGCGGTACTGCGACACGTGCAAAAGTTCTGAACCGGCAGGATCTTGCCGGCAAAACTGGCACAACAAATGACCATAGGGATGCCTGGTTTAACGGTTACACACCATCCATCGTGGCGACAGCATGGGTCGGATTTGACAACTACTCGCCTTTAGGAAATCGTGAGACGGGCGGAACCACGGCTTTACCGATGTGGATAGAATTTATGCAGACAGCCCTGAAAAACACGCCTGAGTCTCCCTTTGACGCACCGGAGGGAATAGTTAAGGCATTTATCAACCCTCAAACAGGACTGCTAGCGTCTGAGGAGAGCCAAAATGGAGTATGGGAATTCTTCCAGGCAGAGCAAGTCCCCAACAAATCCTCATCAGTATTTGAAGATTTCCCTGCCGAATACGGGGAGCCTAATGAGAAACCAATTGAAATTTTATTTTAAGCCTACAAACTTAAAACTGGGGCCATACAAACCCCAGTCTTTAGTGCATTACCAATCATAGCGCCATGCTCGCTCGCACGGATTAGCCGTATTACCGCCATCCCCAGCTGTTGAGCAATCCTTCATTGATAACGCCCAGAAATAATCCGACGCTTCAGAAATTATCGGATTATATAGCTGGCAAAACAAAAAATCTGAAAAATTTATTTTCCGTATTTCTTACGGAATTTATCGACACGACCTGCTGTATCGACGACACGTTGTTTACCTGTATAAAAAGGATGACATGAAGAGCAAACCTCTATTTGCAAATCACCTTTTAATACAGAACCGGTTACAAATGTATTACCACAACCACATGTTACGGTAATTTGTTTATATTCAGGATGAATTTCTGGTTTCATATCACTTTCACATTACCCATGGATGGGCTACATACTTATTGAAGAACCCCGTATAATACGTTTTTCATTCAAAATCCGCAACTCAATTTATACACATGCGCATTATCACATTAAATGCTAACGGCATTCGCTCAGCTGAACGTAAAGGTTTTTTTCAATGGCTGCACCAACAAAATGCCGAATTTGTTTGTATACAAGAAACAAAAGCCCAGTTTTATCAATTAAACCCCGAGCTTTTTTGTCCTACAGGCTATCATTGCTTCTATCATGATGCTCAAAAAAAAGGCTATAGCGGCGTAGCGCTATATAGCAAAAAGCAGCCCGATAAAATTATAAGAGGGATAGGCTGGCCGGATATCGACGCAGAAGGCCGTTTCATTGAAGCACAATTTGGCAAGCTCAGCGTTATATCACTTTACCTGCCATCGGGCACATCCGGTGAAGACCGACAAGCCATCAAGTTTAAATTCATGGACCGCTTCCTGCCTTATTTACATGAATGCGCACAAAGCGGCCGGGATTATATTATCTGCGGCGACTGGAACATTGCACACAAAGAAATTGACTTGAAAAACTGGCGGGGTAACCAGAAAAACTCAGGCTTTTTACCGGAAGAAAGGGCTTGGCTGACTCAATTATTCGCCACCAACCACTGGCTGGATGCCTTCAGACTGATTAACCAGGAAGCCGAGCAATACACTTGGTGGTCCAACAGAGGACAAGCCTGGAAAAAAAATGTAGGTTGGCGCATTGATTACCAGATCATTAGCGCCTCACTCAAAGACAGAGTGAACGCAGTATCAATCTATAAAAATGAACGCTTTTCCGATCATGCGCCGCTTATCATGGACTATGACTACGAGCTTGAGTCAAGCGTTGATGACGCATCAATAAAAGCACCAGAACTATAGCCGGCAACCCTACGACCGACGCATAAATAAAAAAAACATAATACCCATAAGCGTCAACAATGATGCCAGATAAGCCGCCTAAAAGCTGTGCCGGCAAGGTCATCAAGGAACTGAATAGCGCGTATTGAGTGGCAGTGTATGAAGTATTCGTCAAACTGGAAAGATAAGCAATGAATACCGATGTTGCTATACCGCCACTTAAATTATCAGCACTTATTACGCCTGCCAATAACAATAAATCAGGCTCACTGATCGCTAAAAACGCAAACAACAAATTCGTACCGGCCACTATCACCGCCCCTAATAACAAAGGCCGCATAATGCCGTATCTCGCCACCAATACGCCACCCAGGGTCGCACCGGCAATGGTCATAAAAAAACCGAAAATCTTACTGATTTCCGCAATCTCTTTTTTGCTAAAGCCCAAATCGAGATAAAACGGATTCGCCATAACCCCCATCGTGATATCGCTCATTTTATAAACAGCAATGAGCATCAGAATCAACAATCCGACTGCACCGTTACGACTAAAAAACTCCACAAAAGGACTCAAAACAGCATCAGAGATATTCGAAAGTAAACGCTGCCTGATATTCAGGCGTTTTTTTACAGCCGGCACCGACTCAGGCTTAGTTTCTAACAACTTTTCGGTTTTTATCTTTTTATGCTCAGGCTCACTGAGACAGAGTGTCGCTACGACCCCCACAATCATGGAGCCTGCCATGGCAAAGTAAGCCGATCTCCAACTGGTATAAGCCGCGATATAAAAAGCCCCTGCACCAGATATCAACAGCGCAATCCGATAACCCAAAACATAAGTTGCCGCCATTGCGCCTTGATATTCAGGCTTGACAGCCTCAATGCGATAGGCATCAATCACCACATCCTGCGTGGCCGAGCAAAACGCCACCCATACGGCAAATAAAGCAATCTGCTGCAGCTGTGTGTGCGAATCCGAACTGGCCATTCCAATCAGGCCGATCATAATCCCCACTTGAGCAAGAAACATCCAGCTACGTCTTTTGCCTAATACCCGGGTAAAAAAAGGCAACGACAGCCTGTCAATAACAGGCGCCCAAAATACTTTTATTGAATAGGTCAGACCTACCCAACTAAAAAATCCGATAACAGAACGAGTCACTCCTTCATCTCTTAACCAGGCTGATAACGTAGAAAAGACCAATAGAAAAGGCAGCCCAGCAGAGAAACCGAGGAATAACATGCCCAGCACGCGAGGCTGGGCATAAATCAAAAAGGCCGAACGCCAACTTTTTTCAGCTGCCATCGGCCTCACCAGAGAGTGAGCACCGCATTAGAAATGCGGTGCCTATTAAGAACATCAACCATTAATCAAGTAATGAACGAAGATACTTCCAACATAACCCGCAGCGATAGCAGGTGTCCACTTCAAATGAGTGAAAAAGGTGTATTTATGATTAGACTGCCCCATTAATGCCACACCGGCGGCAGATCCAACTGACAACATAGACCCCCCCACACCAGCAGTTAAGGTAACCAATAACCACTGATACAGATCCATATCCAGATTCATGTTCAGTACTGCAAACATAACAGGAATATTGTCAACAATCGCCGAGATTATCCCCACTAATATATTAGCGGTTGTCTGCCCCAAACCGTCATATAAAGCACCAGACAGCAACTCAAGATATCCAATATAGCCCAATCCGCCAACAGCAAATACGACACCAAAGAAGAAGAACAAGGTATCCCATTCAGCTTCACGCACTTTATCGAAAATATCAAAAGCTTGGCCTTGAGACGAATACAGCACATTGATGCGGTATCCATATATCATCAATGCAGAAAGTCCCACCATCATGCCCATAAAAGGCGGCAAATGCAGAATCTGATGAAAGCTTACCGCGGTAACGATAGTTAACAGGAATAAACCACAAACCTGTACCGCCCCCGGTTTTAAAAACACCGCCTCCTCGCTAGAGGCTTTCGGCTGCTCATCCGGTACGGCAAAATACATTATTGCAGCCGGAACGCCATAATTTACCGCCGAAGGTATGAACAGTTTGAAGAAATCAAAGAACTGAACATATTCCGCCTGCCAGACCATCAAGGTAGTAATATCGCCAAAAGGACTGAAAGCACCGCCAGCATTGGCCGCAACAACAATATTTATGAAGCCGAGACTGACAAACTTCGGATTATCAGCCCCTACCGCCATGACTACCGCCCCAACCAGCAACGCAGCGGTAAGGTTATCGGCGACAGCGGATAAAAAGAAAGTGATCACACCGGTAATTATAAACAGCTGACGGTACCCGAACTGCTTTCTTACCAACCACGATCTTAAGGCCTCAAACACATTCCTCTCAGTCATTGCGTTGATATAAGTCATCGCAACTAAAAGAAACAGCATCAATGCGCCGTACTCTTTCAAATTATATTCGAAAGCCTCATGCATATCTTTGGCCGAAACACCTGCTTCAGATGCCAACACCGCGGCATGCGCCCAAATAATGCCAGCCGCCAAAATAACTGGCTTGGATTTACGCAAATGGGTAAATTCCTCCGCCATAACAAAGCCGTAGGCAATAATAAAGATCAGAACAGTATAAATACCGCGCTCTGTTCCTGTCAGCCCAAGCGTTTGAAAATCGGCCGCCATCGCCATTTCAGGCAACACCGACAACGACAATAGAACAAATAAAAACCGCAACAAAATAACCCCCTAATTTTTCTTGTGTTTAACTAAACAATCACTGACCAAATTTTAACCGGCAATAGTATCACTATATAATAATCTTTGTCATTTTAAGACTTGCGGTATATGATTATTAGCCGTGAATACTCGCCTGACAGGCATAACCAGTACAACATCTATGTATCAGTATAACGAAGACGACCAAACACTTATTGAAGAACGCGTAGCCCAATTCAGACGGCAGACCGAGCGTTTTTTAAAAGGCGAAATATCGGATGATCAGTTTCGTGCGTTGAGGTTAATGAATGGCGTTTACATTCAAACTCACGCCCCGATGCTACGAATAGCCGGACCGTATGGCTTGCTTGCCTCCAGGCAATTTCGCAAACTGGCCCATATTGCCCGTAAGTATGACAAAGGCTATTGTCATTTTACAACTCGGCAGAACATCCAGTTTAACTGGCCACAGCTGGAGAAAATCCCCGATATTCTTGAAGAATTGGCCAGTGTTCAAATGCATGCCATCCAGACCAGCGGCAATTGCCTGAGAAACACAACTTCGGATCATCTGGCCGGTGTCTGTAAAGATGAGATTGAAGATCCTCGCCCTTACTGTGAAATTATCCGGCAATGGACCACCTTGCATCCAGAGTTCGCCTATTTGCCGCGCAAATTCAAGATTGCGGTCAGCGGTGCCTTGCTTGACCGGGCCGCCACTCAATTTCATGACATAGGCTTGCATTTAGTCAAAAACGATGCCGGTGAAACAGGCTTTCAAGTACTGGTCGGCGGCGGTCTGGGCCGCACCCCCATTATCGGCCAGATAATAAGACCCTATCTGGAAAAGAAGCACTTGCTGTCTTACTTGGAAGCTATAGTACGCATTTACAACCTGTACGGACGCCGTGACAATAAATATAAAGCACGGATCAAGATTCTGGTTAAAGAAACCGGACTGGAAGAATTTACCCGACTGGTTGAAAACGAATGGCAACTGATCAAAGATAACCTTGAGCTCAGCCCCGATCGCATTAATGCGATAAAAGCCCAGTTTACCCCTCCCGCCTACGATTCGACTTCCGCGGAAGATACTAGCTTTGCACAGCGCCAACTGGAAAACCAAGCGTTTGCCACCTGGGTTAAACATAATACTGTTGATCATAGAGTACCAGGATATCGTATCGTCTTTCTATCACTTAAGGCGCAGGACTCCCCTCCTGGCGACATGACCGACACGCAGCTCGATGCGGTTGCCGACCTGGCCGATCAATACAGTTACGGGCAGATCAGAAGCACCCATAGACAGAATCTGGTCTTCGCCGATGTCAAACAAGCCGATCTGTTCTCACTATGGCAAAAACTGGAGACATTAAAGCTGGCCACGCCCAATATTGGTACCGTAACTGACATGATTTGCTGCCCTGGCCTTGACTTTTGCTCGCTGGCCAATGCCGGCTCTATCGGTATTGCTAAGGAAATTAACGAAGCCCTTGACAACATGGACTATATTCATGACATAGGGGACGTAAAAATCAATATGTCGGGATGCATGAACGGCTGCGCCCACCAAAGCGTCGGCCATATTGGCATACTGGGTGTTGATAAAAAAGGCGCTGAATGGTATCAACTGACACTCGGCGGCTCCTCGGAAAACGAAGCCGCGATTGGCGAACGATTAGGGCCGGCTGTTGCCAAAGATCAAGTAACCAAGGCAGTGACGACTATTCTTGACGTTTATATCAAACAGCGTCTGGACGACGAATCATTCCTGGACACGGTAAAACGGGTTGGAATCACCCCATTCAGAGAAGAAGTCTATGCAGATAATTAAAGACAAGCAGATCATCGATGATAACTGGAGTTATGTTTCTGATGATGAAGAATTAAGAGCCGGAAACATCAGCGTTTCACTCGCTCGTTGGAAAAAAGACAAACAGCAATTACTGCATCACGACGGAAAATTAGGCGTTAGACTTGAGCCTTCCGATTCGATTGACGAAATTGCAGAAGACCTGAAAGAAATTGAATTAATTGAACTGAATTTTCCTGCCTTTACTGACGGACGAGCATTTTCTCATGCATGGCTGCTTAGATCTCGCCATCATTATACTGGCGAAATCCGAGCAACAGGGCACTACATGCTAGATCAATTATTTTATTTATCGCGTGTCGGCATCAATGCATTCAAGCTTGAAAAAGCTGAAGAACTGCCTGTTGCGCTCTCTACCCTTAATGACTTTACAGTTAGTTATCAAAAATCCATTAATTAAATCATACCGCCAAGGTGTGCTTCATCGCACACCTTGTTCTTTATTCGTCAGAATACTCTGAACATTGCCGCTCTACAGGCATTCTCATCCCAGAACTTCAGTATTTAGATTCTACTCAAATAGTATTTCTCATAATCAGTCTAAAATTTATAATTCATAACCGATTGTTTTATAAAGCATATTGTGTATGACAATATGCGATTTAATAAAAATTGACCGGACATAGGTGAGCCTGAATTCAAATCAAGTGCAAGGTTTTTTGCATAATTGATCCAAAAACCTTGCACTTAAACACTGATTTTTACAATATTTACAAGTGAAAACAATTGCTTATACTTTTTGAGTAAGCTCTATTTAACTGAGCGCATATCTGGCCCAATCCGAACATTTTTAAGCGTCCATAATCGCTGCTTATCGCATAGCGAACTGACTGGTCGGTCCGCGCGCCAGCTCTGAGGCTTTCAAGACGACCGCCAAGCGTCGCTGGAACCGGATAGTCTGAAAGCGAAGGCAACAAGGCTTACATTTGGCGGCAAATCAGTCGGTTACCTGCGCCCAATAAAACCTGTAATAGATTGATGAAAATTCCTACCTGAATCATCGCCATAAAAAAAACCCACTCTCCTGACACATTCTGCCTGAAGAGCGGGTTTCAGAATAAAGAACCGAGATATAACGATTATTTATGCATGATACTGATGCCTTTCAATAGTGTTAGCGCCTCGTGCAACGCATAATCCTTGAGGTCCAGGGCCTCTTTATCTTTATCCATCTGCTGGACGTCTTTTTTTGCATCATCTCGCTTATTGCCATTCGACAAATGATGTGACAAATCTGACTCCTTAACAGGTGTGAATTCCGATTTATCCAATGATTCCAGCTTGACACGAGCTAAGGTGATGTCCGGCTCAATGCCCTCGGCTTGTATGGATCGCCCTGAAGGTGTGTAATATCGAGCAGTAGTTAGCTTAACCGCGGCCCCATTACTTGTCGGCAATATGGTCTGAACCGATCCCTTGCCAAACGATTTCTCGCCTATAATCACGGCTCGTTTTTGATCCTGCAAAGCCCCAGCCACAATTTCCGAAGCCGATGCCGAACCGGCATTAATCAAAACAACAATCGGTGCCCCATCAATCACATCGTCTGGAGATGCGTTGAATCGCATTTCAGAATTTTCAATGCGCCCTTCGGTATAAACAATAAGCCCGCTTTTGATGAATGCATCGCTCACTTCCACTGCCGCATTTAATACACCACCAGGGTTATTTCTTAAGTCCAGCACCAACCCTTTTAAATTGCTCGAATTTTCCTTTTTCAACTCGGCAATAGCTTCCTTGAGGCTTTCTCCAGTTCTGGACTGAAAACTACTGATGCGCACATAGCCATAATCTTTTTCCAATATCCGGCTTTTTACGCTTTTAACTTTTATTATGTCTCTGATTATGGTTAATTTCAGAGGCGCTTCTTCCCCTTCTCGTACCACCGTGAGCAAAATTTTGCTGCCCGGTTCGCCCCGCATGATTTTAACCGCATCATTTAAAGACATGCCTTTTACAGGCTGATCATCAAGCCGGACAATTAGGTCTCCGCTCTTTATGCCCGCTCTTTGCGCAGGCGTATCGTCAATCGGTGAAACCACTTTAACAAAACCGTTTTCCATGGTTACTTCTATGCCTAGGCCACCAAACTGCCCTGTAGTACCCTCCTTTAATTCCTGATACTCTTCTGCAATCAAATAAGCAGAATGAGGGTCAAGCCCTGTCAGCATGCCTCTAATAGCATCTTCCAATAATTTTTTATCTGAGACTGGCTCTACATAATCCCGCTTGATCCGGCCAAAAATTTCTGTAAATGTCCGCAGGTCTTCAAATGGCAGCGTTTCCGTATCGGCTACACCCCCTCCATTATCCCGATCAGCAAAGACACTGCCACAGGTGCCTACAAAAACACCCAGCATAATGCCCAGGAACAAAATAAAAATACTTTTCTTTTTTAGCATGTATCTTAAAACCCCGAATACGATTTCCTAAAATATTGTCTAATGACTAACCAACATGATCCTGGTTTACTTTCCGGCACCACTCAAGAGGATCGACCGGCTTGCCTTGCCTGCGTATTCCAAAATATAGCCCGGGTTGGCTACGCCCGCCACTTTGTCCAACGGAAGCAATAACTTCCCCTGCCTCTACCCATTCACCAACTCGCTTGTAAAGACTCTGATTAAAAGCATACAGGGACATATATCCCTTACCATGATCAATAATCGTCAACAATCCATAACCTCGGAGCCATTCCGCATAGACCACTTCCCCCCTAGTAACAGCATGTATTTCGGCCCCCTCTTGAGCATCGATTAATACACCATCCCAAAGGGCTTCCGAACGTGGACTGCCAAACTTCTGCGCCAGCTTTCCCTCAACTGGCCAAGGTAATCGGCCTTTAAGCGTAGAAAAATCCGCCTTAGTTTCGTTATCATCCTTGTCTTTACCAAGAACCCGAAGACCGTCTTCATCCGTGACCGACTCTGCCGACTCGGTTTCAAGAGAAAAATCATCGGAACTTCCATTCTGCAATGAGGCAATCAGAGCCATTAGCTCATTTTCGCTGTCTTTTAAACTGCTCAATCGCTGTTCATTTGAAGAAAAGTCCCTATCTAATTGCGACAGTACTTCGCTTCGTTGCTTTCTGACACTAACCAATGCTAATTGTTCTGCCTTTTTTTGTTCCAGGTTTTGCTCTAAAAGTTCAGTTTCTTGCAGTTTTTGTTTATCTAATTGACCCAAATGGTTCATAGCATCCTCAATATCAGCCAATCTCCTTAAGCGGGCCTTATTAAGATAATTATAATATACCATCATCCGGCTCGATAAGGCGGGATCTTGCTGATTGAGCATTAGCTTCAACTTTTCCTTTCGCCCCATTGCATAAGCTGCTTTTATCTGGCCAGCCAATTCTTGTTTATGCTTTCTCACCTCATCTTGATAGTGCTTTATTTCCGCTTGAGTCTTGCTTAGATTCTGCCGCTTCTGGTTAATTTGTTCTTGCAAATCTTTCAATAGAGCAACAGTTTTGCCATATCTTTTTTCAATGCCTGCCAGCTGAGCAGTTAATGCATCTTTTTTCTGCTGAATACGCTCCAAATTTTGTTCAACGGATTTAATATCCGACCGAATTTCTCCCAGCTCCTTACTTTTTTGCGAGACACCAGCAATACCCTGATTTATAAATGCACCCAGCAAAAAACAAAAAACTATCTTTTTTCTCATTCAAAGACTAAACAGATCCAATAAGCGATCTACCGGTCATTTCAATCGGTTGTTCAATACCTAAAATCGCCAACATGGTTGGTGCCAGATCAGACAATCCGCCACCCGAAGCTAATGGTTTGTCGCCGCCGACATAAACCAGGGGCACCGGATTTGTGGTATGCGCGGTATGAGGCTGCCCTGTTTCTTTATCAATCATCTGCTCAATATTGCCATGATCGGCGGTCAACAACAGACGTCCGTCCACTTTCAGCAACGCATCGACTATTCGCTGCAATGAGGCATCCACTGCCTCCACTGCCCTGACGGCGGCATCAATCACACCGGTGTGACCCACCATATCGCAATTCGCATAGTTACAGATAATAACATCGTATTTCCCGCCAGTGATGGCATCGACTAAATGGTCGGTCACCGCCCCAGCACTCATTTCAGGCTGCAGGTTATATGTTCTGACTTTAGGAGAAGGGACCAATATTCTGTCTTCGCCGGGAAAAGGCGTGTCTATGCCGCCGTTTATGAAAAAAGTAACATGGGCATATTTTTCGGTTTCTGCCAGCCTTAACTGCGTCATGCCCAGATTGGACAACACTTCTCCCAAACCATTTTTTATATCAAGCGAGGGAAAAGCCACATCATAATCAAAGTCCTGATGATATTCGGTTAAAGTGGCAAAATACCCTTTGTGGGGCTCTTGAGCTCTGTCAAAGGCTTCGAAATGTGTTTCCGTTAATGCCCGACAGATCTCACGTGCGCGATCCGCACGAAAATTCATAAAAACAATCGAATCCTCGGGATCCAGAACCACGGCTTGATGTTCGGCATCCCAAATAGCGGTCGGAGACACAAACTCATCAGTTTCCTCTCTGTTATAAGCGGCCTCCAAGCCTTCCATTGCCGAATCAGCATAAAAGCTTGCTTCTCCTTTCGCGATTAAATCATAAGCACATTTTATGCGTTCCCACCGATTGTCTCTGTCCATGGCATAAAATCGCCCGGTAATTGAAGCTATACGGCCCACACCTACTTCAGCAAATTTCGATTCCAGTAACTGCAGCGATGACATGGCACTCTTAGGCGGAACATCCCGTCCATCCAGGAATGCATGCATATAGATTTTGCTCAAGCCGCGTCTGGCAGCCAATTCAACCATCGCTACAATCTGCTCTTCATGGCTGTGTACGCCGCCAGGCGATAACAACCCCAGAATATGCAAAGCCTTGTTTGACTCTTTGGCCTTATCAACGGCTCGACAAAGTACAGAATTTGAAAAAAAACTACCGTCTTTTATGGCATTATTGACTAAAGATAAATCCTGTGGAACATACCGACCGCTTCCTATATGAAGATGACCGACCTCCGAATTTCCCATTTGACCGTCAGGCAACCCCACTACATTGCCGGAGCAATTCAACAACGTCATAGGATAATCGCGCTGCAAAGCATCCCAACAAGGCGTATTAGCCATTGCAATCGCATTATATTCTTTGTCCTGCGAGTAGCCGAACCCGTCAAGGATCAGCAACACCAAAGGCTTTGGCCGATTTAACATTCTCTGTTTATCTCCGTACATTAAAGCAAAACTCACATCGATTAATCACGCTTAGAGCAGACATTCGCAAATAGGTTGTTTTAATTCTTCATTACCCAAAATGATTGAAAATAAGGTATCATTTTGTTAGATTTACTGGCTTTTTGTATTTGACAACGAAGCAAAAAATCGTAAGCAAGTCGTTATTATAGTAATACACGTTAACAATAGTTGTGTATAAATAATTCTTCGTGGGTTCTTTTTTTAGAATTAGACTCAGCAACCCGGTAACTTTAAGCAGTCCTATGGAAACTAAAGACGAGTACATTTTATATAATGACCCCGACATAATCAAAGCGGCACGTTGCCTTAAGGCGATGTCGCATCCATTGCGTCTAAAAATATTATGCGTGCTTGGTACGAACTCGGTCAGTGTTCAGGATATTGTAGAACAGGTAGGGACAAGTCAGAGTAATATTTCCCAACATCTGGCAATTCTTCGGGAAAAAAACATTCTCGGCCATAAAAAGGAAGCTAATCGCGTTTATTACTACATTGACGATGAGCGAATGCTGCAACTTATCAAAATGATGCAGGACGTCTTCTGTTCTTCATAAACTGATTTACTTATCATTAATATACTCAACACACCTCAATCCATGGACCGCATCTTAGAATTCATTTTAAATCATTACATCTTATCCCTCGCCCTGGCAGTGGTGACATTTTTATTGATACAAGAACTGCTTGATACGGCATTCAAAAAATTCAAGCCCATTTCGCCTTTATTAGCGGTTGCTAAAATGAATGATAGCGAGACTGTCATCATTGACGTGCGTGAACCGAATGAATTTAATCAAAGCCATATAGAAAACGCTATCAACTCACCTTTAAGTAAATTACCGGAACAACTGGGAAAACTGGAACCTTACAAGAAAAAACCTGTACTGATAGCCTGCCAGACCGGTACGCGAGCAGCCTCTGCCGCTAAAATATTAACCAAGGCAGGATTTGAACAAATCTTCGTTATCACCGGAGGCATGCAATCCTGGGAAGATGACTATAAGCTACCGATAAAAGCATCCGGCAAGAATAAAGCTACCGCATGATTTCGCGGCGGTCGCTTAACAGTCCTATAAATTCCACGACTATCCTTACCAACTTAAATTTATAATTTCTCATGGCCGAAGAAAACAAAACCGTAGAAAAACAATTCTCCATTCAAAAAATTTACACCAAGGATATTTCCTTCGAGACCCCAAATTCCCCTAAAGTCTTTATCGAAAAATGGGAACCTTCCGTCGACTTCAACCTGAGCACCCATGTTGAACCTTTAGAAAATTCACTTTATGAAGTAGCGCTTACCATTACAATCACTGTCAAAAGCGGTGACACAACAGCGTATCTTGTTGAAGTCAATCAGGCTGGCATTTTCGCTTTAAACGGTTTTGACGATCAGGAAATGGGACCGATGGTTGGCAGCTTCTGCCCCAACATTCTTTTTCCTTATGCCCGGGAAGTCGTTTCCGACCTCGTTACAAAAGGTGGCTTTCCGCAGCTGCTTCTAGCACCGGTAAACTTTGACGCTCTATACGCACAACATCTGCAACACGCACAAAATCAAGCCCCTAGCTCTGAAGCCGTCAATTAAACCGAATATGAATAAAAAAATATCTGTTCTGGGCGCAGGCTCCTGGGGAACCGCGCTCGCGATCCTGGCCGCCAGAAACGGCTGTCCAACATTGCTATGGGGACACAATCCAGACCATATCGCGACTCTGGCACGAGACCGACAAAATAGACGCTATCTGCCTGATGCAGCTTTTCCTGAAAGCCTTGCCGTGACATCAGATTTGGCGGAAGTTGCTGCATTCAGCAATTTGATACTGGTTGCCGTACCGAGCCACGCCTTTAAAGATACGCTGATAAAACTAAAGCCTTATGTTACCGATGAGGTAAAAATTGCCTGGGCAACGAAAGGATTTAACCCTCAAACTGGCGCCTTGCTTCACGAGATAGTAGCCGAAGTCTTTTCTACCCAAACACCCGCGGCCGCCATTTCAGGCCCATCCTTTGCTCGTGAAGTTGCAGCCGAATTGCCTACAGCAATCACGATCGCCTCATCTCAGCCGGATTTTGCCAGTCAATTAGCGGATATCCTGCATAGCGGGCGCTTCAGGGCCTATACCAGTTCCGATCTGATCGGCGTCGAAGTAGGTGGTGCAGTAAAAAATGTCTTGGCTATTGCCACCGGCATTGCTGATGGACTCGGCTTCGGCGCCAACACACGGGCGGCCTTGATTACAAGAGGCCTTACCGAAGTAATTCGCCTAGGAATCAAACTTGGGGGAAAACAGGAAACCTTCATGGGACTGGCTGGCCTGGGAGATCTAATTCTAACCAGCACCGACAACCAGTCCAGAAACCGGCGTTTTGGCTTAGCGTTAGGCCAGGGTAAGGACAGAACGGCGGCAACTCAGGAAATCGGCCAGGAAATCGAGGGGGTTTCAGCCGCCAAGGAAACCTTCCTGCTGGCTCAAAAATATGGCATAGAGATGCCTATTACGGAACA
Source organism: Methylobacter sp. BBA5.1 (assembly GCF_000746145.1). Lineage (NCBI taxonomy): Bacteria > Pseudomonadati > Pseudomonadota > Gammaproteobacteria > Methylococcales > Methylococcaceae > Methylobacter > Methylobacter sp. BBA5.1. The sequence goes on from NZ_JQKS01000003.1 coordinate 108,090, forward strand.
GACCTATAAGGTTTTATATGAGGGCTTGGCACCCTTGACCGCCGTACAAAACCTGCTGGCACGCGAACAGAAACCCGAATCCTAATATCGTATTGAAAACATTAGGAAATGAGAAAGCCCTACAAGGAAGTAGGTGCGCTATGTTGGTAAATCTGCCTCCATACACATGTATAAGCCCTGAAAACCCTATACAAATCATCGCCATTTCAACGATTTGAAATCACCGCGCCTTATGTGGCGTTTATCTGATAATACTCTTCGTGATGCGGAGACCTTACCAGAACCCCACACCCTGCTATTTTATTAGTGCCCCTGAAAAAGATAACTGTCTCCAGGCCTCGTACAGGACAATTGAAACAGTGTTGGACAAATTCAGACTCCGGCTCTCCGCTTTCATAGGCAAACACAAACGTCTGTCGGGAACAAGCTCAGTTAAAACAGCATCAGGCAATCCTCTTGTCTCAGGGCCGAACAAAAAAGCATCATGAGGCTGAAAAGCCACTTCACTGTACTGTTTCCGCCCTTTGGTTGTCAGCGCAAATAATCGCTGAGGCTCGACGCTATCCATAAAGGCGGCTAATGAAACGTGCACTTTGACATCAACCCATTCGTGGTAATCAAGTCCTGCCCGCCGCAATTTCTTGTCGCTCAACTCAAAGCCCAGGGGCTCAATCAAATGCAGTTGAACACCGGTATTCGCGCATAAGCGAATAATGTTACCGGTATTCGCAGGAATTTCCGGTTCATACAGAACGATATGGAACATGTTAATCTTGATTATTGATATTGATCGGCGTCAGCTTCCAAATATCGTTATTGTAATCGGCGATCGTCCTATCGGTGGAAAACTTACCACTGGCTGCGCAGTTCAGGATGCTTATGCGGGTCCAATGATCTTTATCGCGATAAGCCTCTTCCACATGATTCTGTGCATTAACATAGCTGCGGAAATCGGCAATGGTCATCCAGGGATCGTGAGGGCTTTTTACCGACGCAATAATATCGTCAAAGATATTCGGCTCGAACTGATTAAAATGCCCAGACTCCAGCAGGTTCATGACTCGTTGCAGATCCTCATCCTGATGGATGATCGAAACAGGATCATAATGGCTGCTCAGCTCTTCGACCTGTTCCTCTGTCAAGCCAAATAAAAAGAAGTTATCATGCCCGACCTCTTCCCTAATTTCGATATTGGCCCCATCCAACGTACCAATCGTTAAAGCACCGTTCATCATGAACTTCATATTGCCGGTACCAGAAGCTTCCTTGCCGGCTGTTGAAATCTGTTCTGAAAGGTCCGCGCCTGGGCAAATTTTTTCCATGGCCGAAACCCGGTAATTAGGCATGAAGATCAGTTTCAATTTATTGCCGATATCGGGATCGCTATTGATGACATGGGCAACATTGTTGATCAGCTTAATAATTTTTTTTGCCATGTAATAACCCGGCGCGGCCTTGCCACCAATCAGTACACACCGGTTTGTCCAGTCTGCCGTATCGCCGCGTTTAATGCGGTCATACAGATGTATAACATGCAGTACATTCAGCAATTGGCGCTTATACTCATGAATGCGCTTTACCTGCACATCGAATAAGGCATCTGCATCCAGTTCCAGATCCAGATCCAGATCCACATCATGTTCCTGTTTCTTGTATTCGATGAGCCTTTTCTTGGCATTTTGCCGCATTTGATACCAACGCTCGCGGAAAGCCTTATCGTCGGCGAGTGGCTTGAGATTTTTCAATAAAGACAAATCGGTCAACCAGCCATCGCCTATGGCTTCAGTGATCAATTGCGCCAGTTCCGGATTGCACGCCGCCAACCAACGGCGAGGGGTTACGCCATTGGTTTTATTATTGAATTTCCCCGGCCAAAGTTCATAAAAGTCTCGAAACAGACCTTGTTGCAACAACTTTGAGTGCAACTCGGCAACGCCGTTGACTGAATAACTACCAACTATCGCCAGATAGGCCATCCTGACCTGTTGTTCTGGACCTTCTTCAATCAAAGACATACGCGCCAAGCGGTCTTTATCGCCGGGCCAGTGAGCCGATACTTCCGCCAGAAAATGGGCATTGATATCAAAAATGATCTCCATTAATCTGGGCAACAACTGCTTGAACAGACTGACCGGCCATCGTTCCAGGGCTTCCGGCAGCAGCGTGTGATTAGTATAGGCCATGGTATTGCGGGTAATATTCCAGGCATCGTTCCAGTTCAACCCATACATATCTATCAGTAGGCGCATCAATTCGGCGACCGATATACTCGGATGCGTATCGTTTAACTGAAAACAGTTTTTCGCTGCGAATTCGGAAAAATCATTGCCGTGCCGCCCAACCCAATTGGCAATTACATCCTGTAAACTTGCCGAAGCCAGCAGGTATTGCTGCCGCAAGCGCAAAGCCTTGCCGTTTTCATTGGCATCGTTCGGATACAGCACCATGGTTATATTTTCAGCGGTGTTCTTGGCAGCAACTGACTCGGCATAATCACCGGCATTAAATTCCTGCAAATCAAACTCTTCCGTTGCGGTTGCCTTCCATAAACGCAATGTATTCACTGTGCCATTGCGATATCCCGGTATCGGCGTGTCGAACGGAACAGCCAATATATCGTGCGTGTCGACCCAAGAGACTTTTTTATTGCCATGCTCATCAATATGCGTCTCCGTGCGGCCGCCAAACTTGATGCGATGCGTATATTCTGGACGCTCAATCTCCCAGACATTGCCGTTACGCAACCAATGATCCGGTTTTTCCACCTGTTCACCATTAACGATGTCTTGGGAGAACATGCCATATTCATAACGCAAACCATATCCGGTCACAGGCAATTGCAAAGTTGCACAACTATCGATAAAACAGGCCGCAAGTCGTCCCAGGCCACCATTGCCGAGACCCGCATCAGGCTCGCTATCAATTAACTCCTCGAGTTCCAGCCCCAACTCATGCATGGATTGCTCTATGACATCGTTGATGCCCAGATTCAGCATGGCATTGCTTAATGTCCGCCCCATTAGGAATTCCATAGACAAATAGAACGCTCTTTTGCAATCCTCTTCCCTATAAGCGTTATAAGTCTTCTTCCAGCGTTCGATGAGCCGGTCACTGACGACCATGGCCAGCGCTTCATAGGCATAATGCGGTGACCTGCAATTTTCGTCTCGACCGAGTCGGTGTCCATAATAATGTTTAAAATCGGCCACTAAGTGTTCTTCATCCATTCCTAAACCTGGAAGTGTAGTAATTGCGGAGTTGGGTTTACTTTTTTTGAAACTGCTATGCGGCATAATATTTAATAATGGAAGAGTTTATATGAAATTGATGTTACCTATTAAACACATCATGATCAAGCCCCAGCCCCCAGGGCATGGTTACCTCAGATATTTCCAGATTAATAATGTCCCGACGCGTTATTTAAGAAAAAAGGCTGAAGAAATAACTAACATGTCATTCGGTTTCTTCAGCCTTTTTTAACTGATGGCAGGTGATTTTATCCACCTGATTAACTTAATTTACCATGGCATTGCTTATACTTCTTGCCTGACCCGCAAGGGCAAGGGTCATTGCGCCCGACTTTATTGCCAGCACGGATAAAAGGCTGCGCGGTCTGTTCTTCTGCGGGAGCCGCTTCTGGCTGCTCCTTATTTTCCAGGGCCGAAGCCTCGGCATGTTCAAAATGCATTTCCTTGGGCGCCTGCATTTGCTCATCAATTGCCTGTACATCTTCTTCCTGCCGCACCTGAACTTTCGCCAAAATCGTGATAACTTCGTACTTGATATGGTCCAGTAAATCGGTAAACATCTGAAAAGCTTCACGCTTGTATTCCTGCTTGGGATCTTTTTGCGCATATCCCCTGAAATGGATACCCTGACGCAAATAGTCCATGGCAGCCAAATGTTCTTTCCAGCTGTTATCCAGAACCTGCAGCATGACTGATTTTTCAAAATGCTGTAAGACTTCCCTAGAGATCTGTTGTTCCTTATCCTTATGGTTTTGTTCCAGAATTTCAACAATACGATTACGCAGACCTTCCTCTTGTAGCGAATGATCCTCATCGAGCATTTTGCCTACCGGAATTTCAACATTGAACTCCTGGCGCAAATGATCTTCCAGACCTTCTATGTCCCATTGCTCTTCCATGGTTTTGGGCGGGATATACTGCGTAATGACATTGTTAACGACATCTCTGCGTATCGCAGAAATAATGTCCGAAACATTTTCCGCCGCCATCAATTCATTACGTTGCTCATAGATCACCTTACGCTGATCATTGGCGACATCGTCATAAGCAAGGATTTCCTTACGGATATCGAAGTTGCGTCCTTCAACCTTGCGCTGGGCGTTTTCGATCGAGCGTGTTACCCACGGGTGCTCAATCGCTTCTCCGTCGCCCATGCCCAGTTTCTGCATCAGACTTGCTACGCGTTCGGAAGCAAAAATACGCATCAGATCATCTTCCAGCGACAGATAAAAACGCGTTGATCCTGGATCGCCTTGACGACCGGAACGACCTCTTAGCTGATTGTCGATACGCCGTGACTCATGACGCTCTGAACCGATTACATGCAAGCCGCCGCTGGCAATGACTTGTTCATGCCGATCCAGCCAGGCACCTCGTGCTTTCTCTTTCTCTTCCTCAGCCGCATCTTCTCCCAAAGCGGCCAATTCCGCCTCCAAGTTACCGCCTAGCACGATGTCGGTTCCGCGACCAGCCATGTTAGTTGCAATCGTGACAGCTCTGGGAAGGCCGGCCTGCGCGACGATGTGCGCTTCGCGTTCATGCTGTTTGGCATTCAGCACTTCATGCTTGATACCCTGCTGCTTCAGCAACGCCGACAGCCGCTCCGAATTCTCAATCGAAGTCGTACCGACCAAGACCGGCTGGCCGCGCTCGACACAAGATTTAATATCCTGCGCCACAGCGATATATTTCTCACGTGCAGTCAGATAAACCAAATCACCTAAATCTTTACGAATCATTGGCCTATGGGTTGGTACCACGACCACTTCAAGGCCGTAAATCTTATTCAGCTCGAACGCTTCGGTATCGGCCGTACCGGTCATACCTGAAAGCTTATGGTACAAGCGGAAATAATTCTGGAATGTAATCGAGGCCAGCGTCTGGTTTTCATTCTGGATCGTGACATGCTCTTTCGCCTCAATCGCTTGATGCAGACCTTCAGACCAGCGCCGGCCCGGCATGATACGGCCAGTGAACTCATCAACGATGATGACTTCATTGTTAGCGACAATGTAATCGACATCTTTTTGAAACAACACATGCGCGCGCAACGACGCATTCAGATAATGCATCAGGCGGATGTTGGCCGCATCGTAAAGGCTGCTGCCCTCGGCCATCAAACCATGCTCGACCATCAAGCGCTCCACTCTTTCATGACCTTCTTCGGTCAAATAGATCTGGCGCACTTTTTCATCGACCGTATAATCGCCTTTCTGGCCGTCTTTTTCTTGCTTGGTCAGGAAAGGGACGATCTCATTGGCTTTAATATAAAATTCGGTACTTTCCTCGGTAGGCCCGGAAATGATCAGCGGCGTTCTTGCCTCATCGATCAAAATCGAATCTACCTCGTCGATAATGGCAAAATGCAGATCACGCTGAACTTTTTGTTCCAAGCTGAAAGCCATATTATCGCGCAGATAGTCGAAACCGAACTCGTTATTGGTGCCATAGGTAATATCAGATGCATATGCCTGCCGCCGTTGATGGCTATCCATCTGGCTGACGATAACACCGGTCGTCAAACCCAAAAAGCCGTACAGCCGCCCCATCCAGTCCGAGTCGCGCTTGGCCAGATAATCATTGACGGTCACGACATGCACACCGCGCCCCGGCAATGCATTCAAATAAGCCGCCAGAGTCGCCATCAGGGTTTTCCCCTCACCGGTTTTCATTTCAGCGATTTTGCCGTCATGCAGAATCATACCGCCGATCAGTTGCACGTCAAAATGACGCATGCCAAAGACGCGTGTAGACGCTTCTCTGACCGTTGCGAAAGCTTCCGGAATCAGGCTATCGAGTTTTTCATCCTGCGCCAGACGATCACGAAACTCCTGCGTTTTTGCCTTTAAGGCTTCATCAGATAATTTTTCGTATTCGGAAGCTAATGCATTGATCTTTTTGACCAACTTCCTTTTCTTGTTTACAAGCCTGTCATTACGGCTTCCTACAACTAATCTAACCAGCTTACCGAGCATATTTTCTTTCCGGTGAATTTAGTAAAAATTGAATCAAAATGTGAGATTATATACTGTCTATTTCATTAGTTACAGATAAAACACCTTTAACTATGGGATGAAACGCTTGAATATCAATAGGGATCATTTATAAATCAATTTTACCGATAGCCCTCACCCCTTGTAACCAAAGCGCAGACAGAAAAACGCCGGAGACGTGCATCCACGTCTATCAGATCAACAGACTTACCGTATAAATCAGGTAAAATACACACATAATCTGATCCCGTTAGCGTGAAAAACCAAACGGAAATACCAGCCATGTTCTGGACTTGTTAAGCTGTCAATCACCAAAGTCCAGACTGAACACACTCTTTCGATTATTTTATTTGCATCAATACCTATGAAAATCAGCTTTATCGCCTCACATGGCGGATCTTCTGCCAAACACATCATCGCCGCCATGAAGCAAAAAGTACTTGCCGCTGAATTGGGTGTGGTCATCACCAACAATTCCAATTCGGAAATATTGCGCTGGTGCCAGGAACAACAAATCCCCGTACATCTGATCAATGCCAACACCCATCCCGATCCGGAAAGTGAGGACTGGGCGATCATGCATGCACTGCTTGAGGCGCAAACCGATCTTGTCGTGCTATCGGGTTATATGAAAAAAATCGGCCCACATACACTGACACGTTTCAACGGCCATATCCTGAACATACACCCTGCCCTGTTGCCGAAACACGGTGGCCAAGGCCTTTATGGCGACCGCGTTCACGAAGCGGTACTGAAATCGGGCGATAAGGTTTCTGGCGCCTCCGTACACCTCATCAATGACCGCTATGACGAAGGCCCCGTCCTCAACCAGAGTCATGTGCCGGTTTTCCCCGACGACACGATCGCATCCTTACGAGCAAGAGTACAAGCCACGGAGGGAGATCTCTATTTGGAAACGCTCAAGAATATCATTGAAGGAACTTTATGATGCCGCCAGGTAAAACATTGATCGGAAATATCACCCTGGCTTTTCTGATTACCGGCTACGCTGGCCTAATACTGCCCGGCTGTGAAAATGGATCGGTCTTGACAGAAAAAGACGCGTTTATTAAATCACAAGCCCTGGATGATAATACCGAGAGTGGATCAATTAACGCCCAAAGCCTTACTGACTTAGCCGTCTTGTCTGAGGCTTTCGATCATCAATACAGCAACATTCAAGTCAGGCAGACCGGCACGATTATAAAAATACTGCCTGACGATACCAACGGTTCCCGGCACCAGCGTTTCATCGTACGGTTGAATTCCGGCCCGTCAGTGTTGATCGCGCACAATATCGATCTAGCGCCCAGAGTCGAGGGCATAAAAGAAGGATCGACCATCAGTTTCCGTGGCGAATATGAGTGGAACAGCAAGGGAGGCGTCATACACTGGACGCATCATGATCCGCAAGGACAGCATGAGCATGGATGGCTAATCTATGACGGCAGGAGGTATGATTAGCTTGCCTCGCTTGAACAGGCAAGACATGAAAAAAGCCGTAGCAGTTTTTGACTGCTACGGCTTTTGCAATTAGATGACGGATACTTCTTCCGCTTGCGGACCTTTTTGGCCTTGAGTAACAGTAAACTGTACCTTTTGACCTTCATCAAGGGATTTAAAGCCGGAGCCGTTAATGTTACGGAAGTGAACAAACACATCAGGACCGTTTTCTTGTTGAATAAAGCCGAAGCCTTTCTCGGAGTTAAACCACTTAACGGTACCGGTAGTCATGGAAGCCATATTGCAATCCTATAAAAATAATGAGTAATTTTAAAGCCTGTTAAGGCCAATGGAGCTGGGAAATGAAGAATTACTTAATGATAAACAGGACGAGCAATTACAAAGAACTTCGTGAAGATAAGCATGCGGTAAATCGTATTTCGAGCTGGGTGTCATTCTATATTGGCATTCTGGACATGTCAATCTAATAAACCTGGCATTTCCGTTAATGCCAATGCCGATGACGACAAAACAGCATTTTTCTGAATAAGCCCTTGCGATAACCATGCCTCGCAAGCAAGCCGCCAGTCAGCCCTCTGCCGCATCTTCTTCGTATTCCTGCAGGTTTACCCGACATTGCGCTGCCTGACGCCAAAAATCGGGCGCCGGATTATGCAGTAACTGAGCAGCAAACTGACAGGCCTGCATTAAACGACTCTCGGCTTTCGCACTCAATCCGGAGCCGAGCTCAAACTGCTCCGCTTTGATACTCAACAGAAAACACGGTGGCGGTGTTTGTTTCTTTACCGTCTGATAAACAGCCAAAACCGCGGACGGACTCATCGCGTGCGTGCTATAGCTTTTATCTCTGCCGGGACTTAACTCGGCAAAATCGAACGGTCCCGCACAGGATACGGACGCATCGACAAATAAAACCAAGGCCCTGCCCTCAAGGTCCAGCGCATGTTCAATCTGCAGCTGAAAATCGGACAACAGGTCGATATTGCCTAAGTTCAAGTGAGATTCCACGAACTCTAGTAGCAATGGCCCTAAGGCATCATCACCGCGACTGAGATTGCCATAGCCAAACAGCAGTACGGAATTAACCTCCGAGGTCATGCTCAATCGCACCATCGCCGTGTTTAATGAGTCTATCGATCAGCCTGCCTTCCACGTCGACCAATTCAAGCTGCAACGGCATTTTTCCCACGGCATGTGTCGCGCAGGACAAACAGGGATCATAAGCGCGGATGGCGACTTCCAGGTTGTTCAATAGCGGCTCGGTCAACTCCCGCCCCGACAAGTACTCCGCCGCAACCTGCCGCACGGACTCATTCATCGCCATGTTATTGCTGGTCGTCGAGACGATCAAATTCGCTTTCGTAACAATGTCGTTTTCATCAACCTGATAATGATGAAATAAGGTACCGCGCGGCGCCTCGATCACGCCGACACCTTCATAGCGCTTCTCGCCCTGCGCGACCAGATCATGACCCATGACTTCAGGATCGTTGAGCAGTTCCTTGATACTTTCGGCGCAATGCAGGGCCTCGATCAAACGCGCCCAATGAAAAGCCAATGTGCTATGCACCATGGCTTCACCGCCATGCGCCTTGAATTCCAGGCGCTCGACTTCCGCCATCGGCGTAGCGATATAATCGCAATTATTGATACGCGCCAGGGGGCCGACGCGATACCAGCCCGCCGCCTTGCCCAGCGACAGCAGGTAAGGAAACTTCATATAACTCCATGAACGTACTTCTTCATGGATATAGTCGTTGTATCGGCAATAATCGACATGATCCACGATAGTTTCACCTTGATCATTTTTGGCCCGCAGGCCGCCGTGGTACAGCTCCAGCGCCCCATCAGCACTGGTCAGGCCGAGATAATTACTGCGTATAGTGGCAAATTCATCATAATACGGCAGGTTGGAGCCATGTATTTTCTTAACCAGTTCCACGGCGCCGGCCGCCCAGGCGATGATTTGATCGACATCCGACAGCAAATAGTCGCGTTCTGACTGAGTCAGCGCCTTATTCATGCCACCGGCGACAGCTCCCGTACCATGTATGCGCTTGCCGCAAATCATGCGGATGACTTCCTGACCGTATTTGCGCAGCTTGACGCCCTGAAGGCCGATGTCAGGATAATCATTCAACACGGCTATGATATTGCGTTTATTGATGTCGCTCTCGAAACCGAACAGCAGATCCGGACTGGACAGATGAAAAAAATGCAAGGCATGGGATTGCAGAACCTGTCCGAAATGCAGCAGACGTCTCAGCTTGCTTGCGGCGGACGGTAGATTTTCCGGCTCGATGCCGACTAACTGATCAATTGCCTTGCCGGCGGCTAGATGATGGCTGACCGGGCAAATGCCACACAGTCGCTGCACGATAACCGGCAATTCCCAGTAAGGCCGCCCCTGTATGAAGCGCTCAAAGCCACGGAATTCAACGATGTGCAGCCGCGCCTGTCTGACTTGATTGTCCTGATCCAGCAATAACGTGATTTTGCCGTGCCCTTCGACGCGCGAGATAGGATCGACGGCGACGCGCCTCAAATTTTCCGTAGTTTCAGCCGTTTCTAAATAGTCGTACATAGACTTCTCGCAAGTAACTAATCGTAATGAATCAGCTCATAAGGCAGCGCCGGCTCACGCCCTTCCAGCAAATCGGTCAGAAATGTCCAGAATACACCAGCCGCCGGCGGGCAGCCCGGCAAAAAATAGTCTATCTTGACCACTTCATGCACGGGATATACCTTATCCAATAATAGCGGCAATTCAGGATCGCTGGGGATCTGCGGATTTTCAATGCCGATCCCGTCCAGATAAGACTCGCCCAGACATTCCTCCAGCGGAATATAGTTCCTGTATCCGGGCAGGCCGCCGTTAATGGCGCAAGCCCCGACGGCCACCAGAAATTTGCAGTGCTTGCGGAATTCGCGCAGGGTATGAACGTTTTCCGAATTGCAGACCCCGCCTTCTATCAGACCAATGTCACATGCCGTGCAGTGCTTTATGTCGGTGATAGGCGACCGGTCGAATGCAACCCGATCGGCCAACTGCAACAATCGCTCATCGATATCGAGCAGTGACATATGGCAGCCGAAACAGCCCGCCAGCGACACGGTTGCCACTCTGATTTTATCGGTCATGATCGCCCTGCTCCTGTTCCAGGCTGGTTTCGGAGATATCCTTGTGATCAAACAACCGCTCGCCGATAGGCTGGGTAAAGCCGGTACGCTTGATCAAAATAGCCCCGGTTGGACAGATATGCGCGGCCTGATCGCTGACATCCAGATCGGTATCTTTTAACAGCCCGCTATCAGCATTGAAGATCAGTCGCTTGTTGATGCCGCGGCCGCTGATGGCAAACACGTCCTTGCCGTCTTTATGGCTGGCGCGCACGCACAGTGTGCAGAAAATACACCGGTTTCGATCGACCAGCACATCGGGATGTGACGCATCGAGTTCGCGCGGGGCAAAAAAATGCAGGAAATGGTTGTCGAGCATGTTCAGATAATATCCGATTGCCTGTAATTGGCAATTGCCGCTTTTTTCGCAGCCGGGACATAAATGATTGCCTTCCACGAACAGCATTTGCGTGATTCTGCGCCGGTCGTCATTCAGCTCCTTGCTATTATTGAGGATCTCCTGTCCGTCCATGGCCGGGAATGTGCAAGCCGAACAAGCCCGGCCGTTCACAATGACTGTGCACAATTTGCAACTGCCGTGTGGCGCAAATTCGGGATGATGGCATAAATGCGGAATATAGACATCCGCGGCGGCCGCGGCTTCCATGATGGTCTGGCCATCCTCGAAGGGGATTGAATCGCCGTCAATCGTAATTGTTTTACTCATGATCACCCACCTGAGATAAATGCGCACCGGCATCGTCGCGTTGCGCCAGACGCCTGGCTATATCGAGTGCGCCATCCAGATCAAATCCCGGTTCATAACTGATTTTCTTCAACTTGCCTTGGTACAATTCGGGATAGCGTTCCAACGTCGTTAACACCGGATTGGCGGCCGTTTGTCCCAAGCCGCAATGGCTGTAGTTTTTGATCAACTGACACAGTTCCTCAAGCGCCGCGACATCACCAGCCGAGCCGTGCCCCTCGTAAATTTTATCGACCTGCTTCCTTAACAACGAAGTGCCAACCCGGCAAGGCGTACAGAACCCGCAGCTTTCGTGCGCGAAGAAGTGCGTGAAGTTATGGACGATATCGAAAATATTGCGGTTTTCGTTAAAGACAATCACCGATCCGCCGGTCGCCAGATCCTCGAATGCCAGCTTGCGGTCGAATTCCTGACTGGAAATGAACGTGCCGGAAGGCCCGCCCATTTGCACGCCCAACACATCCGTTGCGCCACAATCATTTAACAGTGTCTGTACAGTGGTGCCGAACGCGTATTCGTAGATCCCGGGCCTGGCACAGTCGCCGCTGATGCTGAGTATTTTAGTGCCCGATGATTTTTCCGTTCCCACCTTTGCAAACCAGTCGGCACCATTGACAGCAATCGCGCTCGCAGCAAGAAATGTCTCGACATTGTTGACCACAGTCGGCTTGCCAAGATATCCCTGCGTCACGGGATAAGGCGGGCGGTTGCGCGGAATTCCCGCCTTGCCTTCCAGCGATTCGATCAACGCCGATTCTTCGCCGCAAATATAGGCGCCGGCGCCGAGGTAGATGTCAATATCGAAATCCAGCCCTTCCCTGAGAATATTGACACCGAGTAAACCGGCTTGTCTGCGTTGATCCAGGATGCCTTGCAACTGCTCATAAAGATGCAGATACTCGCCGCGCAAATACAGGAAGCCCCGCTTGGCGCCTATAATGGCCGCGCACAAGGTCATGCCCTCGAAAACCTGATGGGCAAACGAATTTAACAGCACCCTGTCCTTGAATGTGCCAGGCTCACCTTCATCGGCATTGCAAACGACATAACGCTCGTTCTGTGCTTCGTCGGCGCAAAATCCCCATTTCATGGCGGTCTTGAAACCCGCCCCGCCTCGGCCTCTTAGCCCCGATCGCTCAATTTCCGTCAGCGTCGCCTTCAGCCCCCGCTTAAAGGCCGACCTGAGGGCCTCTCCAGGCACCATGGACTGCTTCAACAACAGCCCCGGCCTGACTATATTATCCTCCACTTGGAACAAGTCAGCCGGCCATGCCGCCAGAGGCTCTCGCCGTTCGATCAAATCGGCAATCAGGTCAATACGAGCCCGATCCAGACGGGTTAAGGCATAACCATTAACCAAGCCGGCGGGACCTTGGTCGCACATGCCGGTGCATGAGGTATTGTCGAGACTGACCAAGCCGTCCTCCCGAACCGCCCCGACCGCCACATTCAGTCTGGCGGCAAGATAATCCGTAAGATTTTTCTTGTCATGCATGTTATCGGTAATGCAATCGCTGATTAGCAGCTCGTATTGCCCCTTGGGCGTCAAATACAAAAAGCTGTAGAATTCGACCACGCTGATAATTCTGGTCCGGGGAATAGCCAAAAGCCCGGACAACTGTTCTATTGCCTGTTCCGGGATATAATGGTAGCAGGATTGGATCTCTCGCAGAATTTGGAGCAACTGCTTTGCTTGATGATTGTTCTTTTCCGCGAGATCCTGAATGAATTGTTTCATTTTATCCGCCTGGCTGGGTCTTTACGTGTGGAAAGAATGAACTCCTTTGCGTACGCACTATATGCCAATCTTTTAAATAATCCAACCATTCGGTAAAAATACCCGTTCGAGTCGCCATGGCAAAAAAACCCGTCACATTTAAATCAACCCTAGCATTTCCGAACCGGGCTATTGCTCATTTTTACAGCCGGATTGAACAGCAACGCCAGATCCTGCAATATATCCGGGCGGTGTTACCGGAAGCGCTGGCAAAACAGGCGCGCTACTGTGTAATAAACGATAAAAAATTACTGATTTATACGGATTCCGCTGCTTGGGCATCACAATTACGCTTTTATAGCAAGGCTATCCTTGCCGCTATCGCGCCAATAGCACGTGAATCTGTCACAATTATGCAGGTTAAAATCCTTACCGAGCAAAAAAGCCCTGACAAGCAACCTGTAAGGAAAGTGAATATTCCATCACCGGAAAAGATAGAAATCATCCGGAAGCAGGGTCTTAATGCTCCGGATGATCATTTGAAACAAGCGTTGCTAAAGTTGAGCGCAACGTTGCGGCGACTCTCCGGCGATGCCGGATAGTCAGAAAGCGGTTTTACGCGGCAGATCGCGGCGATTGCGCGGAACGCATAAAGGAAATCGGCGCGTCTTCCTCTTCGTCAAACGTAACCATTTCCCACGCATCCTTATCATTTAATAAAGTACGCAGTAATTTATTGTTCAGTCCGTGCCCGGATTTATAACCGGTAAAGGCGCCGATCAAACTATGCCCCAGGAGATACAGGTCGCCTATGGCATCAAGAATTTTATGTTTGACAAACTCATCTGCATAACGCAGACCATCTTCATTGAGTACCTTATCGTCATCCACCACGATTGCATTATCAAGACTGCCTCCCAGAGCCAGATTATTTTGCCGGAGCATGTCGATATCCTTCATGAAACCGAATGTTCTAGCCCGGCTTACTTCCTTCACAAAAGTAGTCGACGAAAAATCCATGGTCGCGGTTTTGACATGGTCTGCAAAAGCCGGGTGCTCGAAATCAATGGTAAATGTCACCTTGAAGCCTTCAAATGGTTCAAAAGCAGCCCATTTATCACCATCTTCGACCCTGATTGCACGTTTAATGCGAATATATTGCTTAGGGCTATCCTGCTCATCAACTCCGGCTGACTGCAGCAAAAACACAAAAGGACCGGCACTTCCGTCCATAATGGGAACTTCAGCAGCACTGACATCGACGATCGCATTGTCAATGCCCAACCCGGCAAATGCCGATAGCAGATGTTCTATGGTTGAAATCTTTACATTACCTGCAACCAGCGTTGTCGAAAGCATGGTTTCGCCAACATTTTCAGGTGACGCATCGATGACAATCGGTTCGTCTAAATCAACGCGGCGAAATTTAATACCCGTATTCGGTTCAGCAGGGCGTAAAGTCAAATACACTTTATCGCCCGTATGCAGCCCTACGCCTGTAGCCCTGATTGTATTTTTTAAAGTTCGCTGTTTAATCATAAAATAAAGAACGCCGAATTGAGAGGCAAAAAAACAGGAATTCTAACACAATCAGAGCCAAAAAAAGAGATCAAGTCGTCTTCCTCTAAACCAGTAGTCGGTCATTATAATCATGACGGGTAAACTGTAGGTGCGAATTCACTTGCACTGCGCGTATACCCTCATGGACATAAGTAAATCCGTACCACACTTAATTTTACTCATTAAAACAAAATTACCAGTGCACTAGTCGGCCTGACGTCTTAGAAAAGCCGGGATATCCAGATAATCCAGATCAATATCTTTTTTAGGCTGTGCTCCGAATCGGGTTTCCCTGTTTTCAGGTCTGTTTTGGCGCATTACCGTCGGTTTATCGAGCACGCCGTAATCAACTTCACCAGCCGCTGCCTTCTGTACAAGTTTAACCGGTGACTTAGTCGCTGGCATCGCCATTCCCATGCCTGTGGCAACAACAGTGACTTTAATTTCATCGCCTAACTCAGGGTCAATAGCGGTACCAATCTTGATAATCGCATCTTCCGAGGCAAATTCATGAACAATATTACCAACTTCATCAAACTCTGCAATGCCCATATCGGCAGCGGAAATATTGACCAGAATACCACGAGCGCCTTGTAAGTTGATATCTTCCAGCAAGGGGCAAGCGATCGCTTTTTCGGCCGCTTCGCGGGCGCGATGCTCTCCTGTTGCCGACCCGGTGCCCATGATCGCCGCTCCCATTCCCGCCATGACGGTTCTGACATCGGCAAAGTCCACGTTAATCATGCCGGGATGCACAATGAGTTCAGTAATGCCTTGCACCGCATCCAATAATACGCCATTAGCCGCTTTAAATGCATTCACTAATGAAACGCTGCTGCCCAGCACCCGTAATAATTTCTGATTAGGAATGGTTATCAGCGAATCGACATATTGCTCAAGCTCGGCAATACCTTTTTCTGCCACAGCCAGTTTTTTCTTGCCTTCGAACAAAAACGGCTTGGTCACTACCGCCACGGTCAGAATACCCATTTCCCTGGCAATTTCCGCAATAACAGGAATCGCACCCGTACCAGTACCGCCCCCCATGCCGGCAGTCAGAAACAGCATGTCCGCACCTTCTATCACCTCTTTAATGCGTTCTTTATTTTCCTCCGCCGCTTGTTTTCCGATTTCAGGATTGGTGCCAGCGCCCAGCCCCTTGGTCAGTTCAACACCTAATTGAATAATCGTACCGATATTTAATCTTCGCAAAGCCTGCGCATCGGTATTTGCACAGATAAACTCTACACCGTCAATATGGCTGTCGACCATATGATTAACCGCATTACCGCCGCCGCCACCGACACCAATAACCTTAATGACGGCTGTTTCGGTACACATGTCCATTAATTCATATTTCATTTTCGCTGCCCCTTAAATATAACCCTACGAATTATTAAAAATTACCTTGAAACCAATTTTTCATTTTTAAAAACAATCCGGCCCCTTCAGAATCAATGATTCTGTCGCCGCCCTGGTGTTCTTTTCCATACATTAATAAGCCAACCCCCGTAGAATGAATTGGATTTTTCACAACTTCGGTTAACCCGGTCACATTCTGCGGAATACCCATGCGAACCGGCATATGGAAAATTTCTTCAGCCAATTCGATCAGTCCCATCACTTTTGAACTGCCACCAGTCACTACGATCCCGGCCGCAATCAATTCTTCATAGCCGCTGCGCCTTAGCTCCGCCTGCACCAGCAATATCAGCTCTTCATAGCGCGGCTCTATAATCTCGGCCAGATTTTGCGTCGAAATCTTGCGTGGCGCCCTATCGCCGATACTCGGCACTTCAATGACGCCGTCAACGCTGGCCAATTGCGTTAATGCACAGGCATATTTTTGTTTGATTTCTTCCGCATTCAACGTCGGCGTACGCAAGGCAACAGCTATATCATTGGTGACCTGATCGCCGGCGATTGGAATGACAGCCGTATGTTTGATCGCGCCATCGACAAAAATGGCAATATCCGTGGTCCCGCCACCGATATCAATCAAGCAGACGCCCAGTTCCTTTTCGTCTTCGGTCAGTACCGAATTGCATGACGCCAACTGCTCAAGCACAATATCATCGACATCAAGCCCACAGCGACGAATACATTTGATTATATTCTGCGCGGCGCTGACACTGCCCGTCACCATATGGACTTTTGCCTCCAGGCGTATACCCGACATGCCGATAGGCTCTTTTATACCTTCCTGAAGATCGATAACGAATTCCTGCGGCAGAATATGCAAGATCTTCTGATCAGCCGGAATAGCGACTGCACGAGCAGAATCAATGACCCGGTCTATATCATACTGAGTCACCTCCTTATCCTTGATCGCTACGATGCCGTGAGAGTTAAGGCTTCTGATATGGCTGCCGGCAATACCTGCAAAAACCGACCGGATCTGACATCCCGCCATTAATTCAGCCTCTTCCACGGCTCTCTGAATTGATTGCACGGTTGATTCCAGATTAACGACCACACCTTTTTTAAGTCCGCGCGATGCTGTTGAGCCGATGCCTATGACTTCTATTTTGTTCTCACTCGTAAGCTCACCTACAATAGCCGCGACTTTTGAAGTTCCGATGTCCAGTCCGACTATTAAATTACGCTCTGTTTTTTTCGCCATTTTTGTTTACTCTGTGTCGCCTTCTCTAATTGCCCATCTGTTTAATGTTCGGGGTTTGCAATTTTTTCCAGTCAATTTCAGCAGTTCCGGGCTTCCATGAAACCCCGTAGCCATTGGGATATCTCAAATCGACTATAGCCATCGCATCAATCTGTTCTTGTCCTAATACCGTCAGCGTCTTCAAGAAACGCTGTAATTTTTCTAACGGCTCGTTGCGTCCCAGCAGTATTTCCATACCCGTCGCCAGCTTGATTTTCCATGACCACCGGTCATCAATGCTGAACTCCGCCAATTCCATGGATTGGTCCGCTAAAGCTGTTTTAACGCCCTTCATTATTTCCAAGACTTTCCCATGCTGCTGATCTGGACCTACAAGCAGAGGCAACGTCTGGAATTGATCTATATTTTTCGGGGCAAATAACTCGCCTCTCTCAGTCAACAGGCTTTGCTGTCCCCAACGTACATAAGGTTTTTTCTCATGCACCTTTATATCAATCGCATCAGGCCAGACCCGTTTGACTGCCGCGGATTGCACCCACGGCAGTTGCGCGACGGCTTCATGTATCGCCTGCATATCCGCCGCAAAGAAACTGGTCATGACCAGCGGCCGCAGCGCTGTTTTTATTTCATCCTTGCCAAGGTATTGAAATACGCCCTCGATCCTGACATATTTGATGGGCATCGCGCCGGAGCCATAGCTTTTAACTCCCTGCCCACACAGCCAGATCAATCCGATTAATAATATGGCGCCCAGGATTTTTACTGCCTGCCTGTCCATTAGCCGATACTGGTTTCCAATATCCGCCAGACCAATTCATCGAAATCAATACCTGCCTGTTTGGCCGCCATTGGCACCAGACTATGATCCGTCATGCCCGGCACGGTATTAATCTCAATTAATTGATACTGGCCGTTGTCATCAACAAATACATCGAGTCTCGCCCACCCCTTAACGCCCAGCACTTCACTGGCTTTTACCGCCAGATTCCGCAATTGCAACTCTTCGGCCTCATTCAGGCCGCATGGACAATGATACTGCGTCGTTGTCGCCTGGTATTTTGCTTCGTAATCATAAAATACATGCGGTGTTTCCAGGCGAATCACCGGCAGCGCTTCGCCGTTCAATACGCCAACCGTATATTCCCGGCCCGTTACCCAGGACTCTGCGTAGACATCGCAGCGAAAATCCGCCGCGGTTTTTAATGCCCTGCGCAGTTCATCAGGATTAGCCGCCTTGCTCATGCCTATACTGGAGCCTTCCTGGGCCGGCTTGACGATAACCGGGAAGCCCAGCTTTGCCGCACAGTTATCCAGGTCATTTTCATCTTTCAACAAAAACCATTCAGGCGTGGCTAATCCATAACCCTGCCAGCATAGTTTGGTTCGGAGCTTATCCATGCTCAATGCGGAGGCCATAACACCGCTGCCGGTATAGGGAATCCCCATCACTTCCAGAACAGCCTGAAGCACGCCGTCTTCACCGCCCCGGCCATGAATAATATTGAATACCCTGTCAATCTTCCGCCCGCCCAGGGCTTCTATAGGACTGCCCGTAACATCGATGGCGACGGCATCAACACCTTTGCGCTTTAATGCTTCGTATACAGCGGCGCCGCTTTTCAGCGAGACCTCCCTTTCAGCGGCCGATCCGCCCATCAATACGGCAACCCGCCCGAATTCTTGCGGATCTGTAATCCTCACAGGCTTCATAGTGCCACGCCTACCATACAAACTTCAGTCTGCAATTCAACCCCCTGACTTTCCTTTACCTTAATCTGAATATAATTAATTAGTGCTTCGATGTCGGCAGCCGTCGCCGTGCCGAGATTTATAATAAAATTCGCATGTTTTTCCGATACCCGAGCGCCGCCGATGGCATATCCTTTCAAACCTGCCTGCTCTATCAGCCTTGCCGCATGATCGCCTTCCGGATTTTTAAACACTGACCCGCAGCTCGGCTGGTTGGTCGGCTGCGATTTGGCCCGTTTTTCCAACAAACCTTTTATCCGCTGCAGGCTCTCTGCCGTATCGCCTTGCCGCAATGTCAATTGCGCCGCCAGAAACCATTCGTCGTCAAAGCCTTTGACGGACCTGTATTTAATCTCGAAATCCCGAGGAACTCGGACATTGACCTGACCCGACGCATTTAGCATGTCAACATTTTTTACGATCGCCCAGGTTTCGCCGCCAAAAGCGCCGGCGTTCATTTTCAAAGCACCGCCCATCGTCCCCGGTATACCCGCCAGAAACTCCGCACCGATGAGTCCGTGCTCCGCACAAAAGCGCGCCACATGCGCGCACGGAACGCCGGCTTCCACATAAACCGTCCCGTCCAGAGCCAGTTTCATTTCTTTTAGCCGGCTTTTGGTATTAATGACCGTACCGCGTATGCCGCCATCCCTGATTAATAAATTACTGCCCAGCCCCATCCAGAATATCGGCTCGGCAGGAGCCCCGCTTGAACCGGATAGCGCAGTTATAAAATCGATCAAGTCCTGCCGATCATCAGGTATGTATAACCGATCGGCCGGCCCGCCGACTCGCCAACTGGTGTATTTCGCCAGCTTTTCATGGTTCAACAGGCAACCTTTCATCGTAATGGCCAATTTTTTTTCATATGATCCGACCCAGTTATTAACCCGCCAAAGCCTCTGATATTAATTGCGGCAATTGCGTGGCGATTTGCCCGACATTACCGGCGCCCAAAGTCAGAATCACGTCATCGGCTTTTACAATGCCGGCCAGTATTTGCGGCAAGTCTTTCCAGTCTTCGACGAATACAGGATCGACCTGGCCGCGCATGCGAATAGTCCGGCTTAATGCCCTTCCATCCGCCCCCGGAATGAGCGTTTCCCCTGCCGCATAGACATCCATCAGAATCAGCACATCGACGGTGGACAGAACCTTTACAAAATCCTCAAATAAATCCCGCGTACGCGTATATCTGTGCGGTTGAAAGATAACGACCGCGCGTCTATCTGGCCAAGCCTGTCGCAGTGCCTCAAGCGTTGCGGCAATCTCGCGGGGATGGTGCCCGTAGTCATCGACCAAGGTTAGTTTACCGCCGTCTATTTCCAGATCGCCCTGAATTTGAAACCGTCTGCCGACGCCCTTGAATGCGCCCAGGCTTTTTACGATCGCCTCATCATCAACATTCAGGTTAGTTGCGATACTGATAGCCGCCAGCGCATTGAGCATGTTGTGCCAACCCGGCATGTTCAATGTAACCTGCAGCGGCGGATAGTCGCCCCGGCGAATCACTTTAAACGAGGTATGCATGCCTTGCTGCTTGATATTGATCGCACGAACGTCAGCATCGGGATGAACGCCATAGGTAGTCACCGGCTTGGAGATCTGGGGCAGAACGTCTCTGACCCCTTCATCATCCAGACACATGACCGCCAAGCCATAAAAAGGCAAATGGTGCAGGAACTCGATAAACGTTTCTTTCAGGCGCTGATAGCAGCCTTGATACGTCGCCATATGATCCTGGTCGATATTGGTGACCACCGCCATCATAGGCTGTAAATATAAAAAAGAAGCATCGCTTTCATCGGCCTCGGCCACCAGATAATGCCCCAGGCCCAGTTTGGCGTTGCTGCCGGCGCTGTTCAGCCGGCCGCCGATGACGAAAGTCGGGTCAAGCCCGCCTTCAGCCAGCATGCTGGCCGTCAAGCTGGTCGTAGTGGTCTTACCGTGTGTCCCGGCCACGGCAATGCCAAACCTGAAACGCATCAACTCAGCCAGCATTTCCGCACGTGGAATAACCGGTATTCTATTCAGATATGCTTCATCGATTTCTTCATTGCTGCGGTCTATGGCGCTGGACGCAACCACCACATCGACTTTCATGACATTTTCGCGCTTATGGCCGATATTGATCGCCACACCCAACTCGGCGAGCCGTTGTGTTACCGAACTCTCTTTAATGTCGGAGCCGGAGACCTGATACCCCAAATTGGACAAGACTTCCGCAATACCGCTCATGCCGGTCCCGCCTATGCCGACAAAATGTATCCGGTCGATTTTGCCTAATACCTGTGCCTGCATCTGGATATTGGGAGAGTTCATAAACCGGCCTCGGCTATGCAATAACCGGCAACGACTTCAGTTGCATCCAGACGAGCGCATTGTTTTGCGGTATTACTCATAACATCTAATTGTTTCAGCATTTTTGTTATCTGTTCCGCCAACGTTACGGCATTCAAGTCTTTCTGCATTAAACACATCCCGGCACCGGCATCGGTTAAATAGCGGGCATTCGCTGTTTGATGATCATCAATGGCATGCGGCAACGGAATAAAAATTGCCGGCACGCCCAAGGCCGCGACTTCACTGACGGTCATCGCGCCGGACCGGCAAATTACCATATCCGCCCACTGATAGGCTGACACCATATCATCAATGAAAGCGCTTACGTCCGCATTAACGCCCAGAGCCTGATAGCGGTTCCTGACCTGCTCGAACATAGCCGTACCGGTCTGGTGCTTTATCTGTACGTTTTTAAATTGCGTAACGGCTTCCGGAACGACCTCGTTCAATACCTGTGCCCCCTGACTGCCGCCGACGACCAAAATGCGGATTGCCTGACTGTCTTTCTGCCTGCCGTTAACGTCGAGTCTGCTTAAAAACTGTTTTCTTAACGGGTTTCCAGTGCATGTTGCCTTTACATCCTTGTTGAAACTGTCGGGAAAAGCCTCCAGAATCCGGTTTGCTATTGTTGCCAATAACCGGTTAGTCGTACCGGGTACCCGGTTCTGCTCATGAATGACCAAGGGTATACCCAGCAGTTTTGCCATCAGTCCGCCAGGCCCCGCAACGAAGCCCCCCATGCCCAGAACCACATCGGGATCGCGGCGCCGTAAAATCTTAAAAGCCTGAGCACATGCCCTTACCAGCATCAATCCGGCTTTTATTTTCGTCATAATGCCTTTGCCTCGCACACCTGAAACCGACAGCCAGTCAATCTCTATTCCGTTTTCCGGAACAACCCGGCTTTCAAGCCCTTTATGCGTCCCCAGCCAACTGACTTGCCAGCCTTTTTCCACCAGCGACTGGGCAACAGCCAGGGCAGGAAAGACATGCCCGCCGGTTCCACCGGCCATGATGACTATGCGCTTGCCCATTCGGAGTTTCCTT
Source organism: Methylobacter sp. BBA5.1 (assembly GCF_000746145.1). Lineage (NCBI taxonomy): Bacteria > Pseudomonadati > Pseudomonadota > Gammaproteobacteria > Methylococcales > Methylococcaceae > Methylobacter > Methylobacter sp. BBA5.1. The sequence goes on from NZ_JQKS01000003.1 coordinate 130,720, forward strand.
TAGGTCGGTTGACATTTATTGCATAGACCTCGCTCTGCACGCGAAACAGCAGCGCCATCGCGCAGCACATAATCATCATACTGCCGCCGCCGTAGCTCATCAGGGGTAAAGTCAGCCCTTTCGTGGGCAAAATCCCCATGTTGACGCCCATATTGACGAACGCCTGAAAACCAAACCAGATGCCCAGTCCATAAGCGATAAAAGCGGAGAACCGTTGTCCCGCCCTTTCTGCCGCCGCGGCCACTTGGAAAGTGCGCCATACTAATAATGAAAATAAACCGATAACGGTCACCACTCCCAGCAAGCCCAGCTCTTCGCCAATCACTGAAAACAGAAAATCGGTATGCGCTTCCGGCAGATAAAATAATTTCTGTATGCCGCTGCCCAGCCCCACGCCCAGCCATTCACCGCGCCCGAACGAAATCAGTGCCTGAACCAGCTGAAACCCCGTATTCAGCGGATCGGCCCAGGGATTCATGAAACTCGTCACGCGCACCAGGCGATAGGGCGAAAAATAAACCAGCAGCATTGCCAGCACGGCGACCACCGCCAGCAAAACGAAGAATTGCGACAATCGGGCGCCGGCCAGAAACATAATGCCCATGGCAATGCATAAAATCACTACGGCCGAACCAAAATCCGGCTCCAGCAACAGCAATATGCAGGCCAACGAAAACAATGCCAAAGGTTTGACGATACCGTAGGCCGATTCGCGCACGGCCTGCTGATGCCGGGTAACATAACCCGCTATATAAATGACGGCGAAGAATTTAACCACTTCCGACACCTGTATGCGCAAACCGCCTACAGACAACCAGCGCACACTGCCGTTAACCTTTACCCCCAGACCGGGTACCAGCACCATGACCAGCAATAACAGACCTGCTATAAACAGTCCTGGTCCCCATTTTTCCCACACATGCATGGGGACCGCCATCACACAGGCGCCCAGGAACAGTCCCAGCCCGATGTGCATGAGCTGTCTGATCGGATAATACAAGCTGTCATCCGCCATTTTTACGCCCAAATGCAATGATGATGAGGTCACCATGACAAAACCGATCAGCAACAACCCCATGCATGTTGCCAGCAACAGCGGATCAAAATGAAATCGCCAGGCCCGCGGCATTTTGGCGCGATCATTCATGCCACCAGCTCCAGCACTGCCTTGGTAAATTTTTCGCCGCGATCCTGATAACTTTTAAATTGATCAAGGCTGGCACAGGCCGGTGAAAGCAATACGCTTTCACCGGCATCAGCCAGATTGGCGGCGATCTGTACCGCCTGAACGATATTTTCAGCGGCATAGATAGGCACACAGCCATTCAGCGCCTGCTCTATCAACCCCGCATCTTTGCCCATTAACACGACACTTTTGGCTTTTTCCTTGATTACGGGCCTCAATTCGTTCATATCGGCGCCCTTGGCATCGCCGCCGGCGATAAGGATCACTTTGCGGTCATAGCCCTGCAAAGCCGCGACGCAGGCACCGATATTAGTCGCCTTTGAATCGTTAACCCAGGTAACGCCGCGTATTTCGGCGACCCGCTGCATGCGATGCGCCAGTCCTTTAAATTTTCGCAGTGCCCTGCACATGGACGGCTCGTCCAGTCCTACAGCGGCTCCTAAAGCCAACGCGGCCAGTGCATTGGCCGCGTTATGCCGGCCTTCAAGCGGCAATTCGGCCAGCGGCATCAACAGAGTGTCGTCGTGCATCAGATATTCTGTATTAGCGTTTGCTGCAAGGTAAAAATCCGCATGCTTGCGGTTGATAGAGAATGTCAGCACTTTTCTATCCGCATCCTTCATCGATTCGACTATAGGATCATCAGCATTGATTACCATGACGCCATTGCCATTAAATACCCGGCGTTTTTCCTCGGCGTATTCGGCCATATCGGCATGCCGATCCAGATGATCGACCGTCACATTGAGCACGGTCGCAGCCGCCGCATTAAAAACGGTCGTCCTTTCCAGTTGAAAGCTGGAAAGCTCCAACACATACAGATCCGCATCCTGTCCCAGCAAATCCAGGGCCGGGGTTCCGAGATTCCCGCCTACCCCCACGCGTTTACCCGCCTCTTTTGCCATTTCCCCCAGCATGGTTGTCACAGTGCTTTTACCGTTGGAACCGGTAATCGCAATCACCGGCACATCAATGGAACAGGCAAACAAATCAATATCGCTGACGATTTTCGTGCCATTGGCAATGGCTTTGACAATGGCTTTTTCATTAAGCGACACACCGGGACTGACGACCAGATGCGTGGCAACATTAAAAGCCGCCTCATCGAATCCGCCGGTAAAAACCGCCGCATCCGGCATTTGCTGAGAGAGCATTTCCATTAACGGCGGCTTGGCTCGACTATCGATAATAGCGAACTTGATTCCCAAATCTTGTAAGTAACGTGCCGCTGAGATTCCTGTTATGCCAAGGCCGACCACTAAAACCTTGGCAGTCTGCGGGTCCAGCGCAAAATTCTTTTTTAACAATTCTGTAATCGCTGTCTTATCCATTTTCTTATCTCAATTTCAAAGTTGCCAGACCGATCAGCACCAAAATAACGGTGATGATCCAGAAACGTACGATAACCCGAGGCTCGGGCCAACCTTTCAACTCAAAATGATGATGAATAGGCGCCATGCGGAAAACGCGTTTTCCTGTTGTCTTGAAAGAGGCAACCTGGATAATCACGGATACCGTCTCCATGACGAAAACACCGCCCATAATCATCAGCACAACTTCTTGCCTAACCAGTATTGCTAGTACACCTAAAGCTCCGCCCAATGCCAGCGCGCCGACATCGCCCATGAATACCATTGCGGGATAGGCGTTAAACCATAAAAATCCTAAGCCGGCGCCGATTAAAGCGGCGCAAAATACGATCAATTCCCCGGCATTGGGCAAATAAGGAATAGCCAGATATTCGGCAAATGTCACGTGCCCTGACAGATAGGCGAAAATACCCAGGCCGGAAGCCACCATGACAGTCGGCATAATGGCCAGGCCATCCAGACCGTCGGTCAAGTTGACGGCATTGCTGCTGCCGACGATGACGAAATAGGCCAGCACCACATACATCCAGCCCATGTCCACCATGACGCTTTTGAAAAAAGGCACGATAAACTGCGTTTCCGCCGGCAGCACCGCCGTTTTATACAGGAAAACAGCGGCGATTAAGCCGATAGCTGATTGCCAGAAATATTTCGCTTTAGCCGACAAGCCGTCACTGTTGCGGCGAATCACTTTTCGATAGTCATCGACAAAGCCGATAACACCATAGCCCATGGTGACCAGCATAATGACCCAGATATAACGATTGCCGAGATCGGCCCACAGCAGGGTACTGATGGCAATCGCAACCAGAATCAGGGTTCCGCCCATGGTAGGGGTACCCGATTTTTCATAATGCGTTTGCGGGCCGCATTCGCGGACACTTTGCCCAATCTTGTTACGGCTTAATTTCCTGATCATCACCGGCCCGACGATGAACGAAATCATTAATGCAGTTAATGCTCCAAGTATGGCGCGAAAAGTCAGGTAGTGAAAAACCCGAAACCCGCCCTCGAATGTCATTAAATAATCCGCCAAATAAAGTAACATTTTTTAAATCCTGAAATTTTCAACCAGAGCCGCCGCTACATTTTCCATGTGCCGTGCTCTAGACCCTTTGATTAAAATCGATTCGTTGCCTTTTAGTTCTTGTTTTAATACATCGATCAACTCATTCTGGGCCTCAAAAAAAGTAGCGCCCTGACCAAAGACCCGTACTGTATTTTTGGCATCGGCGCCCATAGCCAACAAGCGCACGACACCGCTGGACTTAAGCAATTCGCCCATTTCCTCATGTATTTTTTTACTCTCCGGCCCCAGCTCGCCGAAAGCCCCCAAAACCACCCAAGGGCTGCCTGGCATGTCTTCCAGCACGGCGAGTCCCGCTTTCAGCGAGGCAATATTAGCGTTATAGGTATCGTCAATAATGATATTGCCCTGCCGGCTTACCAGTGGCTGCAAACGCCCTGTTACCGGCTTGACGCTTTCCAGTCCCTGTTTAATCTGGGTCAAGTCTATCCCCAAAGCCAGACACGCAGCGGCGGCGGCAAGGGCATTAACGACATTGTGCCGTCCTGCCAGTTTTAACTCTACCGCCAGATTTCCCTGAGCGGTGACCAACTCAAATCCGGTAGCAAATTCGGGGCAGGCTATGCCTCCGGTATAGACACCGTTAGTGTGAATTTCCGTTTTGATTGACCGGGCAGTCACATCAGCGTTGTCATTTAAACCGAAAGACAGGCTCTTACGGACTCCGGCTATGGCTTTCCAGTAATTGAAATAAGCATCATCGCGATTTAACACGGCAATGCCATCATCTTTGAGCGTCTCGATGATTTCTCCTTTCGCCCTGGCAACACCGTCCAAACTGCCAAAACCTTCTATATGCGCCGCCCCTATGTTCGTGATAATCACAACATCAGCCTGCACATAAGTACTGGTATAGGCAATTTCTCCTGGATGGTTCGCCCCCATCTCAACCACGGCATAACGATGCCGATTCTCGAGCCGCAGTAAAGTCAAAGGCACGCCGATATCATTATTCAGGTTGCCTTGAGTAAACAATACCGGATCATTGACAGCTAATATGGCCGCCACCATTTCCTTGACCGTGGTCTTGCCGTTACTGCCGGTCATGCCGACCATTGAAACCGGTGCTTTTCGGCGCCATGCGCCGGCCAGTTCAGCCAGCGCTAAGTGGGTATCATCGACAATTATATGAGGCATTGCGGCCGTAACCCCTGTATGTACGATGGCCGCGGAGGCGCCTGCCCGCTCGGCCAAATCGACGAAGTCATTACCGTCGAAATTGTGCCCCTTGATTGCCACATACAACTGCCCGGGCTTAATGGCCCTGGTATCGATGCTGACCGAGGAGATAGCCATATCCCGCCCGACCAACCGTCCCTGCACACAGTGGGCGATATCGCTTAGCATCATCTCCATCATTGCGCCGCTCTCGCTTTTAATGCGTCAATCACGACTTGCCTATCGCTAAACGGTATTTTTACGCCATTGATCTCCTGATATTGCTCATGGCCTTTACCGGCAATCACGATACAGTCGTTTTTGCCCGCGCTTGCTAATGCTTTTTGTATCGCCTGCTCTCTGTTTTGTATCACTTCAACCTTACCCGAACTGCAACCAGCCAAAATGTCATTCACTATATCGCGTCCATTTTCAAAGCGCGGATTGTCATCTGTCACGATCACATGATCCGACCAGCGCTCAGCACAAGCTCCCATTTGCGGACGTTTGCCGGCATCCCTGTTGCCACCGCAGCCGAAAACGAGCCATAACGCTTCTTTACAATGCTTCCTGACGCTGGATAAAACTTTATCCAGCGCATCCGGCGTATGGGCATAATCAACAAAAACCAGAGGCCCAGAATCTCCACCACCCAAGCGCTCCATGCGGCCGGGCACCGGCTCCATGCGCGTCAACCGGTCAGTGGCTTGCTTCAACGTAGTCCCCATTGCCAGCATAACAGTCAACACAGCCAGGACGTTCTCTATATTAAAATCGCCGTATAACGGCACTTTCACCCGCTGCTGCTCGTGTCGCCAGCGTATGTCAAATTCAATGCCATCGGCTTTATGCAAAACATGTTCTGCCGCTACGTTCTCGGTTATCGCCGCTTTTTGTCCTTTGCGGCTAAATCCCCATACGGCTACCGATTCAGGCACTGCCGCCATGATTTGCCCGCTATAATCATCATCCAGATTCACTACCGCAAAAACCAGGCCGGGCGTCTGCAATAAAGCCAGCTTAGCCTTAATATAAGCGTCCATTGAGCCATGGTAATCAAGGTGATCGCGGCTGATATTGGTAAATACGGCGCCTTTAAAACACACGCCGTTAACGCGGCCCTGCTCCAGACCGTGCGAGGAAACTTCCATCGCGACCATTTGTTTTTTAGCCTTGACGAGTTCACCCAGCATATGCTGAACAGCCAGGGCGTCGGGCGTCGTGTTCAGTGTATTGCTGAGTTTGCCCCACGTTCCCCAGCCGAGCGTACCGATAACGCCGCAATCATCCATAAGCTGGCTTAAAAATTGACTGCACGAGGTTTTTCCATTCGTGCCTGTAATACCGATAACATCAATTCGCCGAGAGGGGTCGCCGTAAAAGCGCGCCGCAATCTCACCTAATGAAAATCCCAGATTTTCTACCGCGACAACCGGAATGGAGCCAACCCGCTCCGCCAGTCGTTTACCTTGCCCGGCTGGATCAAAAATCACGGCGCGGGCGCCATTGGCGATAGCCTGCTCAACATGCATCAATCCGTGTTGCAAGGCACCGTTCAAGGCAATGAATGTATTGCCGGCGACTACCGCACGGCTGTCCAAGGCCAAACCAGTGATGGTCACTTTATCGCCGACCACCGCTAGCCCGCTTAATAAATCTTCCAGTTTCATGGCCATGTTATGATGGTTTCTGCGTCAGCAATATCGGCATGGTATCTTCCTTATCGGGCGCAACACCCAGCACTCTTAATGCGCCAGCCATGACTTTGGAAAACACGGGAGCGGAAACCACACCGCCGTAGTATTGGCCCGCGGAAGGTTCGTCAATCATGACCACAATAACCAGCCGTGGATCGCTGGCTGGCGCCATGCCTGCAAAAACAGCCTGATAGGTTTTATCGAGATAGCCACCGGGGCCGGCCTTTTTAGCCGTTCCGGTTTTACCTGCGACTCTGTAACCATCGACTCGGGCTTCATAGGCTGTGCCGTCTTTCATAATCACGCTTTCCATCATCATCCTGACACGCCTGGCCGTCTTGGTTGAAAACACCCGGCGCATATCCTCATCTTCGTCCCGCTTCAACAGGCTAACCGAATGCAGAATGCCGTCATCGGCCAAAGCCGTATAGGCTCTAGCCAATTGCAAGGCAGTCACATTCAAACCGTAGCCGAATGACAGGGTCGCCTGCTCAAAAACATGCCATTTATCATAATCAAGCAAACTTCCGCTGACTTCGCCAGGAAAACCGGCACCCGCCACTTTTCCAAATCCAAGCTTGTCGTACAGCCCCCAAAAATATTTGGGCGGCATTTTCAATGCCATCTGGCTGACGGCCACATTGCTGGACTTCTTCAGCACTTCTGTCAAAGTCATTGTGCCGTAATTATGTACATCCCTGACCAGGCGGCGCCCGACCCGAAGCATGCCATTGGTTTCAAAAACCTCGCCTGGATGAACATACCCGCCATCTAAAGCCGCCGCGACCACAAAGGGCTTGACCGTCGACCCCGGCTCAAATACGTCCATCATCGCCCGGTTCCTGTATAAACTTTCTTTTAAATTTTTTCGGGTATTCGGATTAAAAGACGGCTGACTCACTGCCGCCAGAACTTCTCCGTTTTTTGCATCCAACACCACTAAAGTGCCTGACTTGGCCTTATGTTTTTCAACGGCCAGCTGCAATTCCCGATACGCCAAATACTGGATGCGCTGATCAATACTTAAATCGAGATTTTTCCCTGAAACAGGCTCTTTAATACTTTCAATATCGTCAATAATACGGCGCCGCCCATCTCTGATAACCCGTTTACTGCCCGGAATACCTTTCAAGACTTTTTCATACCCTGCCTCAAGCCCTTCCTGCCCGATATCATCCACATTGGTAAACCCGACTAAATGTGCCGACACTCCGCCCGTAGGGTAAAACCGCTTAAACTCGCGCTCAAAAAAAACACCAGGCAACTTTAATTCTTTTACCTGATCGGCATACCCTGGATTAACCCGCCGAGCGATATAAGCAAATTGCCGGTTGCTATCCTCTTTAAGCAGCCCAGTGATTTTCCCATCCGACAGGCCCAGCAGTTTTTCCATTTGCCTGACTCGGTCTTTCGGAGCTGATTTAAGCTCTCGGGGATTCACCCAAATAGATTGCACCGGGGTACTGATAGCCAGCGGCTCTCCATTCCTATCTTTAATCATGCCTCTATAAGCGGACACCGACACGTCATCCACTTGTCTCATATCGCCCTGATCCTTCAGAAACTGCTTATTCAATACCTGTAAATCGACCGCGCGCCCAACCAATATCGCCATGCAACTCATCATGAAAATCATGACGAATCTCCTTCTGCCGGAAAAATCCTCGGCTTGCGGACTTGCTTTCTTTTCGCCTTGAAAATCTATCATTTACGGTTTTATATAAATAATTTTTTCCCGTAAGGGCATAACCAGTTTCAATTGCTCCCGTGCTACCAGTTCAACCCGATTCTGTTCCGTTAAAGTAGTCAGTTCCAATTGCAACTGCCCCCACTCCACTTCATACTGATCCAAAGCCCTTTCCTGTTTCTGGATCTCGATAAAAATCAGCCGCGAATAGTATTTGCTGTAAATCACTGCCAGTGCCGATATCAGAAGCACCATCAGCAGTGCTCCCACAACCAAAATTCGATCTGTCGCCACTTAAATTCTCTCTGCCACCCGCATTACCGCGCTTCGTGCCCTTGGGTTTTGGGCAAGCTCTTGCTTACTGGCTTTTATTGCCTTACTTATTTTTTTAAAAAAGCCCTTATCAATATCAATCTCCTTGATAGGTAGCTTGCCCGGATTGTATCTGGCCCCTGACTCATCCCTGATAAAACGCTTTACGATCCTGTCTTCCAAGGAATGAAAAGAAATGACAACCAACCGGCCGCCCGGTTTCAGGACTCGGGCCGACTGCTGTAACACATTTTTTAATTCCTCCAGTTCCCTGTTGATTTCAATGCGTATCGCTTGAAAAGTCCGTGTTGCCGGGTGCTTGTGTTTCTCTCTAACCGGCACGACCTCTTCAATCAATTCAGCCAATTGTCGAGTTGTTGCGATAGGCGCTTGAACTCTTCTTTCGACAACCGCACGGGCTATGCGTCGGGCAAAGCGCTCTTCACCATATTCAAACAGAACCTTAACAAGCGCCTGCTCATCAACAGTAGCCAGCCACTGCGCCGCCGATACGCCGGCATTACCATCCATGCGCATGTCCAACAGTCCGTCACGCAAAAAACTAAACCCTCGCTCAGGATTGTCCAGCTGAGGAGACGACACGCCCAGATCGATCAAAATCCCATCAATGCATCCGGTCAGCCCTTCCCTGGCCACTATATTTTCCAGTTCCGAAAAACAATTATGTATTAATTTAAAACGCTCATCCTTAAGCATTTCTTGTGCATAACCGGAATTAATTGCATCGGCATCACGATCGAAAGCCAGCAACCGTCCAGATGGCCCTAACTGATCCAGAATCCCTCGACTGTGGCCTCCTCGACCGAATGTACAATCCAGATAGATGCCTTCTTTTTTTACCGCTAACTGCTGCAGGGCTTCTGCAAACATAACGGGCAAATGTATCACTAACAAATCTCCCGTCTTAAAAGGATAAAGATCCGAGATCTTCCAATCCTTCATTATCATCGCCATTAAGCCATTCATTTTCTTTTGCCGTCCATGCCTCTTCATTCCAGATTTCAAACTTATTAAGCTGACCAACCAGAACAATTTTCTTTTCCATTTGCGCAAATTTTCTGAGTTTTTCCGGCAGCAGCAATCGCCCCTGCCCATCCATTTCGCATTCAGAAGCATTGCCGATAACGAAACGCCTTAACTTGCCTGCCATCTTATTCAAGGTAGGCAATTTACTGATTGTCTGTTCGAGTTTTTCCCATTCAGGTAGAGGATAAAGCCACAAACAACCGCTTTCTCCAACACACCGCTCATCCACGGCAACCGTCACAACCATTTGACGCTCGCAGCACTCCTGCAATTCCTCGCGATAACGCGTTGGAATAGCGAAACGCCCTTTGTCATCAAGATTGATTGAGCTGATACCGCGAAACAAGATTTACCTCAAATTCCCCAAAAAACCATTTTTTTCCACTTTTCGCCACTATAATTCACTATAGATTTCAAACCTGCCTGAGTCAAGGACGATTTCATTTCTAATCTTTCTTTTTTGACAATGACTTACGTAACCTTAAAGCACAGGTTGAAGCGCATAAAACCCCTTGAAATAAATCTTATGCTTTATCAGAAAGTTAATTGATATTATGGCAGTAGTACTTTAAGGAAAAGCGTCTTAAAACCAGCAGACTTTACCAATAAAGAAAGGAATAAGGAGGAAGGAATTGCGGCAATATTTACCGAACATTTTCAGACAACTCTAACTTCAAAAATGTTTATTGGATTGCGCCTCGAGGGTATTTTTTAAAGCGCAAACGAAAGAAAGAGCCGGCCTGTAAGCCGGGTTCTGTCTAGAACAGTCATTCATCTAGGCTGCAAGTCACCCTGCAGCTCAAGCAATCTACCCAGGAACCGCGCGGGCCACGCGTCTGTTCCTCTATTTGATCTTGCTCCGGGTGGGGTTTACCCTGCCACTCCTGTTACCAGTTGCGCGGTGCGCTCTTACCGCACCTTTTCACCCTTACCAATCCAAAGGACTGGCGGTATATTTTCTGCGGCACTTTCCGTAGGCTCACGCCCCCCAGGCGTTACCTGGCACCCTGCCCAATGGAGCCCGGACTTTCCTCCATCTTATCTTGACGATAAAACAGCGACTGCTCAGCCGACTCTTTCAATGCATAGTCTATCACATTTATTAAACAAGCGTCTTGACGCGTTATATTAACGTTCAGACTAAGCGTTTTTACTTATTGCATATCCAAGGCCGCTTGGTATAACAATTTCTTCCTTACACCGGTAATTTCTACAGCCATGGCAACCGCCGTTTTAATAGAACATTCACGCAATAGTATACTCAGTACTTTGCGCTGCTCCTGGGTTATAACCTGTTCATTTTTATCGATAATCGCACCATCGACAATCACGACAAACTCGCCTTTTCTCATATTGTCGTCGCTCTCGACTAATTCCAGCGCACTGCCCAAATTGGTTTTTACAATGGTTTCGTGCAGCTTGGTTAATTCTCTGGCAATGACTATCTGACGATCCAGCGGCAACACTTCAACCATATCCCTTAGCGTTGCCAGAATCCGATGACTGGATTCATAGAATACCCAAGTGATCGGGCACATCAGCTTTTCACGAAAAAACGTCTGCCTCGCCGATGAAGTCCGGGGCAAAAAGCCTTCGAAAGAAAACCGCGTAACCGGTAATCCTGCCGCCGATAATGCAGCAATCAACGCACAAGCGCCCGGCACGGGCGAGACATCCAGTCCCGCATCTTTCACCATGCGCACCAGCGGCATGCCCGGATCACTTAGCAAGGGCGTACCGGCATCTGAAACCAGTGCAATAGACCGCCCCATCTTCAGTTTTTCCAGTAAGCCTACAGAAACCGTTTCTTCATTATGCTGATGTAATGAAACCACTTTATTGCTGATACCATAGTGCTGCAGCAACATTCTGACATGCCGGGTGTCTTCCGCGGCAATCAAATCGACTTGTTTTAATATTTCCACCGCTCTGAAGCTAATATCTGCTAAATTACCTATTGGAGTAGCAACAACATATAATTTGCCGCATGGACTTGACATTGGACATTCTCACTTGAAAACTTCTAATTTTAAGATTCGGCTACAATATAAGCCGCTGTTGTTATGTACCTTGCTTCCGGCCTTTCCGATTTTTTCCGGTTGCGCCATGCAATCTGTTAATAGCGATCGATTTCAAGGACAAACCGTTCCCATTATACAAGACCCCCTGATCAATCCGGCGCCGCCATTGTATCAGCAGCCCGCCCAAAAATTGCCTCCCGAACAAATCCAGCTTCAATTGCAGGCTATCGCGGCCTTGATTCAAGCCGGCAATAATAATGCAGCACAAAAGTTCGCCGAAACCCTTGATCCGGCCACCATGTCCGCCCAACAGCGCGATCAACTGAATCTGTTTTATGCTCAGATTATGCTTAGCGCTGGAGAGGCTGAACAGGCCCTAAACAGACTGGAATTGATCCAAGCCCAGCAGCTAAGCCCGGATAATAAAATCAAATATTTTCAATCACAGGCCTTTGCATTTTCATTAACTGGCCACCTGCTGAACAGCGTCAGATCCAGAATTGAGCTGAGCAAGCTATTAAGCTCTCCCGACGAGCGCGACGAAAACCAGGCCACTATTCTTGAAACATTAAGCCTGATGCCCGAATCAGCGCTGAACGACCAATCGCATACGGCAACGGATGTGCTGGCCGGCTGGCTATCCCTGGCCGGCCTGTTGAAACTGAAAGAGCGCGACCCCGTCAGTTTTGATCTCGAATTAGCCAAATGGCGCGAAACTTTTCCAGGCCACCCGGCTAACTCTTACTTACTGAAAAATATGGCGGACAACATGACCAATCATCCGGGGTCGATTGCCGTTTTGCTGCCTGAATCAGGAACTTTCGCTCAAACCTCCAAAGCCATCCGCGCCGGCATTATGGCGGCCTATACCCATCAGGACAGCAACGCTGCAAAACCCGCCATCCGCTTTTACGATACCGAATACTCAACCGCAGTCGCTTTGTATAATCAAGCGGTCTCAGACGGAGCTGAGTTGATCATCGGTCCGCTTCGTAAAGACCGCATTCAAAGTCTTGCCGATTCAGTTGTATTCGATATACCCGTGCTGGCTTTAAACCATATCGAAGGTTTGCAAAAAAATAATCTCTATCAGTTCAGCCTGAGCCCTATGGATGATGTCGACCAAATCACCCGCAAAGCCTTGCATGATGGCCATCAAAAAGCGTTATTGCTGCTACCGGAATCCACTCAGGGGAAACGTATTGCCGATTATTTTACGGAATACTGGCAGGAGTTCGATCACTCGATTCTCGAATCGCAAACCTACAACCGTAAAGACACCGATTTCTCCTCAGCCATTAAGAAACTGCTCAATTTCGATGAAAGCGAAAACCGTTACAACAGGCTTCGCCAACTGATACCGTCGGTAAAGTTCACGCCTCGAAGACGCCAGGATGCGGATGTGATTCTGTTAAGCGCTTATGGTAATGAAGCACGCCTGATCAATCCCCAACTGCATTATTATCAAGCCGCCAACCTGCCTGTTTATGCGCTGCCGGCTATTTATACCGGCCAACCAAATCCATCGCTGGACCAGGACCTCAATAAAATAACGTTTTGCGATACACCCTGGCTGCTTGACTCCGACCAAGGCAAGCTCAGCATGAGTGCCCTGCAAGATATCTGGAGACAATTTCCCAACTCTTATTTGCGCCTGATTGCCATGGGTATCGATGCCTACAATTTGATTGCTCAATTGGATAAAATCGATGTTATACCGTATACCGGCGCCACCGGAACCTTATCGCTGATGTTTGACGGCCGTATCAAACGTGAACTGGTTTGCGCCAGATTTACAGAAGGCCGGCCTGAAATAATCGATATCTCCAAAAATTCACCCAATACTTCCTTCACGCATGAAGACCGGCCAACACAGGAAGCGCTACCGATAATTGAATATGCTGACTAAACTCAAAGCGAAAGCGTCCCACCTGACCCGCGGCGAAAATGCCGAAGAACAGGCTCATAATTTTCTGCTTACTAAAGGTCTCAAACCGGTTTGCCGTAATTTCCGCTGCAAACAGGGCGAGCTCGATTTGATCATGCTTGATAAGGAAACACTGGTTATCATTGAAGTCAGATTTCGAAAAACCGACAAATACGGCAGCGCGCTTGAGAGCGTTACACATAAGAAACAATCTCGTATAATAGCGGCAACACACCTTTATTTATCATCCAATAAAACAGACAGACCTATCCGTTTTGACGTTGTCGCTATTTCCGGCAACGGTAATATAGATTGGATACAAAACGCCTTTTAAATTTAAAACTTCCATGAGCCTGCAAGACCGCATCATCAATCATTTTTCTGACAGCATCCAGACCAAGCAGGATGCCATGGTCAGCCTCTGCGAACTGATCGAATTCGCCTCACAACGTTTGGTCGCCACCTTACTGAATGACAAAAAGATATTATCCTGCGGTAACGGCGGCTCGGCAGCCAATGCCCAGTTTCTGTCCTCGGCCATGCTCAACCAGTTTGAACGCGAACGCCCCTCATTGCCGGCCATTGCCTTGACTACAGACACAGCAACTCTCACGGCCATAGCCAATGACTACCATTTCGATGATATTTTTGCGAAACAGATCCGGGCGCTCGGACAAAGCGGCGATATCTTAATGGCGTATACCGGCGACAGTAATGCGGCCAATCTCGCCAAAGCCATTACTACCGCGCACGATAAAGATATCTCGGTTATCGCCTTGACCGGTCATGATGGCGGAATGATTGCACCGTTATTGAATGAAACCGATATAGAAATTCGCGTACCATCAAGCTCAATCGCACGCATACAGGAAGTGCATTTACTGATCACGCATTGCATGTGCGACCTGATTGATCATCAGCTTTTTGGCGGCTAAGCCCATGAGAAACCATCTATTATTGCCCCTTCTGATCGTAATCAGCCAGTCAATAAACGGTTGCGCAATAACCGGAAAAACGGTCAATGAGCGTCGCCACGGCAATGCTGTATTGACCGATAAGCGCATAGAATCCGATGCGTCCCGTAAATTAAAAGCGGATGATGAGATAGAAAATGATTGCCATGTGAATGTGGCGGCATATAACGGAATAGCCTTGGTTACAGGCGAAGCGCCCACCCCCCGCTTGCGCAATAAAATCATTTCCATAGTCCGCACTATCTCTGACATAAAACAGGTGCATAACGCCTTGCTTATCGCAGAGCCCAGTGCTGAAGAATCGCGTGCCAATGATGCATTAATCACCGATAGCTTGAAAACAGAACTGACTGGCATCAATACCATTCCCGGATTTAATGGCACTGAAATAAAAGTAATCACTGAAAACGGCGTGGTTTATCTGATGGGACTGGTGCACAAAAATGAAGGGGCGGCGGCTATAGAAGCCGCCAGAAGAACTGCCGGAGTAAGGAAAATCGTCACGAAGTATGAATATCTCGACTGAGCCCGCGCTAATGCGCGCTACAAGCCTCAATGAGTGCTATTTCGCATACAATTCGCTGCTGCCGTCCATATCCCCGGTCTGAACATACAATAATGGCAACCCCTGGTTGAGCATTGCCGCGTCAGTGACTGTACAGATTGCGATTTTATGATCGCCAGCGTCGGCATAATGACTGACTTCACAGTCGAAATACGCAAGACTTTCGGATAATATCGGCGCGCCTGTTTGGCTTATCTGCCATTGGAAACCGGCCATCTTATCTCTGAGCCCGGGACGGCCAAAATGCTCGGCAATGGCCTGTTGGTGTTGCCCCAGGACATTAACGGTACAAATACCGCCCGCTTGCAGCAATTTATAAGAGTAGTGCTGGGGATTAATACTCAATGCCAGCAACAACGGATCAAAAGAGACCTGCATGACCCAAGCGGCAGTAAAGGCATTTTGATGAATACCGTCACTGACGCCTATGACATAAATCCCATGGCTGATCAGCTTAAACAAACTGTCGGGATTTTCAATCACGCTCCGCCACCAGTTTTATACGCATCGACAAATCAACGGCTCGGACATTTTTAGTCAATGCTCCGATAGAAATATAATCGACGCCCGTTTCGGCAATCGAACGGATATTGTTCAGGTCGATGTTACCCGAAGCCTCCAGTTCTATGGCGCCGACATTCAGCTTTACCGCGGCCTGCATGTCTTCAAGAGTAAAATTGTCCAGCATGATGCGATCGGGCTTTGCCAAGATAGCCTGCTCCAATTCCTGCATGGATTCGACCTCTACTTCGACTGGAACCGACGACTTTGCTCGCGCCGCCTCAATAGCCCTGGCAATGGAGCCGGCCGCAATAATATGATTTTCCTTGATTAACACGCCATCATACAAGCCGATCCTATGGTTATAGCAACCGCCACAGGCTACCGCGTATTTTTGCGCCTTCCTGAGCCCTGGAATGGTTTTACGGGTATCCAGCACTTTACAACCAGTGCCAGCGACAGCCTCCGCATACTGCCGAGAGACAGTTGCCGTAGCCGATAAAAGCTGCAATAAATTTAAGGCGGTACGCTCTCCGGTTAACAGGCTTCTGGCTGGACCGCTGAGTCTGCAAAGGAGCGTATCTTTGTTGACTGCCTCACCTTCATCCACCAGCCAGTTAATGCTAATGTTGGCGTTTAACTGCATAAAGACCGCATCAAACCAATCCCGGCCACAAAGAACCATGGTTTCCCGTGTAATAACCTCGGCTTCGGCATGCATGGTTTCTGGAATAATTTCTGCCGTTACATCTCCAGAGCCGATATCTTCAACAAGAAAACGTTTTATTTCTGCAATTTTTGATTGTTCTATCATAAGTTGTTTAATACTGAGAGCGCTCGCTCTACGATGGATTCATCGCCCAAGGTTACAATAGCTGCGCGCCCTTGTCTAAATTTTTCAGCCAACTCCTGAACCTTAATTTCCAGCACTTTTGCGCCATTCTTGCCGACAAACAGCATGTTTTCCGTTTCCACGCTTTTCCATATCAGCTTTCCCCATTGTGGGATCGTCTCCGATTCGAAGGCCACCCAAGTATGCTCGGCCATATTATTCACCTGTTCGGCATGTTTATCCATAATGGCTTCGCGCTCAATATCCTTGCTCTGCTCCACAGCCGGGCTAACTTTATTAACACTATTGTTCTCTGTCGCCTTGTCTTTCTTATCCATTAGGATAATGTGCCGCACGGCAAGATCCTTAAAGAAACGTGACTGCGCGTTTTTATCATATGAAATACGATCCAAGCCGCTTCTCAACTCCTTGATCATGCCAGGCAAAAATTTTAATATCTGTTTTTTTGCACTTTCATCCGCCGGCGGCAGTACGCTGACGGTCAGTTCTTCCATCACCCGTACCGATTTTTCCCAAAGTTTAGGCTCTTCATTTCTGCGGACGTGATCAACCAGCAAAACATGCTGCCAGACATCACGCAGAAACTCGTCAATGACCGCCGGCACGGCCTTTCCCCGCACGCTGTCATCTATAGCCTTGGTTACGGCTTTTTTGCTCATTTCCAGCGATTCTTTATTTTGCATTAACTGCCGGGAACGGTCCTCAAGAATCTGAACCCGCTGCTTATGTTTTTCCAGGTAACGGGCAAATTCGCTAGCCTCATGTTCCCAGTTGGGTTGCTCAAACCCTCCTTCCTTAGTCATTGTTTTTACAACGCCGACAATACGCTCGTAAATTAAGCGGTCACCATGGTCAGTCTGATTTAAAAACAGTCCGGCTATAAATAAATCATTCAGTAATCGCCTGATGGGGTTGTCTGAGTCGATAAAAACACTATACTGCCCTAGCGTAACCGCGGCCATGGGCATTTCCAATCGTAGCAGGGTGGATTTTACAGTGTCTGTTAGTGAGTTATCGCTGCTAATTTCCTTAAAAATCAAACTCACCAAATCGAGTATATCTTCATCGCATTTGGCCAAACTCTTAAGATAACCGCTGAAATTCAGCTCTTCGAGTTTTTTAATAACTCGCCATTTCAATGGCTTCTCGTGCCCACTGTCGGCATGATCAAATGCATAAAACTGGCTGAGAATTTCCAATGCATGAACTATTTCAAATGTATCATAAGTGACATCATTCTCGGGCTTTGGAATTAAATCGTAAACTGAAGGAGTCCTCACCAAACGCCATTGATCCAGTTTTTTTTGTAACGCTTGAAATTCTTGACTGATCGATTCACTATTTGCGATAGTCGGTTCAGACGCCTCCTTTATTTCGCTTACATCATATGATAGCGCCGCGCTTTCCGCTTCCAGTTGCTTAGTCAACTCACTGTAAATAAAACCCAGCTGACTGAATACATAATCTTCAAAGGATCTATAAACGATGATTCGAAACTTCGTATTTAATTTCAAGGGCTTGATGACATCAACCAAAGCATGAACCAGGCGTCGCGGTGAAACAGGATTATGGCGGTCGGAAAAGGCTTGTTTTCCCATCTGCATTGAGATTTGCCTGTTCAGATGGTGCAATTGGTCATGAAAAGCGTGCTCACAGCCCTGGATAATCGTAGCGACCGCATGGTTTTCCTCTACCAAGGCATCGTTTGCCAGTGAAGCCGTGGCCACATTTATTTTCTGGTCCGGATTATTTAAAGTCTTTCGATGACTAACATGAAAAGCCTCTCCTACTTTAAGCAAATAATTTTGCTTAATTTTTCTGCGTACCGAATGTATATGCTCCAGATGTTCTTTATAATTCGCTTTCTCGCGATCTTTATTCGACTGCAGACCGAACTCAAGATCAATTCGCATGCAGCAATCATCAACCAATTGCTCGAAGTAGTGATAAAAAGCCGACTTGAATCTAGCTAGGACTTCGACATTATTTGACGCGCTGCTCCCCATGCCTATCTGTTGCCGTATGTTCATTGCCATGCGTTTTCCCTTAAATAAATTGCCAGTCCTTGTCAATCAAAGACTATACCTGAACTATGATTTTGATAAATAATAAGCCTTTCCACTGTGAAAACTGTGATCTACTTCCGCTTTTTTCTTTTTCCGATTAGTCCCATGAAAATAGACTGCCACTGGCTGACCGACATTATCCGGATTCCCTCGCCAAACTTTGATGAAAGAACCGAGCCTGCCGATATTTCTTTATTGGTTATACACTGCATCAGCCTGCCGCCGAGTGAATTTGGTACGCCCTATATCGACCAGTTCTTTTGCAATCAACTCCCCCCGGACAAGCACCCTTATTTTAAAGATATTTGTCAACTGACGGTATCTTCGCATTTATTGATTAGACGAACAGGTGAAATCGTTCAATATGTGCCTTTTGACAAGCGTGCCTGGCACGCTGGGAAATCCGAATACCAAGGACGGGAGCGGTGTAATGATTTTTCGATCGGCATAGAACTTGAAGGAACCGAACGGCTTGCGTATACAGAGGAGCAATATCTGCAACTCGTAGCGGTAATCCGCCTGTTATTCGAAGCGTATCCTCAATTATCGTCGGACCGCATTACAGGACATAGTGATATTGCGCCCGGACGAAAAACTGATCCGGGCGCCTCGTTTGATTGGCAAAAACTGTTCAGTTTATTACAGGCCTGATAGTTCAATGATGCCGGGCTTTCTAGGCATGATCGACTTGCTTGGGATGCCCGAAACCGAACGATTCAGCCAGCATCAGGACCACGCCCAGCGTAATGGCGGAATCGGCAATATTAAATGCCGGCCAATGCCAGGACTGATAATACACATCGAGAAAATCGATAACATAACCATACAACAGCCGGTCAATTAAATTGCCGACTGCGCCACCCAAAACCAGCGCCAGCGCAACGGCCAGCATTGTCTCATGTTTTTTCAGCCTGGCCAGCCAAATCGTGATGCCCACACTGATCACCAGAGCCAGTCCGGCAAAAAACCAGCGCTGCCAACCGCCCGCTTCGCTCAGGAAGCTGAAAGCGGCACCGGTATTATGCACATAAGTCAGATTAAAACCGGGCATGACAGGAATGGACTCGTAAAGCTGCATCGAACTATCCACGGCAATCTTGCTGCCCTGATCCAGAATTATTGCCAATAAAGACAACCATAACCACTTCAACATAGTACTCACGCAAATTGCCGATTCTCGCCGGAACCGGCTACGTTTTCAACACAACGGCCGCACAGTTCGGGATGGTCGCCATGCTCACCCACGTCATGGCGCTGATGCCAGCAACGTACGCATTTTTTGTATCCGGATACAAGAACTTTTAACTTGACACCGTCAATTTCGGTTTGAATGGTATCATCAGGACAAGCCTGATTAGTCAGGACCGAAGCATTCGATGTGATAAAGACAAAATGCAATTCATCGCCCAGGCGGTTTAAAGCCTCGAAATAATCTGCATCACAATACAGCTCGATCTCGGCATTCAGCGAAGCGCCAATCTCTCCCCGAGCTCGACTTTTCTCCAATTCCTTGCTGACCGCGGTCCGAACCGCCATGATTCTCTGCCAGAATTCACGGCTCATCAATGCATCATCGTCCAGCTTAAACAATCCTGGGTACCAGGTTTCCATGAATACCGATTCGCTGCGCTCACCGGGCATATAATCCCATATTTCATCAGCCGTGTAGCTGATGATCGGCGCCAGCCAGCGTACCAGAGCTTCCAGTACGTGATACATCGCCGTCTGGGCCGAACGCCTGGCTAGGCAATCTTCCTTGGCCGTATATTGACGGTCCTTAATGATATCCAGATAAAAACCGCCCAGATCGATCACGCAAAAATGATGTACTTTCTGATAAATAGATTGAAACTGATAGCTTTCGTAAGCGGCTTTGACTTCTTCCTGTAGCGCATAGGCCCTGTCCACGACCCAGCGGTCCAGCGCCAGCAGATCCTTTGCCTCGACCAGATGTTGGGCCGGCTCGAAACCGTCCAGATTCGACAGCAGAAACCGGGCCGTATTTCTCAAGCGCCGGTAACCGTCCGAGGTCCGGTTAAGGATTTCATCGGACACGGACATTTCGCCGCGATAATCGGTCGATGCCACCCACAAGCGCAGGACATCGGCGCCCAACTCTTTCATGACCGACTGAGGCGCGACCACGTTGCCTCTGGATTTGGACATCTTTTTACCTTCCGCATCCACGGTGAAGCCGTGCGTCAAAACGGCTTTGTAGGGCGCGACGTCATTCATGGCTGTCGAGGCCAGCAAGGATGACTGAAACCAGCCGCGATGCTGATCGGAACCTTCCAGATACAAATCGGCCGGAAACCTCAACTGTTCACGCTTATTGAGAACACAGGCATGCGTGACGCCGGAATCGAACCAGACATCCAATGTATCGGTCATCTTTTCGTATAGCGCCGCTTCCTCGCCCAGCAATTCTTCCTTCTCCAGTTCAAACCAGGCTTCTATGCCTTTTTGTTCGATGCGCTGGGCTACTTGCTCGATCAGATCCGGTGTGCGCGGATGCAGTTCGCCGGTTTCCTTATGGACAAAAAAGGCGATCGGCACGCCCCAGGTACGCTGACGGGAAATGCACCAGTCAGGGCGGTTTTCCATCATGCTTTCAATACGTGCCTGCCCCCATTCCGGAATCCAGGCAACCCGCTTGACTTCATTAAGCGCCTGCTCCCGCAGCCCGTTTTTATCCATCGAGATAAACCATTGCGGCGTAGCCCGGAAGATAATCGGCGTTTTATGGCGCCAGCAATGCGGATAACTGTGCAGAATGGCTTCCTGATGCACCAATCTGCCTTTTTCTTCGAGCACAGTCAGCACATGATCATTGGCACTGAAGACATGCTCGCCGGCAAACAATTCTGTATTAGGCAGAAAAACACCGTTATTGCCGACCGGATTATCGACCGGCAAGCCGTATTTCAGACCCACGACATAATCGTCCTGACCATGCCCCGGCGCGGTGTGGACGGCGCCCGTACCGGCGTCGGTCGTAACATGGTCACCGAGGACAATCGGCACCTGGCGAGCGTAGAAAGGATGTTGCAGCAATTGGTTTTCCAGTGCCGCGCCTTTGCAGTAGGCAATCACGTGATAGTTTTCGATGTCATAGCGCAGCATCGCATCCTTAAGCAGGACTTCGGCGATAACCAGACGCTCATTTTGGCCGTCCTTCTCACACTGAACCACGGCATATTCGAGCTCCGGATTTAAGGCGACCCCCTGGTTGGCCGGCAGTGTCCACGGCGTCGTGGTCCAGATGACAACCGATAAAGGACCGGCGCCTTCATGCTCGGGAACGTGATGACAGCGCTCCATAAACGCGCCTTCATCAATGACCTGAAAACGTACATCGATGGCCGGCGAATGCTTGTCTTCATACTCGACTTCCGCTTCAGCCAGCGCCGATCCGCAATCGGTGCACCAGTGCACAGGCTTGGCGCCTTTGCTCAAATGGCCTTTCGTGCTGATTTTTCCCAATGAGCGCACGATGTCGGCTTCAAAGGCATAATCCATCGTTAAATACGGCTTATCCCAATCGCCTAAAATGCCGAGCCGGACGAAAGCCTCTTTTTGAATATTGACCTGTTTGCCCGCATACTCGCGGCAAGCCTTGCGGAACACAGCCGGAGACACTTTAACTCCCGCCTTGCCGACTTTCTTTTCCACCATCAATTCAATCGGCAGCCCATGACAATCCCAACCCGGCACGTAAGGCGCATCAAAACCGCTCAGTGTTTTCGATTTGATAATAATATCTTTCAGAACTTTATTGACGGCATGACCGATATGAATCTCGCCATTGGCATAAGGGGGGCCGTCATGCAAAATAAACTTGGGGCGACCGGCAAATTGCGCCCTGATTTTGCGATACAGGCTGGCTTCATTCCATTTTTTTAAACGTTCCGGCTCGCGCTGCGCCAGATTGGCCTTCATCGGGAAAGCGGTTTTAGGTAAATTGAGTGTTTTTTTATAATCCATCGTCATACGTTTTTTAAATCCGCAAAAATCTTTTTAGTATCAGCCACATCTTTTACGATCTGAGCCTTAAGTTCTTCCAATGAGCGGAAGCGCATTTCATCCCTGATCTTTCGCTTGAAATGCACTTCCACGTAACGCCCATAAATTTCTTTATCAAAATCAAACAAATGCGTTTCCAGTATCACTTTTGAGCCACCATCGAACGTAGGCCGGGTCCCAACGTTCGCCACCCCTTCAAATTCCCGGCCGTCTATGCCGGTCATGGTAACGGCATAAACGCCGACAACCGGAGTGTTTTTTCTAAACATGCGTATATTGGCCGTCGGATAACCGATGGTTCTTCCCCGCTTGTCACCATGTGCGACCCGTCCGCAGACGGAATAACACCGCCCCAGCAATCTCTCGGCCTCGTCCAGGTCACCGGCGCCCAATGCATCCCTGATCAGCGTGCTGCTGATGCGTAAGCCGTCCAACTGGTACGACCCCGTGTCTTCGACTTGAAAACCGAACGCCTCGCCTTTTTCCTTAAGCATGGCAAAATTACCGCGACGGGCCTTGCCGAAATGAAAATCATCCCCGACGACCAGATGCCTGACATTCAGTTTCTTTATTAAGATGTCGGCAACAAACTGTTCGGCATCCCAATTGGCAAGGTATTGATTAAAGCGCAATATCAGTAAATCATCAACGGGCAGCGTTAAAAACTGCATCACTTTCTCCCGCAAACGCATCAACCTGGATGGGGCGTTTTTTCCCAGAAAGTATTCCAGCGGCTGCGGCTCAAAAATCATCACAACAACCGGCAGACCTAGATCCCTGCCCCGCGCAGCCAGCTTATTGATCACGGCTCTATGGCCCAAATGCAAACCGTCAAAATTCCCGATAGTCAGAACACAACCATTTTCAAACGGTTCTAAATGGGATAAACCTCTAATTAAACGCATGAATATGACAAATCAAAATTCTTTATTCTATCACGTGTAATTTCGCTTGAGCCCAAAACATAAGTCGGGCGCAGCGAATGAATCGCCTGTAAAACTTATAAATTCGTCAAGTTTCTATTCAAGTACGTTACCGCCATGTTCATTGGCTAAATGTTTGATCCTTAAGCCGGTTAACGCTAATGCCAGCGCATAAGCAACACAGCCGATGACAACCCACATCAACAGATTAACGGTTCGATCCAGCACGCTCCACTGCGTCCATCGACCGGCATCGACAAAATAATACAGCCCGGCCGCCATTACGCCACTTGCCAGCAAAATTCTCAGAAAAAGCAATGGCCAGCCCGGTGCCGGTTGATAGACCTTTTCCTTCAGCAATTTGCCAAGCAGCAAATATGCATTTAAAAAAGCGCTTAACGAGGTCGCCAAAGCCAAACCCGCATGCGCCATGGAAAGCATCAATACTACATTTAAAACAATATTGGCGACAATGGCATATAACCCATATCGAACCGGCGTCTTCATTTCTTGTCGCGATGTGAAACCAGGCGCCAGCACTTTAATCAGGATAAATCCCAATAACCCGAGCGAATAAGCCATGAGGCTCTGTCCGGCCAAATGCACATCGTCAGCACCGAATTCCTTATACTGAAACAGCGTCGACAAGATAGGCTCGGCCAGCACCAGTAACCCAATCGTAGCCGGCATGCCAATCAATAAAACCAGGCGCAGCCCCCAATCCAGTGAATTTGAAAATGCTTTCGCATCCTGAGCCGCATGATTCCTGGATAAGCTCGGCAAAATGACTGTTGCCAGTGCAATCCCGAAAATGCCCAGCGGAAACTCCACCAGACGATCCGAATAATATAGCCAGGAGACGCTGCCGGCGGATAGAAACGATGCCATCAGCGTATCCAGCAGCAAATTGATCTGGGTGACCGAAACCGCCAAAATCGCCGGCAGCATGAGTCCCATCATGCGTTTGACATCGGCATCATTAAAATCGAGTCTTAATCGCGGAACCAAGCCTAACTGCATTAAGGCCGGTATCTGAAACAACACCTGCACAATGCCCGCTATAAAGACGCCCCAGGCCAATGCAACCACTGGCTCGGCCATTAATGGCGCCAGCCAGATGGCAGCGGCAATCATACAGATATTCAGCAAGGCCGGCGTCAGGGCCGGAATGGCGAACTTGCCATGCGCGTTTAAGATACCTCCAGCAAACGCCACTGACGAGATAAAAAACAAATACGGAAAAGTAATTCGTAGCATTTGCACTGCCAATTCATACTGAGTCCCTTTCCATATAAACCCTGGGGCGAACAAGGTAATAAGCACAGGCGCGACGATCATGCCGAGAATCGTGATCAGCATTAAAACCAGCGTCAGGGTTCCAGCCGTTCTGTCGACAAATTGTTTTAGCGCCGCCTGACTGCCATGGGCCTTGCAGTCCGCCAGCACAGGCACAAAAGCTTGCGCGAAAGCTCCTTCGGTAAACAGGCGGCGCAAAAAATTGGGGATCTTAAATGCGACAAAGAACGCATCGGTTGCCAAATCGACACCAAAAAGCCTCGCTATCAGCATATCCCGAACAAATCCCAGCAAGCGTGAAGTCAGGGTCATACTGCCGACTATGGCCGTTGATTTAAAAAGCTGCCTGCTCAATATCTCTCCTTATTATTTGCTGCGCTAAAAATTTGACAATAATAACATTTAAAAAGATAATATGCGGTCTTATTAACTCACATAGCAAGAATCGAGAAATTATGGCTAATACAGCACAAGCTAAAAAGCGTGCGCGACAAGCGGAAAAAAGCCGTATTCGCAACGCAGGACAACGCAGCAATTTACGCACATTCGTAAAAAAAGTCATTGCCGCGGTTAACGCCGGCGATAAGGAAAAAGCGCAAGCCGCCTATAACACTGCCGTGCCCATTATCGATTCAGCAGTAAACAAAGGCCTTATTCATAAAAATAAAGCCGCACGCAGCAAAAGCAGACTGAATTCAAAAGTAAAATCTATCGCTTAACCCCAAGCTTTAGTCTTACCTAAAAAGGCCGCAACTCCTAGAGTCCGGCCTTTTTATTTGCCTGTTTTTTACAGCAGCACCATATTATCCCGGTGTATCATTTCCGAATCATCGGCATAACCCAGGATACGCTCAAATTCAGAACTACTCTTGCCCGCTATTAATTCCGCATCCGCCCTGCCGTAATTAACAAGCCCCCGAGCGATTTCCATGCCATTTTCATCGACACATGAAACCAGCTCGCCACGCTCAAACCTGCCCGATACCGATTTAACACCGACCGCCAGCAGGCTTTTGCCGTCACTTGTTAACACCTTGACCGCACCCGCGTCCAGAACCAATTGCCCTTTCACCTGCAACTGCCCGGCTAGCCAGCGCTTTCTCGCCACCAAAGGCTCGATATCCGGCAACAAATGCGTCCCCAGATCAGCACCGGCAAGCACAGCCGTAATCACATTCTCAACGGCGCCGGCCGCAATCACCGTGGCCGCCCCCGACCGGGACGCCAGACGCGCCGCACGCACCTTGGTATACATGCCCCCCCGACCCAGGCCGCTACGGCTTTCACCAGCCACCACATCCAGCCGGCCATCATTGACGCTAATCTCGGAAATCAACTCCGCGTCAGGATACAAGCCTGGATCGGCCGTAAACAACCCCTGCTGATCGGTTAGAATAATCAACAGATCCGCCTCCACCAGATTCGCCACCAAGGCACCCAGCGTATCGTTATCGCCAAAACGAATCTCTTCGGTTGCCACCGCGTCATTTTCATTAATGACCGGCACCACCCCCATTTTCATCAACGTCAATAATGTACTTCTGGCATTCAGGTAGCGCTGCCGATCCGATAAATCATCATGAGTCAGCAATACCTGCGCCGCATGCAAACCGTGCTGCTGAAAATTATCATCAAAGACGCGCACCAATCCCATCTGACCCACCGATGCCGCCGCCTGCAACTCATGCAGCGTCTTAGGCCTTACCCTCCAGCCCAAACGACACATACCTTCAGCCACCGACCCCGAAGAAACCAGCAACACTTCAATTGACTGACGCCTTACCGCGGCCATTTGCCCGACCCAGGCCGCAATAGCCGACTTATTAAGCCCCCGGCCGCCATCCGTCAATAAAGAACTGCCTATTTTTACAACAATTCGTTTGGCTTTCGCAAAATCAGTCCTGCTCACTTTCTTCCCGCCGCCGATCCAAAAAATCCATGATGGCAAACATCAATTCTCTAGTACCATCCCCATTGATTGCCGAGACCCTGAAGACCGGACCCGACCAGCCGAGTTCGTCAACAATAGCCTTGCAACGCTCATCCACTTCCTCACCAGGCAATCTATCCACTTTATTCAGCACCAACCAGCGCGGCTTATTGGCGAGATCATCACCCCACTTCTCGACCTCGCGAATAATTTTACGCGCCGCCTCAACCGGCGAATCCATGCTTTCATAAGGCTCAACATCAACCAGATGCAATAACAGGCCAGTGCGCGACAAGTGCTTGAGAAACTGCAGCCCCAGCCCCGCGCCTTCAGCCGCCCCTTCAATCACACCCGGAATATCGGCAATAACAAAACTGCGTAGATCATCGATCCTGACTACGCCGAGGTTAGGATGTAACGTGGTAAACGGATAATCAGCAACTTTCGGCCGGGCTGAAGATACCGCGCGTATCAGACTGGACTTGCCTGCATTAGGCATACCGAGCAAGCCGACATCGGCAATCAGCGTCAGCTCCAGATGCAGCCTGCGGTGCTCACCCTCCGTGCCTTTGCTGGCATACTGCGGAGCCCTGTTGACACTGCTCTTGAAACGCGTGTTGCCCAAACCGTGAAAACCACCCTTGGCCACCAACAGCGTCTCACCGACCTCAGTCAGATCACCCATCTCCTCGCCCGTTTCCGCATCGGAGACACGCGTACCCAAAGGCACCGGCACATAGCAGTCCTCGCCTTTTTTACCGGTACAATTACGAGCCATGCCGTTCTGCCCGCGTTGCGCCCTATGCACCGAGTGATAGCGAAAATCAACCAGGGTGTTTACATTTTCGGCAGCGATCAGATAAACGCTGCCGCCATCACCGCCATCACCCCCATCAGGACCACCCATAGGAATGTACTTCTCGCGACGGAAACCGACCACACCATTACCGCCATCACCCGCTTCTACGCGAATCTCCGCTTCATCAACAAATCTCATAAATCATATGCCGCCGCACTTAAAGCCTACCGATAAAAACAAAAAAAGCCCCACTATTAACGAGCGGAGCTTTTTTTAGACAACCATACTACCGCCATAAGCGGTCCGTAAGTTTTACGCAGCAACTACACTGACAAATTTACGGCCTTTAGGACCTTTAACCTGAAAAACCACTTTGCCGTCAGCTGTTGCAAACAATGTATGATCTTTTCCGCAACCAACATTGTCACCTGCATGAAAATGTGTTCCACGTTGACGAACGATAATATTTCCCGCTGTCACAACCTGTCCGCCGAAACGCTTAACACCCAATCTTTTCGCATTAGAGTCGCGTCCGTTACGCGTACTACCACCAGCTTTCTTATGAGCCATCTGTAACCCCTATTATTAAGCAGAAATACCAGTAATCTGGACTTCTGTATAGTATTGACGATGCCCCATTTGTTTCATATGGTGCTTGCGTCTTCTGAATTTAATAATTTTGACTTTTTTATGCCGACCTTGAGATAAAACGGTCGCAGTCACCTTGCCGCCTTCGATGAAAGGCAGGCCGACTTTAACATCACCGCCCGACTGAACCATCAGCACTTTATCGAATTCAATGCTGTCGCCTGTTCCAAGCTCAAGTTTTTCTATTTTTAAGGTCGTACCTTCTTCGACTCGGTACTGTTTACCACCTGTTTGAATTACCGCATACATCTGCGCAAGCTCCATCAAGCATTAATCTGTTTAAAGTGAACAGACAATTTTATTTTTAAAACCAAGTCAAGTCAAATTTAAATCGACCGACCCATACACATCCGAATAAAATAACACAAGAAAGCTATTGACACCAATATAGTTTATTCAATAGCATGGATGATTAACTCTTTATTAAGCTATAATAATCCAACGGCTTTGTATTTCATAGCTAACATCATGAAAGATAACCTAATCCTAGACACGCAGCACTAATAATGGCATCACAATCGACAGCGAACGCATCCGCGCCCATTGATTTTAATTCGATCAAGAATTTAACCATCACTGAAGCCAAGGCGGTGGATCAACTCATCATTAACGAGTTAAGTTCCGATGTTATCCTGATCAACCAGGTCGGCCATTATATTATCGGCAACGGCGGCAAAAGATTGCGTCCGATGCTCTTGCTGCTTGCCGCCAAAGCCTTGGGCGGCGCCAATAACAATCATCTGGTGCTCGCCGCCGTCATTGAATTCATCCATACCGCCACCTTACTACATGATGACGTGGTTGATGATTCGGACCGCAGGCGCGGCAAGGAATCCGCCAATGCGGTCTGGGGCAATGCCGCCAGCGTACTGGTCGGCGATTATCTCTACTCCAGCGCATTCGAAATGATGGTGCGCACCGGCAACATGCGAGTCATGGAAATTCTGTCCAAAACCACGACCGCCATTGCCGAAGGCGAGGTTCTGCAACTCTTGAACTGCAACAATCCGGAAACCACGGAAGAAAAATACCTTGAAGTCATCGCCAGGAAAACAGCGATTCTGTTCAGTGCCGCAACCCGCCTGGGCGCCGTCCTCTCCAACGCTTCCACGGAAGTGGAGGAAGGCCTGGCACTGTACGGCCAGCATCTCGGCATTGCTTTCCAGCTCATCGACGACGCCTTGGATTACAAAGCCAATCAGGAAGAATTAGGCAAAAATCTCGGCGACGACCTGGCCGAAGGCAAGCCGACTTTACCGTTGATTTACGCCATTCAGCACGGCAATGACGAAGAAGCCGGCATCGTGATCAATGCCGTTAAAAATGGCGATCGCGATGCTTTCAATGAAGTCTATGCCGTCGTGCAGAGCACTAAAGCGATTGACTATACCGAGCGGCGCGCTGATGAAGAGGCGCAAAAAGCCATCGATGCGTTAAATGTTCTGCCCGATTCCGAGTACAAAGACGCATTGACCCAGTTGGCTAAATTTTCCGTTCAACGGAATTACTAAATTTACAGATATTCGCTGAGCTGCGCCTGATCACCCTCACAGATCAAGCGCCTGCGTTTTTTCCGGCTTTATGCCCCCGATTTGAATTTATCGGCCAGACCGGTAATGCGCTCGACCCGCCGCCCGACCGTCGCAACAAACACGGCCTCATCAGCGACCAGCTTGACGGTTTTTCTGGCCCGGGTTATGGCCGTGTAAAGCAATTCCTTTGTCAGCACCGGATTAACCGCATCGGGCAAGGCAATCAGCACCTCCTCGAATTCCGAACCCTGGCTTTTGTGTATCGTCATCGCGAATACGGTCTCGCAATGCGGCACACGTGCGGGCAAATATTTTTTGACGCTGCCGTCGGCCCGCTGAAAAAATACCATCAGTTTGCCGTTCTGCTCGTTATCGGGCAGACAGAGGCCGATATCGCCATTGTAAAGCTGCAAGGCCGGATTGTTTTGCGTAACCATCACCGGCCGGCCGACATACCAACGCCCGGACACACTGATCAGCTTTTGCGCAACGAGTGTTTGCTCGACCAGATGATTGATATCGGCGACACTGTTTTTGCCACGCCGGTTGGCGCATAGCACCTGAAAGCGACTGAAGGCGCGATAGATCTCGTCAAAGGGCGCAGCCACCCTGATCATCCTCAGATAGTCGGCCTGCTGCCCGGCCACATAATCGATCAGGTCCTGCTCCAGCAGCATTATATTTTTATCTCCGCCCAGCAACATCTGCCAGGCAATATCGGCCTGCTGCCGATTCACGGCGACCGCCAGCTTCTTTATATTCTCATCAAACCGGTGCGATTTCTTCAACTCCAGCGTGCAGTCCGGCAAAATCGTCGTCAAATCGGCCAACACGGCCCCCGATTCGACCGAAGCGAGCTGATCCTTGTCGCCAAGCAGAATCAGGCCGGCGCCGGGTTTCAAAGCATCGACCAGTTTGCTCATCAGCGCCAGATCGACCATAGACGCCTCATCGACCACGACCAGATCGTGAACCAAGGGCTTGTCGGCATTATGGCGAAAATACGGCGACGGCGGCATGGCGCCCAGCAGGCGGTGCAGCGTTGTCACTTTTTCCGGGATGAGCTGCTTTATGGAATCTGCACATGGCAGCGATGCTTTGTTACTGCCTATTGACTCCTGCAGACGCATGGCCGCCTTACCGGTCGGCGCCGCCAGGGCGATATGCAGCGGCTCTGAGGCCAGTTCCTGCATCAATGCCAGAATCCTGACCACCGTTGTCGTCTTGCCCGTACCGGGACCGCCGGTAATAATGCTCAATCCCCGCGTAAGCGCCATCCTGGCGGCCTCTCGTTGCCAGTCGATCTCATCGGATAGTGGCGGAAAATAACGGTCCAACGCGGCCTCAAGCCCTTCTACAGAGGGATTTACCTGTATCATCGCCTGGATCTGCCTCGCCAAACGACTCTCATAATCCCAATAACGGTGCAGATACAGGCGGTTCTGCTCAAGCACCAGAGGCAACAGCCCGAAAATCTGGCCTGGTATAGCCGCCAACCCCGAAGCCAGCACCAATGCGCAGTCTTTCTCTGCCAGCTGAATGCAGCTGTGGCCCTGGTTTTGCTCATTGGACAACAGCTTGACCAGGCTTTCAAACAGCGGCTTTTCCTCGGCGCTGAGATTGCAACGCTGCCCCAGAAAACGGGCAAACGCAACATCCAACCGGCTATAGACTCTTTCCTGATCCTGCATTTTATCCTCCGAATAACGCGGCCAATGCTTCGACCTTGGCCAGATCCGGCCGGTCCTGATAAACCCCGCTCAAGGCCAGATCCGGCCGCATGCCGCGCACGAACAGGTAGCGCACGCCGCCGAAATGGCGTTCATAGCGGTAATCCGGCAGGCGTTTTTGCAGATAGCGATGCAGCACTACGGTATAAATCCAGTATTGCAGGCCGTAGTTATGCTCGCGCATGGCCTGGGCCAAGGTTTCATTTTCATAATCGGCAAGGCTGTTGGTCTTATAATCCATGATGTAATAAAGGCCGTCATGCTCGCAGACCAGGTCGATAAAACCGGTCAGATAGCCGCACATCTGCTTGCCGCTCAATGGCTGAAAAACCGGCGTATCGAGTAGAATCCTGTTGATCTGGCTGGCATCGATCAGCCGCATCGCCAGGTAGAACGGCATCTCCTTCAGGCAGCGGCTTTCTTTCAGGTTCATCAGGCGGAAAGACCGATCCGTATCGGACAGCGGCGTCATAACAACAGTTTGTAACAACTCGTCAATAAGCTCCGGCGTTTCCAGCCTGAGACCATAGCGCTGACAGGCCTGATTGCGCAGTTTCGAGATATCCTTGCCCCGGGCCAGGTCGGCAAACGCCACATGCTCCAGCAGTTCGTGCACGACATTGCCGGTATGCGCGCCGCGCGGCAGCGTCAGCTTTTCCTGTTCGGACTCCTGCCGCTGCATCTCGCCGGCCTTGTCTTCGGGCAACTCGGGCGCATCGTGCAGGCTTAAGCTGGATAAGGCCGTGTAGCTGCTCATCTGCCAGTTCGTGTATAACGATCGTTTGCGCTTTTTGGGGAGCAGATCGTGCGGCGCCAGCTGGTGCTGATAACTGCCGCTTACCAGGCATGGCAACTCCAGCAGCCGGTATTCAAACGAGTCCGATTGGCATAGCGCCTCGAATATCGCTTGCTGCGCGGCAAAATCGGCCTCTTCAAAACCCAGCAGCCAGGCCATGGCCGAATCATTGGCGGCCTTCTCGCTCCTGACATCGGCCCAGGCGATATAACAGCGCGATTTGGCCCGCGTCACGGCCACGTAAAATACGCGCAGATCCTCGGCCAACTCTTCGGCCTGCGCCAGCTTCCTGCGACGTTCGAAATCCTTCGAGCCCAGATCGACGATCACCCGGCCGTCGTCATGGCATTTGATCAGCTGCTTTTCGCTGTTCAACCGGCCGCTGCGCTGCCACAGATAGGGGCAGAAAATGACCGAGTACTCCAGCCCCTTGGAGCGGTGCATCGTAATGATCTTGACCGCCTCCTCGTCGCTTTCGAGCCGCAACTGCTGGTCGTCGGCGCTGCTTTTATCCTGCTCGGCCCTGATAACGGCCGCCTGTAGCCAGTCCAGGGTTTTATTGATGCCCAGATGCTCGTCGACGGCGGCCTGCTGCACCAGCTCGATCAGATGATGCAAATTGGTCAGGCGTCTTTCGGCCATGACCGTGGCGGACAGATGCGTCCGGATGCCCTCCTGCGCCAGCAAGTGCTGCATCATGACCATCAGCCCTTTTTGCTGCCAGTCCTGGTAATAGCCCAGAAACCGCGCCATGCGCGCATCCAGCTCCGTCTCGCTGTTGATCAGCTCGTAAAGCGCCCGGCCGTCCAGACCGAACCAGCTCAGGGCCAGCGCCTGTTTCAGCAGCGTAATTTCGCCCGGATGCGCCACGGCCTGCAGCAACGCATACAAATCCAGGGCTTCCTGCGAGGCAAAAACCGACTCGGTGCTGTTCAGTACCGACGGCACGCCCGCATTGCGCAATGCTGTCTGGTAGTCGCGGGCCTGCGTATTGGTCCGCACCAGAATCGCGATATCCCTGGGTTCAAGCTTGCCGGCTACCACATCGTCATTGATCTTTCTGGCCAGCGTATAATCGCCGCTCAGCAATTGCAGAATTTCATTGATGACCGCGATTCTGATCTCGTCGGCGGCCTTGCCGGCGCTCCAGTAACCTGACTTGGCCTCGCTGGGCGGCAACTGCCACAGCACCATCGGCGCGAGCGCGCAGTCGGCCAGACATAACGTCCGCTCAGCCGCCGGAACGGCCGCCTCGACGGCATTAAACGCCAGATCTTCGAGCAGAAATGCCCGCTCGCGCCTGAACAGCGTGTTCACGGCATCGACCAGTTCGGGATGCGAGCGCCAGTTTTTTCCCAAGGTAAACTGATGCCGGGCCTGTTTTTGCGCCGCCAGATAGGAATAAATATCGGCACCACGGAACTTGTAAATCGCCTGCTTGGGATCGCCGATCAGATACAAGTAATGGTCAGGCGATGCGAACAGCGACGAGAAGATAAACCACTGGCTCTGATCGGTATCCTGGAACTCGTCGATCAACGCGACTTTAAAGCGCTGCTGAAGTTCGACGATCAGCAGCTCGCCTTTGTCGCCGTGCAGGGCGTCCGACAGGCGCGTGATCAGATCGTCGAAGGACATGACGTTCATCTGTTTCAGCCGCTTGTCCAGTTCCAGGTGCAAGGTTTCCAGCAGGGTCCGGCGCAAGGTCAGGGTAATAGCGCCCTGCGCCTCGACCAGCGCATCGAAAGGCGCCGTGTCGATCGCCAGCTCGGCCAGATAGGTGGCTTTCTTATCGCCCCTTAGCCTGCGGCCGTCCAGCCCTTCCATGAGCCCGTCCTTGGTCAGAACCGCCAAAGCCTCGGCATCGGGCAATTGCGCCGCCCTGCCGTGCAGCCAATCGCCGAGCGCCTGGATATGCTGTTCAAAGCCATCGCAGTAGCTCGGTTTGAACTTGCCGTCGGCAAAGCGGTTTCTCAGCGATATCGCACAGGCATCCAGCGCGTCCCCGGCCGACGCGGTCAACTGCTTCAATTCGGCCAATTGATTATCCAGACAAACGCTTGACGGATAAACGTCAACGTGGGCCGGAATGAAATCGACGCTGGCCAGCAGGTCATGCGGCGTTTTATAGTCCGCAGTCAGTACCGAGACTTCCCAGGCGGAACGGTTGTAGATCTGCCGGCGCCAGAAATCATCCGCGCAGGCTTGCTTGATGTCGGCCAGATCGCTGGTCAATTCGGCGTCGAACAACTGCCCGCTTTCCAGCGCATGCTCTTTCAGGATACGCTGGCAGAAACCGTGGATCGTGAAGATGCCGGCCTGATCGATGTTCAGCAGCGCCAGCTCCAGGCGCTGCCTGACCAGCTCGGGCTCTATGTCTAAAGCATCCAGCCACGCCGTCACATTGCTGTCCACATCATCGAAACGCCCGTCCAGCACCCGTTTGGCTTCGGCCAGCCTGGCCCGCACACGGGCTTTGAGCTCTTCGGTCGCCGCCTTGGTAAAAGTCACGACCAGCAACTCTTCGATCTTCATGTCCCGCTCGACGACAAAGCGCAGCACCAACATGGCAATGGCATAGGTCTTGCCGGTCCCGGCGCTGGCTTCTATCAGATTGACGCCTTTGAGCAGTTCGGTTTGCACCGGATTGAAATCATGCATGTTCATTGTCCTGAATAATCAGTTGCCGTGTGTCGATGCCCAGACATCCTGCAGCAATGCCTGACATTGCCGCTCGAACGACTCGCCCAATGCCTGCGCGATATCCTCGGCATTGCGGTAAAGCCGCCTGAGTTCCGGCTCATACGGCTGCTCGACAGCGCTTGCCAGCTGCTCCATGGCGATATCGAGCGCCGATTTGGCCGAGCGGCTGCCGGTATTGAGCTTATGCGCCTGCCTGACATAGGCCAGGGCCGGCTCGACAAAGAACGCATCGGGCTGCCGCTGGCCCAGACGATAGATCTCTATCAGCTCGGGCAAGTATTCGGGCTGGCAGTGCTCGGGCAGAAACAGCAGATCCTCGTCTTTACTGAGCAGACAGGTCGCCTGCGGCTCCAGACGGTTGATAATCAGATGGTGCAGCCAGGCGTTGATGAAATCCTTGCCTTTCAGATCGGCGTAGCGATAGAACAGGCTGCCGTTCTGATAGCGGTTGCCCAGCTTGCCGATCAGCCGATAATTGCCGACTTTGATGTCGACGGGCAGATCGTCCAGCGCCGGCCCCAGATTTTTCTGCTCGATGCGTTTGACGAACTCGGCAATCATTTTTTGCTGCCGTTCAAACTCGAGCTCGCCCGGACTGCCGGCCAGCCAGCGCCCCTGGGCCTGCAGTTTTTTCAGCGACACGGAAGCGCCGCTTAACTGTTGCTGTATCCAGTCATGGTGGATGGCGTAGCCGTCCATCCTGTCGATCTCAAACGGCTCCCGCTCTTCGGCCTTGGCCTCCATGCCGCCAAAGCGCAGATCCAGCTGCCGCCGCAGGAAATGGCGCTGCGGATGCTGGAAGAAGGCAAACAGATCGCCCAGATCGATCACCTCGCTGGCTTCGGCTTCAATAGTGCCCTGCCACCATAATTGCGGCTCCTGCCTGGCCGCCGACAAGGCTTTGGCCGTCGCGCAGTCGGCCGCCGAAAAGCTGAACAGCTCAGATGCGCCGTCGAAATAACGCGGGCTGAAGGGCTGCAAGGGATGCTGGGTCACCAGCCCGCGCACCCCGTAACCGTCCTCGAGCACGTCGAGCAGTTCACTGATGATGACGGACGGCGGAATGGCATCGTTCT
Organism: Methylobacter sp. BBA5.1; assembly: GCF_000746145.1. Lineage (NCBI taxonomy): Bacteria > Pseudomonadati > Pseudomonadota > Gammaproteobacteria > Methylococcales > Methylococcaceae > Methylobacter > Methylobacter sp. BBA5.1. Next base: position 166,627 of record NZ_JQKS01000003.1, read on the forward strand.
GGCTGATCGACTGGCCGACATAGGTCATGATCAGGCGCTGGCGCGTCGACAGCAGGATTTCCAGAAACTGATAGCGGTCGTCCGCCCGGCGCGAGCGGTCGCCCTTGCGGAAATGCCGGCCGAGCAGGTCGAAAGTCGGAACCCGGTCGACTTTGGGGAATTCGCCGTCATTCATGCCCAGCAGCGCAATGACCTTGAAAGGGATCGAGCGCATCGGCAGCATCGAGCAGAACGTCAACTGGCCGCGCAAAAAACCGTGCGAGGATTTGCGCTCGGAAATCGTGCCTTCCAGCCAGCTGATGATGACCTGCAGCTCGACATCGTCATTGTGGACGGCCGCCGCGTCGGCCGACAATTCGACCAGCAGTTCGTTAAGCTGCTGGCGCTCAACCGGATCGGCGCCCTGCAGCAGCTGGTCGGCATAGTAATAAAGCTGCGAACTCCAGGCTTTCAGCGTTTTGGCCTGCTTCAGTTCGGTGCTGGCCTGGAACGCCAGCTGCATGAATTCGCACAGACCGCCCAATGCCTGCGCCGATGAGCCCTCGATATCGCTGTAAGGCAGCACGTCATCGATAAAATCGTCATCGCTGCCGACCGCATAGCCCATCAGCAACCGGTCCAGCGCCGCCTGCCAGGTATTGCCGCCCAGCCCGGGCAGCCCCAGCTCCCGCCGGTGCCCGGCCGACTTGCCCCAGCGCACTTCCGTGGCGCGCACCCAATGCTTGACCAGCTCCAGATCGGTCTCGGACAGGCCGAAGCCCGGATAGACCACCGGCTGCTCCAGCAGGTCCAGCACGCTTTGCCAGCCGAAACGGCTCTGGCTGAGACTCAGGAAGCGGATAAAGGCTTCCAGCGCATTATTGCTTACGCGCAGGCTGCGGTCGGCGATGGCGTGCTGGATGTCGTCGAAGACGGCCGCGATAAACGGTTCATAAGTTTGAATGTCGGGCGCCATGACCACGATATCGCGCAGTTCCAGCGACGGGTCCTGCTCCAACGCCAGCAACAGTTCGTTTCTCAGCACCTCGACCTCGCGCATGCGCGAATGGCAGGCATGGATGCGAATCGAATCGTCTTTCTGCAGATCTCGCTTTTCCAGTGCGTTGTTCAAAATATCGTTCTGCAACTGCTGCAGATTGGTGCGCGCCTCGTTAAGCTCAAAGCTGGCCGGCTCGAAATCGAACTGCATCTGTTCCAGAATCATGTCCTGAAACTCCCGACCCTGCTGACCCAGCGCCGACAGCAACGGGTGCCCGGTGAATGTCTCCGAGGCTACGCGCTGGCGCTTGCTTTCGATATCGGCCCAATACTCCCGCGCCGGATTCAGCAGGAAAAAATGCACGTCGCACTGCCTGGACAATGCCTGCAGATAATCCAGGAACAAAGGCGGCATGGTGTTGACCCCGAACACGAACACGCGCTCGGGCACGGCATCGCCGAAAGCGCCTTCCCCGGCCTTGTTCAAACGCTCGATCACGTCCAGCCACAGCGAGCCGCGGTGCCTGACGCCGGTCTGCTCGGTCACAAGCAGCCAGAGCGCCCGTTGCCAGCGCTCCGTTTCGGACTCGTAAAGCAGTTTTCCCTGATGCCAGAGCTCCAGCATATCAGGCCGCATCATCTGGTACTGGTCAAAGATCTGCGCCAACTGCTGCGCCAGCTGATAGCGCTTGACGGCGAGGTTCTCCCCGGTCAGGTACTGTTTTAACGCCTTGAATTCATTCCCGTAAGTCTCATCGTCCAAACGTCGCAGCAGAGCTTCAAACCGCCAGAGCATGACGTTACGCTCGAATACCGCATCGCTAAGCGACAGGTTGATCTTTTGCGCCAGCGAGCTGAAAAAACGGTTCGGAAACAAAAAATCGAAATTGCCCCAGACCTTGAATTCAGTCGCCAGCAGCTGCGACAGCCAGCGCTCCATGCCCTGACTTTGAATCAGAAAAACTTCCCTGGCAAAAGGCGATGTCAACGGCGCGTTTTCGATCACGGCGGTCAGATGCGCGACCAGATTCTCGGTTTTGTTGGAGCTGTGCAGGATGAACATGGGGATTTATGCCGATCAGGAATCCCCAACATTATACACAGACTGTGCATTATCCTGGATGCAAAACCGTTTTGTCATAAAACCGTAACGCAATCATCATCTTTTTGTCATAGAAGGCTCTTATACTTGCGAGGAACAGCGGAGGTTGCCCTGCAGGCGGACGCCCCTGATTTGACTGGATTACTCTGTCCGGAGAGCCGCAGGGAATCCGGCCGGGATTGATCAGTCCGGTCCATCTTACTTCTTGCGCAAAAACCGACAGTCATGCGTGCCTCATACGCAAACTCCCGCCAAAATAACAATAACGCCCTGGAGACAACAGCCTCATGCTAAACAACGCCCGCATAGGCACACGCCTGATTTGGCTGGTCAGCCTTTTTCTGATCCTGACATCCGCTATTGCCCTGAAAGGCTTGCACGGCATGGCGCGGAATGTCGCGATCGTGAACAGCCTCTACAACGACCGCATAGTGCCGCTGCGTGACCTGAAAGTCATCGCCGATCTGTATGCGATCAATATCCTGGAAACGACGCGCAAGGCCAGCAAGGGCGCCATCTCCTTGCCGGAAGCCAGCCAGGCTGTGCGCGACGCCGAACAAATCATTGCCGAGAAATGGCAAGCCTATCTAAGCACGCGGCATGTGGCCGAAGAAGAACGACTGATAAACGAACTCAAACCGATACTGGCCAAAAATCAGCAGGAAATGGACAGGCTCAAGGCTACCCTGGATACCGGCGACAGGGATGCCGTACCCGGCTTTCTCAACTATCGCCTGCTGCCAAGCATCAATCCCGTTACCGAAAAATATGCCGAATTGATCGAGGCACAGCTGGATGCGGCAAAAATCACTTACGACAACATGGTGCAGAATTACCAAAACATGCGTAACTGGTTCATAGCCATTGTTCTGTTTGGCCTCCTGGCCACAAGCCTGCTGGCGTTCATTATTATCCGCGGCATCACTCGCAGCACCGCGCAAATGACCGCCGCCCTGCAACATGCGCTGTTTGGCGATTTCACGAGCCGCGCGCAGGCTCAGGGGCGAGATGAGATCAGTCAGGCTATCGGCCTGCTGAACAGTTTTCTGGATCAGTTGCATAAGACCTTCCTGGAAACACATCGTGTCGCGCATTGCTTTGCCGCCGGCCAGTTCGGCCAGCGCATGGCGACCGATTTGCCAGGCGACATTGGCAAGCTGGCGACCGGCTTGAATGCCTCTTTCGCGCAGGCCGAACAGTCCGTTCAAACCTTGTCGCAGGTCGTGCAAGCCATGAAGGCAGGCAAATCGCTGGACCTGCAGACCATACGGCCCCATACACTCCAGGGCGAATGGCAGCGGGCGGTCGAGCAGGCAACCGACGCCATGCGGACACTGCAGCACATGTTCGCCCAAATCAACGAGGTGCTTCAAGGCGCTTCCGCAGGCCGGTTCGACCTGCGAGTAACAACATCGGTATCCGGTATCTATCTGGAATTAAAGGACGCCATCAATGCCGCCATGAGCAATCTCAATGCCGCCATCGATGATGTCATGCACTGTACGATGGCATTGTCGGCTGGCGACCTGACCGAACGGGTTACCGGCAACCATCAGGGTGATCTGGAGAAATTGAAGCATGCGTTGAATCATGCGCTGGCCTCTCTGTCGGCATCATTTCATCAAGTGCAGGAACGCTCCACGGATGTGTCGCTGTCCTCGCAACAAGTGGCCGCGGCCAATCAGGACCTGTCGCAACGCATTCAGGAACAGGCCTCCGCACTGGAGCAAACCACGGCCGCAATGGAAGAACTGACCGCGCAGGTGCGCGATGCGGCCGACCGCGCTGAACAGTCGAAAGTCATCACACTCGATGCCCGTGACGAGGTCCAGGCCGGCGCCGAGTCGATGCGGGATGCCATCGCCGCCATGCACACCATTCGTGACGTCAGCAATCAAATTACCGGCATTACCGATTTAATCGATGGCATTGCCTTCCAATCCAACCTGCTGGCGTTGAATGCAGCCGTGGAAGCCGCGAGCGCCGGCGAACACGGCCGGGCTTTTGCGGTCGTAGCCAGCGAGGTGCGCGCGCTGGCGCAACAATCCGCCGAGGCTGCCACCGATATCAAGCTGTTGATCGATCAAAGCACCCTAAAAATTCTGGAAGGCACGCACAAAGTCGAACACACCGGTGAAGCCATGAATCGCATCAGCGGGCAGATCGGGCAGGTGGGGACCCTGGTGGAAGAGATTGCGTCTAACGCCGGTGAGCAAGCCCAGGGCATCGAGGAATCGTCCAGGGCGATCATGGAAATAGACCGCACCCTGCAGCAAAACGCGGCGCTGGTCGAGGAAAACGCGGCGCTGGCCGACCAACTCGGGCAAATAGCCGGTACGCTGGATTATTTGACCGGCCAGTTTCGGCTTCAGGACTGCGAACCGGAGCCGATACGTCTCAGCCTTATCTCCCCTGATCATGACACCTCCCGGGAACCGTTAGCGACCGATGAGGAGCAATGGAGTAAATTCCGCGCCGCGCACGGGACTAAGTAATAGGCATGGAATAAATCCACGAAAAACAACCAAAGTGAAACCTGGTACGCAGGGCCGCGTTCCATGCCATCATCCATGGATAACTGAGCGCTATATTAGTGGCAGTCAGTCTTTCAGATTAACCAGCCCCTCGACCAGTTGGCGCACTTTCTGTTGAATCAGGCGCGTGTTGTCCGGTCCCATGCGCAGCATTTGTTTGTGCACGGGGCTGGCGTTTTCCAGCTCGCTATCGGCGTACTTATAAAGTACCGACGGCTTTACCAGAGCGATGGGCTCTTCTATGACCGGCGCCGCCAGGATTTCCGCGCCTGCTTTGGCCAATACATCTTCCAGGTCGTATCCTTCAGGATAGCCGAACTCGGTAAAGACCTGCACGAACAGCGGTCTGAATTTCTTGTAAACAGCCAGTGTCGCCTCCACATCCATGGCATTGATGGCCGCCGCCAGTTTGTCATAGCGCTGATAACTTTGCCGGCTCATAAACAGATTCTCATCGGCGGTAAAGCGCTGGGCCGGCTTAAGGAAACGCATATGCTTCTCGAGCCGCAAGCCTTGCGAAAAATCATTGGCGATCACGACGTATTTTTTGATCAGCCCGTCGGTCTTGAGCCATTCGGCAAGCCCCGGCGAAATCCTGATCATTTCCTCGCGTATGCGCCCGTCGCTATTAGCGAGATCAGGCAGGATAAACCCTTCTTCCTGCTGAGGCTCCTCGATGATCTCCGGTGCGATTTCCGCACCGGGCGCGGGCGTATCCGCCTCATCTGCCGGCGCGCTTTGCGTTTCCGCCGTTTTCTCGGCAATGGGCGGCAGCGCCAACGGCTGCGGCCCATCGGGCTCAGCACTTTCCTGTAGTTCGAAATAAAACCAGCCCATGGCTGCCGCAATGAGCAAGGCAATCGCCAGCCAAATCATGATGCCGCTACTTCTACTTTTAGTTTGCTCGTATCGCCCCATGTTTAAGACCTTCTTTCAGTTGTGGGTTAGAATAACTTAAAATATTTTTTATACTGCCTAAGAAGTCAGAACCTTGTATCAGCAATATTTTCATTTCAGCGAATTACCGTTTTCGATAGCGCCTGATCCGCACTTCATGTATATGAGTGCCCGCCATCAGGAGGGCTTGGCGCATCTGCTATACGGCATTAACGTGGGCGGCGGCTTCGTTGCCCTGACCGGCGAAGTCGGCACCGGCAAGACCACGCTGTGCCGCTGCCTGCTGCAGCAATTGCCCGTCAATGTCGATATTGCCTTGATATTAAACCCAAAGCTCAATGCCGTCGAATTATTGGCTACACTCTGTGATGAGTTAAGCATTGTTTATGACAGAAAGCAGCAATCGCTGAAGACGTTCATCGACAGGATAAACCAATATCTGCTCACGGCCTATGCCAACGGCAGGCGCACCGTGCTACTGATCGATGAAGCCCAGAACCTGAGCATGGAAGTGCTGGAACAAATCCGGCTGCTGACCAATCTGGAAACCAGCAAGGCAAAGCTGCTGCAAATCATTCTGGTCGGCCAGCCTGAGCTGAAACAGTTGCTGAACCGTCAGGACTTGCGTCAGCTCAATCAGCGGATAACCGCCCGTTATCATCTGCTGCCGCTGTCCCTTGAGGAAACACGGGCCTATATTCACCATCGCCTGACGGTCTGTAATGGCAACCTCGGTCTCTTTAATGACCGTGCCATTCGCAAGATTTATCAATTTTCCCTGGGCATCCCCAGACTCATCAATATTCTTTGCGATCGCGCCTTGCTCGGCGCCTATGCGACGAATGCCCACGTCATTTCCCCCGGCATCATCACCCAGGCGGCTCGGGAAACATTGGGGCTGGACAGTTCCCGCCGCCGACTTAACACAGCGATGGCTGCGATGTTGCTCGGCGGCTTCGCCGCCGGCATTTATTTTTTGAACCAGCATCCGCCGGCCGGCCATCAAGCCAAGCTCATATTGTCGGGCCAATTTCCGGAAGCAGATGCAAAACCGCTCGAGACTTCCCCGCAACCGCTTCCCGCACCGGAAGTTGCCGCGCCGAAAGCCGAGGCGGTCAAAACCCTTGGCGACTGGCTTGACGATCCGGCGCGGACGCTGAACACCGCCATGCTTCAGGCGCTCAAAACCTGGAAAAAAGCCCTGCCGGCCGATAACCGGGCCGACTGTAATTACATGAAAACGGTGGGCCTTCGTTGTCTGTTCGACAAGACCAACTGGAAAGACATGCTGGAACTTGACCGTCCCGCTATTTTGGAGTTTTCATCAGCCACCGAGGAAAAGCGCTATGCGTTGCTGACCGGCATTCAAGGCGGGCACCCCGTCATCCGTTTCAACGATGATTTAACGTTCCCGCTAGCCGATGTGCTGGATTTATGGGATGGTTATTACCTGATCCTTTGGCAACCGCCGCGCCCGGACATGACGGAAATTATTCCGCGGCAGACATCGACCGATGTGCTCTGGCTACGCCAGCAGCTTAGCGCCATAGCGGGAACCGACATCAACGTCAACGAACCGCTGTTCTTTGACGAGACGCTTAAAACGCAAGTGATTAATTTTCAACGCCGGCATCATTTAACCGCTGACGGCATAGCGGGAGCCCGCACCCTGATTCACCTGGACAACAGCACAGGCGCCGGAGACTCGCCGCACCTAACATTCAAGGACTAAGTTATGTCTTATATTTTAAATGCACTGCGCAAATCAGAACAGGACCGGCAGGCCGTCGAGCCTGACAAGGTCACCAACAGGATTCTCGCTCAGCAGCCGCGGCAGCCCCAACGCGCTACCCGGCTTATTGCCGCATTGATTATCAGCAACCTGCTTATCCTGGCTTATTTTCTCTGGTTTACCCAAAAGCCCCAGCCCGACGCGTCTGCCGTTAAGCCGTCGTTAGCGCCGCCGGTTGACATAAGGCCGCCGCGTGAGCCCGAGGCAAGACCGCCGGAACCGAAACTCCCGTCCATTGCCGAAATCGTCGAAGCCCGGGTTATACCGGCCAAAACCGCAACTGCCATTAAAAAACCGCTGACAGAGCCCGTTAAACCGGCGCCCGCGCCGCCGCAGCCGGTTCGCCTAAAAGCCGGACCGGTTGAAGCCTCTGGACCGGCTGATAACGCGGTTGACAAACCGGCATCATTGCCTGGCAAAAAAACCGGGCCGGTCATGACCGCTCTCGAGCAACCGGCCTCATTGCCGGCAAAAAATCACCTGCCTTTCCTCAATGAACTGCCTGCCGAATTCCGCCGCGAATTGCCAAGCTTGCCTATCAATGTCTTTGTCTATTCGCCGAAGCCTGCCGAACGTTTTGTCATGATCGACATGGTCAAATATACGCCCGGCCAGCGAATCAAGGACCTGCTGGAGCTCAAGGAAATACGGTCCGACAGCCTCATCGTCAGTTACAACGACCGCCTGTTCAAAATCAAGCGTCCGTAAGATTTAACAGATGCCTGCCGGCGCATCTCCTTATGCGCCCGGCAATGCAACAGGCAGCCGCGAGGCCCTTCGCGGCTGGATCACCCCTCGCGGTTTTATAAGCCACAGCCAAGGCCTGCTAAGGCCCTTGTCATCAAACTTTCAACAAACCTTCATTTCCTTGTCACAAAAGAGTTTTAGTCTTTGCCATGAAGGCTGGGATTAAATCAATAGGAAAATCCACGTTTTTCAGCTCTGCACCCGATCGCGGCCGACTTTTGCAAAACTGCCGAGAGGACCAAAAAATGAAACTGCTTTATTCGATACATAAGTACGATGTGTTCATGACCATCTGGCTGCTTAATGTCAAAATGCACGGCTCACTGGCCAAGTTTAGCCGATACGTGTCAAGAACCGGCGACGGCCAGCTGTATCTGTTGATCATCGGTCTGCTGTACTGGCAGCAAGGCCTTCACAGTCCGCTGCTGCAGGCTATTTTGCTGGGCTTTCTGGTCGAAAGGCCGATTTACTTCGTTTTGAAAAACAGCCTGAAACGCAACCGGCCGGCGGCGGCGCTGCAAAATTTCCGCAGCGTTATCACACCCTCCGATCAATTCAGCTTCCCATCCGGCCATACTTCCGCGGCGTTCATGATGGCGACGCTGATCGGTTATTTCTTTCCTGTTTTAATGCTTCCGCTTTATGGCTGGGCGGCGATGGTCGGCTTCTCGCGCGTCGTGCTGGGCGTGCATTTTCCGACCGATATCTTAGTCGGCGTCATACTGGGCATCAGTACGGCACTTTTCAGTTTGGGATACAGTATTTAATGAGAATTTTTTATGGCGTACAGGGCACCGGTAACGGCCACATCACTCGCGCGCGCGTCATGGCGAAAGAACTCCATGATGCCGGCCTGGACGTTACTTTTCAGTTTACCGGCCGCCCGGTCGATAAATATTTCGATATGGAGGTCTTTAACGGCTACCAGTTGCGCACCGGCCTGACTTTCAGCACCGACAAAGGCCAGGTCAGCTACCTGAAGACCGCTTTGGATGCCAGACCGCTTACCTTTATCAAAGATGTCGCGTCGCTGGATTTAAGCCCTTACGATCTGGTCATCAGCGATTTTGAACCCGTGACGGCCTGGGCGGCAAAGAAACAGAAAAAAACCGTTTTGGGCATCGGCCATCAATACGCGTTCAACCATCGCATCCCCAAGGCCGGCTCGGACCCGGTCGCCAGACGGGTCATGAAATACTTCGCGCCGGCCGATATCGGCATCGGCCTGCACTGGCACCATTTCGACCAGCCGATTCTGCCGCCCATTATCGACACGAGCAAAACCGCCGCGAATACCATCAAAAATAAAATTATCGTTTACCTGCCTTTCGAGGATCAGCGAGAAGTCATCAGGCTGTTATCGCCTTTCAACAACTTCAGCTTCCACGTCTATGCGCCGGAAACGGTACGCTCCGAGTTCGAACATATCCTCTGCCATCCGCTCTCCCGCGAAGGTTTTCAGAAGAACTTATACGACTGCGCCGGCATTATCAGCAATGCCGGTTTTGAACTTGCCAGCGAATCGCTGCAACTGGGCAAAAAGATCCTGGCCAAACCCCTGCATGCCCAAATGGAACAAATCTCCAATGCCGCCGCCTTACAGCAATTGGGTTATGGTCATGTCATGACGGATATGGACCCGGCGGTGATCGAATGCTGGCTGCATGACGAGCATGCCGTCCGGGTCACTTATCCCAATACCGCCAGGTTATTGGTTCAATGGCTTCAGGACGGCATGCCGGAAATGGACAGGAATTTCGTCCACGCCATATGGAGCAGCGTGGAAGTCTCTCAGACCCATTTGGAGTGATGACCGCCTGACCTGGATTTTCCCGGTTATTTGACAATCAGGCTGTTATTGACCATTTTGACGCCTCCCACGGTTCTCGCCAGCTCGACAGCCTTATCGGCGGCACTGGCGGAATCGACGAAACCGCTCAGCTGTACAATCCCCTTGAACGTTTTCACGTTAATCTGCAGTACTTTAAGGCCCGGATCATTAAATATGGCCGTCTTCACCTTGGTTGTCAGCACGGCATCATCAAGATACTCGCCGGTGCTTTCATGCCTTTTACTTCCCGCACAGGCGACCAACGACATCGCCAGTAATACAACTGATAAAAAACGTATTATCAAACTGAATTTATTCATCATTTATTTATAGCGCTAATAGACAGATGGAGGGGTTAAACGCCGATTATAACCGGTGTTAAATTAAGATATTATTTTATCGCGGTTAAATAATGCAACGGTATTGCATTGACATAATGCGCTCACGCCGGCGCGTCGCTTCCCTTCCGCGGCCTCGTATTGAACAGGGAATTTTAATCGGACTTAGCGCCTCTATCAAAAGCTGACATAATGGCAAGAACCCGCTTTTTACATTACGAAATAAACGCCAATTCACTGTTTTTTAATTATGGAATCCACCGATAAACGCCATTCCGAGCAATTCCTGCAGCAACACCTGCAGCAGGTCATCACATTGCTGGAAAAACAGCGGCTGGAAGAATCGCTGGTGCAAAAAGGGACGACACCCCATCGGGAATTGGTTGAAACTATCCTGCACAAGCAGCAGCAAACCCGCCTGCAGGAAAAATTTGCCCAGCTTCACCCTGCCGATATCGCCTATATCCTCGAATCGCTGCCGCTGGATCAGCGCCGTATCGCCTGGAGCGCGATCAGAACGGGCCATGACGGCCAAGTGCTGATGGAAGTATCCGATGCGGTGCGGCAAACGCTGATTTCAGGCATGGAAACCGAGGAATTGGCGAGCGTTGCCGGCCAACTGGACACTGATGAGATAGCGGATCTTGTGGCCGATCTGCCGAAAAACGCCATGCAGCGGATTCTCAAATCGCTCAACCGCAAAAAACGCCGGGATCTCACCGCGGTTCTGGCTTGCAACGAAGATCAGGTGGGCGCGCGCATGGATTTCGGCATGATCAAGATCAGGGACGATCTGACCTTGAAAGCCATATCCGACTACATTCGCAAACGCGGCAAGTTACCCGATCACACCGATAAATTGTTCGTCGTGGACCGCAGCAACAAAATCAAAGGCGTTTTGCCGGTGCAACGGCTGTTGACCCATCCGCCTTCCCGGCAAGTGGCGGAAGCCATGGTGACCGATTTTGTCGTCTTCCCGGTCGACGAGGATCTCACCGAGGCTTCGCGCGCTTTTGAGCGTTACGATCTTATATCGGCGCCGGTTGTCGATCATGGCGGCCGGCTGCTGGGCCGGCTTTGCATCGACAGTATCGTCGATTTCATCCGCGACGAAACAGACGAAGACCTGCTGATTCAAGCCGGCGTCGAGGAAGAGGAAGACTTGTTTTCCAGCGTCTGGAAAAGCGCTCAGAACCGTTGGGGCTGGCTATTGATCAATATCACCACGGCCTTTGCCGCGACCCGCATTATCGGCGTGTTTGAGGATGCGATCCTGCATCTGGTGGCGTTGGCTTCGCTCATGCCGATCATCGCGTCGACGGGCGGCAATACCGGCAATCAGACCAGCATGCTGATCATCCGCTCGCTGGCGCTGGGACAGATTACCAAGGCCAATATCCGCCGCCTGATCACAAAGGAGTTGAGCCTTGCCATCCTGAACGGGACGCTCTTGGGCAGCGTTGTCGGCCTGCTGGTCTGGCTGCTTTATCAGGACCGAGACCTTGCCCTGGTCATGGCCATCGCCATGTTTTTCAACCTGCAAGTCGCCGCCCTGGTCGGTCTAGGCATCCCTTTGCTGCGCCATAAATTCAACAAGGACCCGGCAGTCGGCACCAGCGTCATGCTGACCTTTATCACCGATGCCATGGGCTTTTTTATCTTTCTTGGTCTGGCCAGCGTGTTTTTACTGAAGAAAGCCTGACGCATTAGCCAAACCGGCAAAGCAGCGGTTTTGCAGGCGGAACGGATTTTTCCTGTATTAGGCCGGCGCAATAATCATGAGGTTCCGATTATGCCCGGGATGGTACTTTAGCCCAGCAAGCGCCTTTCGGCATGATCCAGATCATCGGCCGCGCCAAAAAGCACGACGACATCATCTTCTTTAATCAAAGTGTCAAACGGCTCGGGCGCTCGATTACCTTGCCTGACCAGCGAAGCCACGGTGACGCCCTCCGGCACCAGTTCCGCCAGTTTTTTCCCCACGGCATAACTGCCCGATGAAATCAATACTGACCGCAGCGCATCGGCGGCAAGCGCATCCGAATTGTCCGAATACACATCCTCGCCACGGTATAGCTCCCGCAGCAAACGATAACGGCCGGCGCGTTGCTGCTGCATGCGCCGCACGACGCGATTAAACGGCACATTCAGGAGCAATAAGGCATGAGAAGCGATCATCATGCCCGCCTCCAGTGCTTCCGGCACCACCTCCGTTGCACCGGCCTGGCGCAGTTCGTCCGCGTGAGTTTCGTCGCGGGTGCGCACCATAACCGGTAAGTCCGGCCGTAAAGTACGGGCATGATGAAGCACCTTCTTTGCCGACACAACATCGTCATAGCTGATAACAATCAGCTTTGCGGCATCAAGCCCCACCGCCTCGAGAATGTCCCGCTCCGCCGAATCGCCGTAATAAACCGGCTCGCCGGCAATGTGCGCTTCTTTGACCCGGGATGAATCCAGATCGAGCGCAACATAAGGGATCTGTTCTTCTTCCAGAAAATGCCCCACGCTCTGCCCGATGCGTCCATAGCCGCAAATAATCGTGTGGCCGCTCAGATGTTTGGCAATATCCGCGCTGACCGGATAGGTTTCAGGATCAGCCTGAAGCGCCGCCCGCCGCACGAACAGTCCGGCCAGGGCATGGTTATAACGAATTAGAAAAGGGGCGACAATCATGGAAAACAACACCGAGGTAAAGACAATCTGCGCATGCCTATCGGTTATCGCATTCACATCGAGCGCGATGGCCAGCAAGGCGAAACCGAATTCGCCGCCTACCGCCAACAGGAATCCGGTACGCCATGCCGTCAGACCGTCGAGTCCCGACAAGCGCACGATCAAAGCCACCAGCAGCGTTTTCGACGTCAACATTGCGGCGACACCGGCTAAAGCCCACGGCCAATTCCGCGGTATCTCGGAAGGGTCGAACAGCATCCCGATACTGACGAAAAACAAGCCGATCAGCACATCGCGAAACGGTCTGATCGTGGACTCCACCTGATGCCGAAACTCGGTTTCGCCAAGCATCATACCGACCAAAAACGCGCCGAACGCCATCGAAAGCCCCAAGCTGCTGGTGGTCCAGGCAGCCAACAATGAAACAAAGAGCACAGTCAGCGTAAAAAGTTCGGCGGAACGTCTTGCGGCAACGGCGTGAAACAAAGGCCGCAACAGCCACCGCCCGAGCACGAACACCAGCAGAAAAGCCAGGACAGCCTTGGCCAAGGCCCAACCCAGCGCCTCAAACAAGGCCCCGACATCGTCGTCGATGACACTCAGCACCGGGATAATGACCACGAAAGGCACCGCAGTCACATCCTGAAACACCGACATCGCCACACCCAAGCGGCCATGATGGCTGTGCTCCTCGCCTTGCTCGGCGAGCTGTTTGCTGATAATCGTCGTGGAGGATTGCGCGAACACCGCGCCGATGACAAAAGCCGTCGCCGGCGGCAATCCCATCAGCCAGCTAGCCGCGCCGATCACGGCCGTTGTCAGCAAAACCTGTCCTGTTCCCAACCCCAATACCTGGCTTCGCAACGCATGAATCTGCGGCAGTGAAAAACTCAAGCCAATTGTGAACAGCAGAAAAACGATGCCGAATTCGGCGACTTCCCGGATCTGTTGAACTTCAATAACGGGGCCGGGCGTGTGCGCGCCGAACAGCACCCCGACCAACAGGTAGCCGATGCTAGACGGAATATGCAGCTTCTGAAAGGCCACGACGACAGCCACGGAAGAACCAAGCAGCCAGAGTAGCTGTATAAAGGGTTGATCGATCATTTTCGAGATATTTCTCTGAATTACAAAGGTAAAATTACAAAGCCGAGGAACAGGCAAATAAGAAAGGCGTGGAGATTACATTCGCCAGGTCGAGACCGAGTGCCCCGCCTTGGCGGATGTAATCAAAGAGAAGAGTTCCTACTTATTATGCGAACCAAGGCCCGTATGAACTTCATCATGCATTTTCATAGCCATAATTTTTGAAATAATAAATTCTGGCAAGCGGCAAACCTATAATGCCGATAATAACGTACTTACTCAATTTCCGGCATCCGGCTTTCTTGCTATCTTCATATTATTGCCATCACAAGAGGTTCAACGCTCATAGCATTATGACGCCAAGGTTTTCATGGATATTCCGATATCATGGGACCCCAACAGGTAATCTGTAAAGGCGTTAACTTCGATGAATGAGGTGATTACAGTCCAAACCTGACAAGGCGTTGTGTCAACAAGGTTTCCATATCCCATCGCCCGTCCAGAATGGCGTGAACAATGGTGGTTTCCGGTAACTGTTCGCAGATAATACGATAAGGTTTGACGATGACTTGCCGATATTGCCGAATGCCCAACGTCAATAATTCCGTGGGAATACTGCAGAGCTCAGTAAAGTCGGCAAGGCTGTTCACGGCGGCTTCCAGGCGATCTATGATTTTTGCCGCTGTTTTGTTATCCACTTCAACCAGGTAATACTCATTGATGTCTAGTAAATCAAGCAATGCCAGTTCGGCAATGACCACCGGACGTTTCATTTCAAACCGCGTCGTTGCCTAAGTCGGGAGCAAGCCTCGGCACTTGTTACCGTTTTGCCATTGCTAACCGCTTGCTGGCTTTGCCCAATATTTTTAGCAACGCCAACGTTTCCAAGGTTTGCTCATAATCGGCCACCGACTGAATCACCATAGCGGCTTCGCCGTTTCGGGTGATAACCATCGGCTGATGAGTCGTCTTTAAATTTTCAATGACGTCAGCCACGTTAGCTTTAAGGTAGCTGATCGGTTTGATGTTTTCGGAAAGTTTCATGGTGTTTTCCTGCCATAGGGCTTAATTTGGCCTTAATTAAGGATGCGGCAATTAATAACTCCCCTGGCTAGATATGAATCAACACCTGTGTATGGGCGAATAAATTCGCCCATACATAAGCGCCGGTTTCATCCACAAACCGGGAAATTATTTTTAACCAAATCCTAAGTTAACCATTACAGACGCCAAACCATCGGTAAATCAATCTCCCAATCAATGGCCGCGCCGAGTGGCTTGGCATCTTTGCTGTAGGTTCGGTTTAAATCCCGCGATATCCCGACGTGATCGGATAACGCCGGTCGCGGCCGAAGGCCCGGGGCGTGATCCGGATGCCGGGCGGCGATTGCCGGCGTTTGTACTCATTCCTGTCGACCAGGCGTATGGCCCGTTCGACATCCTCGCGCCTGAAGCCGGCTGCGATAATCTCTTCGGCCGACTGATCCAGTTCCACATAACGCTCCAGTATCGGGTCCAGCACGCTGTACGGCGGCAAAGAGTCCTGATCGACTTGATCGGGCGCCAGTTCGGCCGAAGGCGGTCTCACCAGCACGCGGTCCGGTATCACCTGTGACAGTGAATTGCGATAGTGCGCCAGCGCGTAAACCAGCAGTTTCGGCACATCCTTGATCGGCGCGAAACCGCCGGCCATGTCGCCGTATAACGTCGCATAGCCGACGCTCATCTCGCTTTTGTTGCCGGTCGTCAGCAGCAGCTTGCCCTGTTTGTTGGATATCGCCATCAGGATCACGCCGCGGCAGCGCGCCTGGATGTTCTCTTCGGTCGTGTCCCTGGCCGTGCCGGCAAATACATCGGCCAGCATGTCCGTGAAAGCGTTGACGGCCGGCTCTATCGGTATCGTGTGGTATTTGACGCCCAGGGCTTCGGCTTCCAGCATCGCATCTTCGAGACTCATGGGCTGCGTATAGCGTGACGGCATCAGCACGGCTTCCACTTTGTCGGCCCCTAGCGCATCAACGGCCAGCGCCAGCACGAGGGCCGAATCGATGCCGCCGGACAGGCCCAGGATGGCGCCTTGAAAACCATTCTTGGCGACATAATCCCTGATGCCCAGCACCAAAGCCCGGTATTCGCTGGAGATCTCGTTGTACAAGGGGGCACAGATGCTTTTCCGCGGCCTGTTGCCGTCAAATTCGACCACGCTGACCTGCTCGCAGAATTCCTCGGCCCGGAACACGACTTCGCCGTCACGGTCGACCACAAACGAGGCGCCGTCGAAGATCAGCTCATCCTGACCGCCGACCTGGTTGACATAAACCAGCGGCAGCTGCAACGCCTTGACCTGATTGACGACGATGTCCTCGCGTTCATGGATCTTGCCGGCATGGAAAGGTGAGGCGTTCAGGGTCAGGATCAGCTCTGCACCCGCCTCCTTGTTCCTGGCCACGATGCCGGTCTGCCAGATGTCCTCGCAAATCGTGATGCCGATCGTGACGCCTTTTAAGGTAAACAGCGAGGTCTGCCCGCCTTCGCAGAAGTAGCGCTTTTCGTCGAATACGCCGTAGTTGGGCAGGGCGTTCTTTCTGTAGCGGGCCAGCACGGCGCCATCGCGCAGCAGCGCCGCGCTGTTGTATAGTTTGCCCTGATAGCGGTCGGGAAAGCCCAGTACCACATCGATGCCGGACACCTGTGCGGCGATGTGCTCGACAGCGCGTGCCGCATGCGCGATAAAATCCGGCCGCAACAGCAAATCCTCGGGCGGATAGCCGGTCACGGACAGTTCGGGAAAGACGATCAGATCGGCCTGCAACCGGTCCCTGGCATGAAGGGTGGTATCGATAATCCTGGCGGCGTTGGCGTCGATGCCGCCGACCAATAAATTGATTTGAGCTAACGCTATTTTGAGAGACATGTAAATTAACAATGACTGATGTTGAAGATTTGACTGCAAGGACGACAAAAAAACTGTAGTGCGGTACGAAACCTAACCTACAGGCTGATCATAGCAAATCCTTATTCAGGAACGACACCGCTTGTCGGGTTTATCGACTGAGGCACCGGGACCCGCTTTTGCAATGCGCTCAGATACAGCCAGGCTCCGCCTGCGGCAAGCAGATGCTTGAGCGAGTGTCCGCTTAAGAAGCGCAGGTGTTCGTAAATGACGACATCGCCCGATTCCGCCAGTTTAGCCGCGGCATAGATACCAACCAATCCCCACAGATAGCCGTTACCGGAAAACCGGGACTGGCAGTAAATCAGCATGACCGGAATCAGCACCATGGGCAGGAACTGAACCAGGCCATAGAAACGCAGATCACCGTGCCCTTGCTGTTCGCTCCAATGCCAATAAATGACCGATAGCATACCGGCCAGAACCAGCGGATAGAGCAGTCGTCTGCCCCATTCAACTGACAGGAATTCGCCGACCACGGCTGAGAACAGCGCCATAAAGGCTATCGTCATCGGCAGCCGATCCCAGATCAGCGACTCATTGTCAGGATCTAAGTGGTAATACCCCGATCCCAATCCGACTAAAAAAACACCTATGAAAAACGTCAGATAAGCCGGGCGCAACTGCGGCAAGCCGCCATCAAGCGGGTTGTTGATAATTTGCTGTATTCCCATGAAACCGACAACCAGAAAAGGCAGGTTGGTCATGACATTCCAGAAGTTGGGAATGCCCAAGATCTGTTTTTGATCGCCAAAGTAATGATAACTCAGGTCCTGCGGGATCTTCGGCACCAGCGTAAAAACCGCAATTGAGGCAACAATAGAAAATAAAGCGATAAAAATGAGGATTGATTTATTCACGGTTATACCAACTCTTCATTAAAGTCTGATGTCGCTTTAGCATGGAATGCCAATACCTCATTTTTCAATTTTAGCTTCCGGAATAAACGGAATAAGCCCTTTCTGGAAGGCTATTTCCTGTATTTCTCTTGGCAACTGACGCGCATCGACTATCATGCCGTTCACTATTATCTTCCAGGCCAACGGGTTATCGTTTAATCGGCTGGGGAGGTACCAATTCGGATCTAGCGGCCCCATTTTTAATGTATCTTTAACGACTTTTGCCTTCGCAGCGCCGGCACTCTTGCTGACGGCAAATTGCTCGCACAAATCTGCCGCACTGATATACGGCTCCTGACTTTTATCGAATAGGAAGTTAACTGAGCCTATGGCATAGGTAATTCCACAGGCCCAGGTGTTTATCTTCCCTGTTGACAAAGGCGACTGCCGCTTCCTGCACAGCGCGGCCGTTGCATACCGAATTAGTTGGGCATATTCATCGTTAAGATAAGCAGCCGAAAATTCATCAGTTAATTTAATAACAGCGTTGAAAACAGGCTGCATTGCCTGTGGCACTTTTTCTGATTGATTGGGTTTTGGCATTATATTTTCTATGAACAGATGACATATATAAACGACTGGCTACCCGGACTACAAACACCCCTGCATCGCCACGCCGATATCGGCCGGCGAATTGACGACTTCGATGCCGGCCGCCCTGAGCGCGGCGATTTTGCCTGCCGCCGTGCCCTTGCCGCCGGTGATGATGGCGCCGGCATGGCCCATGCGCTTACCGGGCGGCGCCGTCTGCCCTGCGATATAGGACACCAGCGGCTTGGTGACATGCGCCTTGATATAGTCGGCTGCATCCTCTTCCTCGCCGCCGCCGATCTCGCCGACCATGACGATGCCGCGGGTCTGATCGTCCTGTTGGAAACGGCTGAGCACGTCGATAAAGTTCATGCCGTGGATTGGGTCGCCGCCGATGCCGACGCAGGTGCTCTGCCCCAGCCCCTGCCGGGTCGTCTGGTTGACGGCCTCGTAGGTCAGGGTGCCGGAGCGCGAGACGATGCCGATGGAGCCCGGCAGGTGGATATGGCCCGGCATGATGCCGATCTTGCACTGGCCCGGCGTAATCACGCCCGGGCAGTTCGGCCCGATCAGCAAAGAGTCGGTGCCGGCCATCGCGGCCTTGACGCGCAGCATATGCAGCACCGGAATGCCTTCGGTGATGCAGACGATGATTTTGATGCCGGCATCGACGGCTTCCAGGATGGCGTCCGCCGCGTAAAAAGGCGGCACATAGATCATGGTCGCATCGGCGTCGGTCTGCCTGACTGCGTCCTCGACGGTATTGAAGACCGGCAGGCCCAGATGTGTGTCGCCGCCGCGGCCCGGCGTCACGCCGCCGACCAGCTGCGTGCCGTAGGTCAATGTCTGTTCGGAATGAAACGTGCCCTGCTTGCCGGTAAAGCCCTGGCAAATCACTTTGGTGTTACGGTCGATCAAGATGCTCATGCGGCCTCCGCTAAGGCGACGACTTGCGCGGCGGCTGTCGCCAGATCTGTTTCTGCAATCAAATTCAGGCCGGAATCGGCCAAAAGCTGGCGCCCCGCTTCGGCATTGGTGCCTTCCAGCCGGACCACGACCGGCACCGTCACATGCACTTCCTCGACCGCCGCCAGAATGCCGCGCGCTATAATGTCGCACTGGACGATGCCGCCGAAGATATTGATCAACACGGCTTTCACCTTGGCATCGGACAGGATCAGCTTGAACGCTTCGGCGACTTTTTCCGGCGTCGTGCCGCCGCCGACATCGAGAAAATTGGCCGGCGCGCCGCCGTTCAGCTTCACCATGTCCATCGTCGCCATGGCCAGGCCGGCGCCGTTGACCATGCAGCCGATAGTGCCGTCCAGGGTAATGTAATTGAGCCCGTATTGCTGCGCCTTGTTCTCTTTCCGGTCTTCCTGGCCCGGATCGCGCAGATCCAGAATATCGGGATGCATGGCGACGGCGTTGTCATCGAAATTGATCTTGGCGTCCAGCGCCAGCAGCTGGCCCTGCTCGGTCAGTATCAAGGGATTGATTTCGATCTGGCTGGCGTCTTTGTCAAGCAGCAGCCGGTACATGCCTCGCATGATCGTTTCCAGCGCCTTGATCTGCTCGCCGGCCAGTCCGAGGGCGAAAGCGACTTTCCGGCACTGATAGCTTTGCAGACCCGCCGCTGGATGAATCTGCAGCGAGACGATCCGTTCCGGCGTGTCTTTGGCGACGGCTTCGATATCCATGCCGCCGGCGGCCGAAGCGATAAACAGGAGTCGGCTGCTGGCGCGGTCGACCAGCACGCTCAGGTAGAACTCGCTTTGGATCGGATAGATTTTCTCGATGAGCAGTTTCTCGACCGGCAAGCCGGCGCTGTCGGTCTGCGCGGTCACCAGGCGCTTGTCCAGCATATCGCGGCTGAAATCCAAGACTTCCTGATGGCTATGGGCCAATCTGACGCCGCCGGCCTTGCCGCGGCCGCCCGCATGCACCTGCGCCTTGACCACCCAGCCGTTGCCGCCCAGTTCTCTGGCGACCTGCCCGGCATGCTCGGGCGTATCGGCCTGATGGCCTTCCGGGACGGCAATACCGTAATCCCTAAATAACCTTTTCGCCTGGTATTCGTGAATATTCATCTATCGCTCCTGAGTCGACCGGCAACGGCCGGAGGGTGTTTTACCCGAGCCTTTGCATCGATGCTATGATTATTTAATCCGCTCCACCGGTTAAACGGGGGCAATTAGCTATTCTAACCAAGTCCCGGCAAAACGCTATTGTTAAAAACACACATGTCCAAAAATATCCCTGAGACTATCTTTCCCTGCCCTTTCTCCCGAGGCTACGGCATTCCCGCCGGCCAGGCCTGGATGCTGCTGAAGGTTTTTTTAACTTATCGTTTTATCCTGGCCGGTTTATTCATCGGGCTGTATCACGGTCAGATAGGCCCCTCCTCACTGGGGTCTTACGATAGCCAGCTCTATAATTACAGCAGCCAGGGCTATTTACTGTTGTCCATCGTATCCGGCATCTGCATCGCCAGGCGGCTGACCAGTTACACACCACAGGCGCAATGGCTCATTCTTACCGACATCGTCATTCTTACGCTGCTGATGCATGCCTGCGGCGGCGTTAGCAGTGGCATAGGCATATTGCTTGCCGTCTCCATCGCCTACGGCGGACTGCTGATCGGCGGGCGTTGCGCGATGTTTTTCGCCGCGCTGGCCAGTCTGGCCGTCCTGGCCGAACAGATCTATGCCGATCAGGCCGACCTTTTTGACAAGACCTCCTACATGTCCGCCGGCATGCTGGGCGCTTCATTCTTTACCATCGCCCTGCTGTCCTACGTGCTGGCAACACGCAGCGAGCAAAGCGTACAACTGGCCCATCAGCAAAAACAGACCATCACCCAACTGGAAGAGCTGAATCATTACATTATTCAACACCTGCAATCGGGCATCATCATCACCAACAAGAAACAGGTGATTCAGATGGCCAATGAAGCGGTATTGCGGCTGACCAATTTACCGAGACTTCCGGCCACGCTTGTCGATATTTCGGAACAATTATGGCTGGCTTTTCAGATCTGGCTCAATGAGCCGGATCAGGCGGCGGCACAACTGCAGCTGCCTAATCAGTCGGAAATTCATATTCGGTTCATGGCGCTGCCGACGCAACAAGAATGCCTGTACCTGATCACGCTTGAAGACATTGCGCTTTATAATCAGCGCCTGCAGCAAAGCAAGCTGGCGTCTTTGGGCCGTCTTACCGCCAGCATCGCCCATGAAATTCGCAATCCGCTGGGCGCCATCAGCCATGCCGGACAATTACTGTCGGAAAACCCCCAGTTATCGGACCAGGACAAACGCCTGACCGAGATCATTCAAAGCCACGCTGGCCGTGTTAACCGCATCATTGAGGATATCCTGCAGCTGTCCAGAAGAAATGCGTCGAGGCGGGAAAAAATCCAACTGAAGATCTGGCTGATCGATTACCTGGAAAGCTTCATGCTTGAACAGGCGATCGACCCCGACACCTTCAAGCTCCTGCTATGCGTTGAGCCGTTGCATGCCCTGATGGACCCCGGACATCTAAAGCAAATTCTGGACAACCTGTGCCAGAATGCCCTCAGATACGGAAAGCCGGAACTGGGGAAAATCACGCTGCAGGCCCGCATCAGCCAACAGATGCCGTGCATAGAAGTGATCGACAATGGTTCCGGCATCGGCCCCGAACAAATCGCCCATCTTTTTGAACCCTTTTTCACGACCTCGCCCAGCGGTACGGGGCTGGGACTTTATATTTCCAGGGAATTAGCCGAACTCAACCAGGCTAAATTGAGCTATTATTTAATGGATGATAACAGGAGTTGCTTCAAACTCTGCCTGCCCAATGCGGAAAATAAACTAATTGAAATATGAAAAAACCACTGGCATTAATTGTCGATGATGAACCCGATATCCGTGAATTACTGGAAATCACCCTTAACCGCATGGATATTCAGACTCACTGCGCCGAGAACATCGGCCAGGCGAAAGCCTTGCTGCAACAGCATTCGTTCAATCTTTGCCTGACCGATATGAAACTGCCCGATGGCAATGGCCTGGAACTGCTGGATTATGTTCAATCGGCCTCCGCCTCAATACCGGTCGCCGTTATTACCGCGCACGGCAATATGGATACCGCCATTCTGGCAATGAAGAAAGGTGCTTTCGATTTTGTTTCGAAACCGGTTGACTTACCGGCTCTCAGGCAAATGGTCAGCGGCGCGCTGAAGCTTTCCAAGGCGACGTTTCCCGCCAAAGACCGGCGCACCCGCCATATACTGCTGGGCGAGTCCCCCGTCATGCGAAGCATCCGCGGCAAAATAGCCAAACTGGCGCTCAGCCAGGCGCCGGTTTATATCAGCGGCGAATCCGGCTCGGGTAAGGAACTGGTCGCCCGGCTCATTCACCAACAAAGTTCGCGCAGTGACAAGCCCTTTATCGCCATCAACTGCGGCGCCATTCCTCAGGAACTGATGGAAAGCGAGTTCTTCGGCCATAAAAAGGGCAGCTTTACCGGCGCGGTCAGTGATAAAAAAGGCTTGTTCCAGGCTGCCGAAGGCGGCACTTTGTTTCTCGATGAAATCGCGGAACTGCCTCAGTCCCTGCAGGTAAAGCTGCTGCGCGCCATTCAGGAAAAAAGAATTCGCCCAGTCGGCGAGCAACAGGAGGTCCCGGTCGATATCCGCCTGCTCAGCGCTACCTATCGTAATCTGGCCGATATGGTCCAGGCAGGCACGTTCAGGCAGGACTTGTATTACCGCATCAACGTGATCGACTTGTATGTGCCGCCTTTACGGGAACGAAGCTCGGATATCCCCGATCTCACCGACCATATCTTGACCAAGCTGACCCAGGCCGGCGGGCTCAACAAACCGACGCTGGCGGCCTCGGCCTTATCGGCACTGCAACAGTATCATTTCCCCGGTAACGTGCGTGAACTTGAAAATATCCTGGAACGGGCTCTGGCTTTATATGACGGTGCCAGTATTGAAATCGATGACCTGAATCTGCCGGTAGGCGCACAGGCTATCGCCGACTCGCCGGCCTATGATCCGGCCCGGGGATCACTGGAAGATTATCTGGAGCAGATTGAGAGAAAGGCGATCGTCATCGCCCTGGAAGAAAACAAATGGAATAAAACGGCTGCCGCCAAACAGCTGGGGCTGTCCTTTCGATCCTTGCGCTACCGCTTGAAAAAACTCGATCTGGACAATTAACCGGCAACAGGAGCACTGCCGGTTAGTTTCTGCAACATCAACATTAAGCCCGGTACTTGTCCATGGCCAGAAGCTTTGTCACAGCCTCTTTTATTTTTGCTTCGGCAGCGGCATCCAGCTCGTTATTCTTGTAAATTTTTTCCAGCAGGCCTTCCGCGACCAGCGCTTCTTTTACCCAGCGCTTGGTAAACCGGTAATTGCTGTGAGCCGAGGTGACCTCTCCCGTAGCCGGATTGCGCAGTTCGCCTTTGCTGGCCTCCTCTACTTTTGGCTCGGGAGTTGGGGTGGCTGCTTTTCTGGGGGTTGTCGGTTTGGCCGCTGTCCGTCTCGCCGTCGTCGCTGGCGCTTCTTTTTTAGGCGCCGCCTCGGTCAGCGTCTGCGCGGCCGCCGCTTCCTGTTTTTCAGGTTTCACCTGCGGCATTGCTGTTTTAGCCGTAGCTCGCTGATCGTTTACGACCACATAAACAACATAAGCCACGAAAATAGTAGTTAATATAAACAACCCTTCAGTCATAACACCTCTCCACCTCATTAAAATTAATTTTTATTATTATCGCCCTGAAAACAAGCGCAACCGGCCAGTGGGCATACTAAATCGCCAGTTCCCGAATATACCAGAAGCCGACAAGCAGGGTAAATACTAAATGCGCAAAACGCGGGCTTTTTGGTACTCGCAGCAAATCCGAGAATCCTACCAGCACGGCTGTGCTTTTGCCAGCCTCGGCAAATCCTCGCGCAAGCCCATGGCGTAATGATTAAAATACGCCTTCACGATGGCCGTGTGATTGATCCAGTTCATGCCGGCGGAACGCAGGCTGATAAAAGGTTGCAATGACACGCCATACGTCTTGTTGAGCACATCCATGCTCGCCATCATCATCAGATTATCGCCTTTACGCCAGCGCTCGTAACGGCGCAAATACCCGGAACCGGCTAATGGCCGCCTTTGCCTTTTCGCTTCTATCACTAACTCGGCTATCGCCGCGGCATCCAGCAGGCCGGCATTGGCGCCCTGCCCTGCCAATGGGTGCATGGCATGAGCGGCATCGCCGACCAGCGTCAGATGCCGATCGGTATAGCGATTGGCGTATTGGAACCGCAAAGGAAACGCCGCCCTGGGACCGACTGCCAGCATTCTGCCCAAAATGCCGCCCGAGGCCTGCTCCAGCGCCTGGAGGAAATCGACGTCGTTCAGGGCCAGGTAGCTTTTTGCCGTTTTCGTGCTCAAGGTCCAGACAATCGAGCTTTGGCCGTTATCCAGCGGCAGAAAGGCCAACGGCCCTTCTTCCAGAAAACGCTGCCAGGCCGTCGCCTGATGGCTCTTTTCGGTCGTGACCGTGGCAACCAGGCCGTCCTGATCATAATCCCAGCCGGTCACGTCTATGCCGGCCATATTCCGCAATGCCGATTCGCGCCCGTCAGCGGCAATCAACAGATCGGCTTCAAGGCAACGGCCGTCTTCCAGGCTGACCAGTCGGCCGTGATCGGTCAACTGCATGCCGGCGACCTTGGCCGGCGTTATGCAATGGGCCGAGGACAAGGTATCCAGCACATCCCATAAAGCCGCGACCGTCACCCGGTTTTCGACCAGATGACCCAATTCGTTGAACTCGGTATCGGCGCAGTCAAAATGCAATTCGCCGTCGCCGCGCGCGTCCCATACGCGCATATCGCGGTAGGCGCATACGCCGCGCCGCACCATGCTCGGCCAGGCGCCGAGCATTTCCAGAATATTTTGCGAAGCCTTCGTCAACGCCGAAACGCGGTTGTCGATCGGCTCCCTCGACCACTGTCTTTCCGGGTTATGCCGATCCAGCAGCGCCACGCTGACGCCGCCGTGCGCCAGGGCACAGGCTGCCGCCGCGCCCACCATGCCGCCGCCGACGACGATTACTTCATAGCGTTCAGTCATAGTCACCTCCTGCTGCCCAGCCGCGGCATGCGCCCGGCCAGCCCCATGGCCTGCCGGGTCAGCAGAGCCTTGGCGGCCGGAATATGATCGAGCAGCGTCAGGCCGATGTTTCGAGCCAGGGCCGGCGCCAGCCAGTCATTGGAAAAAATCCGCACGACATTGTCGGTAAAGCCGACGACGAGGTCATGGTCTTTTTGCCTGGCCCTGGCATAGCGGCTTAAAAAATCAGCCGCCCCGATATCTTGGCCGTCCTCATATTGCTGGATCAGCATTTCGGCCAGCACCACGACATCACGCAAGCCCAGATTAAATCCCTGCCCCGCCACCGGATGCAGTTGGTGCGAGGCATTGCCGATGATGACGGCCCGCCCTGAAACCATTTTCTCGGCGCGTATCAGCGACAACGGGAAGACTCGCCTGGGCGCCGCCAAGCTGAGCTCGCCCAGCCTGTAACCGAAACAGTCCTGGAGCGCGCCTAGAAAATCCGTCTCGCTGCCCGTCATCAACGCTTTCGCATCCTCATCGGCCCGCGTCCAGACCACGGCGCACTCGTGCTGACCGACAGGCAACAGGGCAAGGGGCCCTGCAGCCGTAAATCGCTCATAGGCGGTATTGTTATGCGGAACGGAGGTTTTGACGGTAGTGACCAATGCGGTCTGTCCGTACTCGGTGACCTTCTGCTTGATGTCCAATAATTTGCGTACCGATGACTGGCCGCCATCGGCGCCTACCAGCAATCGAGCCGACAGACCGAACGCTTCATCGCCGCGTTTCAAGCTGACATGGACGGCATTGTCGCCGGACATCAGACCGACGACGCGGGCGGGGCAAATCAGCTCGATATTGGCGTCGCTGGCAAGCCGGGCCACGTGCGCTTCAATGTCGCGAGCCGAAATGACATATCCCAGTGCCTCGACATTTTCCTTTTGCGCGGACAACCGTGTTTTGCCGAAATGGCCGCGATCGGAGATATGGATATTTTTTATCGCGGTGGCTGCCTGACGTATGCCCTGCCAGATGCCTAATGCCTCAAGCATTTTTACCGTGCCGCCAGCCAAGGCCAGCGCTCTGTCCCCGGCCGGGGAGGCATACAGCTGTTCGCGCGTGTTGGCTTCGACTATGGCCACGCGCAGGCCAGTGTCTTTCAGCGCCAGTGCCAGGCAGTTGCCGGCCAGGCCGCCGCCCGCAATAAGTAAATCGTAATCCCGCTGCATCAGGTCGCCTGCATCAACGTTTCAATTTCTGCTATGGTTTTCGGCACGCCGGCTGTCAAAATTTCATGGCCCTGCTCCGTGACCACAAGATCGTCCTCAATGCGTATGCCTATGCCGCGCCATTTTTCATCGACGGTTTCACAATCCGCCGGTATGTACAAGCCCGGCTCGATGGTCAATACCATACCCGGCTCCAGCAACCGCCATTCCTTGTCGACTTTATAGTCGCCGACATCATGCACGTCCATGCCCAGCCAGTGGCCTATCCGGTGCATATAGAACTGCTTGTATTTTTCCTTCTTGATCAGCGTGGATACGCGGCCTTTGAGCAATCCCAGCGACACCAGCCCTTTGGTCAGCACCTCAACCGAGGCTTCGTGCGCCAGATGCCAGGGTACGCCCGGTTTGATCTGCTCGATAGCGGCCGCCTGCGCATCAAGTACCAACTGGTAAAGTTGCTTCTGCGGCACGCTGAAGCGCCCCGAGACCGGAAACGTGCGCGTGATATCGGCCGCGTAATGATCGCACTCGGCACCGGCATCGATCAGCAGCAGATCGCCGCTTCTTAATTTGTCCGCGTTTTCGGTGTAGTGCAGTACGCAGGCGTTTTTGCCGCCGGCGACGATCGAGGGGTAGGCCACCGCGCGCAGGCCACCCTGAATGAAATGATAAATGAGCTCGGCTTCTATCTGATATTCATACAGGCCGGGCTTGCATTTCCGCATGGCTTCAACATGGGCAAAGGCGGATACCTCAGCGGCGCGGCGCATCAGTTTCAGTTCCTCGGGGCTTTTGAACAGGCGCATCTCATGCAGGATATGCTCCAGCGAAATCAACTCGCCCGGCGCGGTAACACCGGATCTCGACTGACCGCGGATATGATTGATCCATTCCAGCAAGCGGTGGTCCAGGTCCAAATCCCGGCCCATAGGATAATAGACCTTGCCCTTGTCTTCCAGCATGCCCGGCAAAATCTCATCCAGATCGTCAATCGGAAAGGAATCATCGGCCTCAAAGTGCTGGGTAGCGCCTTCCAGACCGGCATGGGCGCCTTCCCACAAAGCCTTGGTTTCGTCGAATTCGCGGCAGAACAGAATATATTCGCCTTTCTCGCGGCCGGGGATAAAAACGGCCAGCGACTCCGGCTCGTTAAAACCGGTTAAATAATAAAAATCGCTATCCTGCCGGAACGGATAATCGACATCGCGGTTTCGCGTCCGAACCGCGGCACTGCCTATCAGCGCGATATTGCCTTTACCGATACGCTGCATTAATTGCTTACGTCTTTTCTTGAATTCGCTTTGTTTCATTTGCTTGTTTCGCTGTTTAATGAACCGTGCCGTCGGTATTGATGTTCAACTCATCCCTCAGTAGTAAAACAGCGGATCTTAGATACTCGGTGACTTCCATAAAAGCACTCTCATCCTCCTCCCCCTCGGCCTCTTCGTCCAATTTGGTAAATTCTGTTATATCCTTCAATATTTCAGTGACATCGCCTGGCCAGCCTGATGAGGTATACACAGAGCCGACCCCAAACAGAAATCCCTCGCACCAACGACTCAACGCCTGGACCCGTTCGCCCAGCAAGACTTCATCATCAGGCAGCATCAAGTCAAACTCAAAGGCTTCACTGGCCAGCAATTCCCTGGTCCGCTCGAACAATTTCACCAGTACCGCCCTGTCTTCATCGCTCAAATCGACGGAGTCCTTAAACAGCTCTTCCAACCAATGAGCGCTTTCCGCCTGACCGTTGACGCATAACATGCCTGTCGCCATGCCGTGAGCCTCGGCGGCTGAAATATCCGCATTGTTGCGTTCAAATATTATATTAATTCCCTGATAAACCATGATGCCCATATAATAAACTACCGCTAAAAAAAAAATACCGCTTATGCTACCATTGATCCCCGACTTGGATAATATTTGTTCTTCTTGGTTCTCGGACAATTGACTATGAGCAATATTAGAACATATCGCCTGCTATTAGGGACAATCCTTGCAAAAACACGCAGCTGATTATTCGCAATCATATAGTTACTACCATGACGAATTCAGAAACAACTCAATCTTTGGAATTAAAAGAACTCGAAGAGAAGCTGGACAAGCTTATCGAACAATATAATTCTGTAAAAAACGAAAACAGTTCCCTTAAGACCAAGCAGGAATCCCTGGTTCGGGAAAAAGCCAAATTGCTGGAAAAAACCACGCTGGCCAGAACCCGGGTTGAAGCCATGATTACTCGCCTGAAAACAATGGAGCAAGGCTCATGAAAAAAAACCCCCAGCCGGTATCGCTTACCATTATGGGCAAAGACTATAAGATTGCCTGTGATCCTGATGAACGGGACGAACTGATCGATTCAGCGGAGGAACTGGACCAGAAAATGCGCAAAATCAGAGACTCCGGTCGGGTCAGCAGTCCGGACAGGATCGCCGTTATGGCGGCGCTTAATCTGGCCCATGAGTTGCGCCTGGTAAAAAATCAGAATGCCATACTGACGCAGAGCCTCAATGAAAGTCTGGCTAATATGGCTCAGAAAATAGAAAACGTTTTAGAAAATCCTGAAACACGGTAAAATAAAACTCTGCATCTCCTGCAGCGTTCGAGGATGTACTGGGTGTTTCCTGAACCTATTTTTACCCCGGGGGCGCATTCCGTTAATGGTGTGCATGCCCGTTTTATACGGGAAGCCTGATTTATCGATCGAGTCCCCACTTGAACCTTCGGTTCAAGGACGAAAGTGCATTACGGCGCAGGTGGGAGGTGCCCCTTCCTTAAAAAAATCCCCATGAACTATTGGCTAATGAAATCCGAACCGGATGCGTTCGGCATCGATGACCTGTACAACAAACCGGACCGGACCGAGCACTGGGACGGCGTGCGTAATTATCAGGCCAGAAATATGATGCGTGATGAGATGAAACTCGGCGATCGGGTTTTCTTCTACCACTCCAATTGTGATGTACCCGGCATCGTCGGCACGATGGAAGTGGTCCGCGAAGGCTATCCGGACTTTACCGCCTTCGATCCCGACGACAAACATTTCGACTCTAAAAGCGATCCGAACCTGCCACGCTGGTTTATGGTTGACGTTAGGCATGTCAAAACACTGTCCCGCACTATTACCCTGCAAGAATTAAAACAAAAGGAAGAACTGGCCGATCTCGCACTGGTAAGACGCGGCAATCGCTTATCGATTATGCCGGTTTCCAAACAGCAATGGGACTTTATCCTGTCGCTGGAATGATTAACGCGATTGTCAAAGGACGGCGAGTTAGCCGCCGCTTCCTTCTAGACCTCGATAACGCGATCAGTAGAGCGCTTATTTTTTATTTCGCTGCCGCCTGAAAACAGGCAATAAGCCGGATTTTCGGTTTCCTCCTGGTAGGCAAAACCCTGCGTCTCCAGACATTGCTGAAACGCTTTGCGCTCCTCCTTGGGCATCTGCACGCCCATCAGCACTTTACCGAATGCCGCCCCATGATTGCGGTAATGAAACAGGCTGATATTCCAGCGCCCGCCCAATGCCGTCAGAAAGTTTAATAACGCGCCGGGCCTTTCCGGAAACTGCAAGCTGTAAATAACTTCATTCAATTCTCGCGGCGCATGGCCTCCCACCATATAACGCACATGCTCCTTAGCCAGGTCATTAGTGGTCATGTCGGTGACCGGAAAGCCCTGCTCCCGCAGCGCCATGATTAAATCGGCCCGATCCGACTCCAGACCGCTACTGGAAATCCCGACAAAAACCTGAGCCAGCTGGGGATCAAAATAACGGTAATTGAATTCGGTAATGCTGCGCCCGCCGAGCATGCTGCAGAAGCGCAAAAAACTGCCAGGTGTTTCAGGGATGCTGACGGCCAGCAGGATTTCACGGTGCTCGCCGACCTGGGCGCGCTCCGCCACATAGCGCAGCCGGTCGAAATTCATATTGGCGCCGCTGTCGATGGCGACCAGCGTTTTACCTGTTATCTGCTCGCGTTCGACATATTTCTTCACGCCGGCAATGCCTAATGCACCGGCCGGCTCGGCAACCGAGCGCGTATCATCGAAAATATCCTTGATCGCGGCGCAGATTTCATCGGTATTGACGGTAATGACTTCATCGACATAATTCAGCGCCAGGCGGAAAGGCTCCTCCCCGATCTGCTTGACCGCGACGCCATCGGCAAACAATCCCACCTGTTTAATGGCGACCCGGCGCTTTGCTTTCAAGGCCCGGTTCAGGCAGTCGGAATCGTCGGGCTCAACACCGATGATCTTGATCTCGGGACGCACGAATTTGACATAGGCCGCGACACCGGCAATCAAACCGCCGCCACCGACCGGCACAAAGATCGCATCCAGATCGTCGGTCTGCTGCCGGAGAATTTCCATGGCCACTGTGCCCTGTCCGGCGATGACATCGGGATCGTCATAGGGATGGATAAAAACCATGTCCTTTTGCTTGGCCAGTTCCCTGGCATGTGTATAAGCCTCATCATAGGAATCGCCGAACAGCACCGTCTTGGCGCCCCAGGCCTTTACCGATTGCACTTTAATTTCGGGCGTGGTTTTCGGCATTACGATCAAGGCCTTGACACCCAGCCTTTTTGCCGACAAGGCAACGCCTTGGGCATGGTTGCCGGCAGAGGCGGCAATTACGCCGTGCGTTCTTTCCTGCTCATT
The DNA here is from genome assembly GCF_000746145.1 of Methylobacter sp. BBA5.1. NCBI lineage: Bacteria > Pseudomonadati > Pseudomonadota > Gammaproteobacteria > Methylococcales > Methylococcaceae > Methylobacter > Methylobacter sp. BBA5.1. The sequence goes on from NZ_JQKS01000003.1 coordinate 198,000, forward strand.
TAGCATGGACATTTTGTTATAGGCGCCACGCAGCTTAAACGAAAACACCGGCTGCATGTCTTCGCGTTTCAAATAGACGTTATTGCTCAGGCGCTCCGATAATGAGGAGGCAAAATCCAAAGGCGTTTCTATGGCGACATCATAAACTTTGGCGCGTAATATTTTTTCTATGTATTTTGTTGACATGTTTACCCATTAGCTGAGGTATTTTTGCTGTTTCGCCTATTATCACACATTATTCGGTTTAAGCCGCGTTGCCATGGATGGCGGGCCGCTACTCTACCTCTGAGGCATCTACCGTACTATCCATGTAAATACCGGTTAATTTGCGTCTGAATTCATCAGTGATCAACCGGCCATCCTGCTTGCTTTTGACGACGCGCGGCGTAATCAGCACGACCAGCTCTGTCTTAAGTTTATTTTTCGTGGTGCTGCCGAATAAAGGCCCTATTAAGGGCAACTCATGTAAAAAAGGAACACCTGTTTTATTATAGGTATCGTTTTCGTCGATCAAGCCGCCCAGCACAACCGTCTCTCCGCTGTGCACAGCCACATTACTGGTGATTTCCTTGGTTTGTATCGTAGGCGAATCGATACTACTGTCTTGAGTTTGTCTTGGCGTTTCAACACTTTGCTCGATATCCATAATCACAAGGCCGCTGGCATTGACCCTGGGCTTGACCTTCAATTTAACGCCTGTTTTGCGCTGTTGAATGGAACTGGTTTGCAGAAGTGTATCGACATCGACGGCAGTACCTGACGTGGGAATAGCGGATGACTGAGACGTTCTTAACGGAATTTCATCGCCGACCTGTATCGAGGCTTCCTGATTATTCAGAACCATCAATGACGGCGACGAAATCACATTGAGATTGTCCTTTTGGGCTTCCGCACTTAATACGGCCCTGATATCACCTGAATTACTGAGAAACGAATAGCCAAATCCGCCTGTGACCGCTCCTAAGGCAATATTCGATGCGCTTAGAGTTTGTCCGCCTCCGCTAATATTGTTCTCGCCGCCATTGTTATGGCTAAAAAACCATTGAATGCCGTATTTTAAGTCATCGGTCAGGGAAACCGAGACGATCGTTGCATCGATCAACACCTGCAGCGGCATGACATCGAGCTGATTGATAACGGTGCGGATCGCTTCATATTCCTGCGGCGTTGCCACGATGACGACCGAATTATTGATTTCATCGGCAATAATTCTGACATCACGACCCACATTGGCAACATTGCCGCCCTCCGAAGATCTGTTATTAGCAGTCGGCCTGGCCGTTTCCTGCCTATTACTGATTTCAGCGGCCTGCCGACCCGGCGCAACCTTTGCGGGTTTATCTCTTCTTGTTGCGGTGCCGGTAAAAATTTCACTCAGCGTCGCCGCCAATTCCACGGCATCGACATGCTGGGCCCGGTAAACATTGACGCCGCCGCCGGTGGCCGTATTCGACCGGTCCAACCGGATTACCCAGCTTTCAATATCTCTCAGGTAGGTAGCCTGATGCGTAATGGCCAGGATAGCATTCAGCCGCTCGATCTCCAGAAACCGGAAAAAGCTATTCTCTTCCTTGCCGGTCTTATTAAACACGGCTTCCAGTTCTTCGATCACTTGTGCCGGCTCGGCATGCACTAATGGAAAAATACCGAATGAACGGCCTTTCAGAAGATCGATATCGAAAGTCGCGACCATATCCATGATGCGCGCCAGTTCGTCGGCCGTACCGGAAACGACCAACAGATTGCGCATGCCATCGACTTGCAGGATGGTTTTCTCCTGTACCAGCGGTTTCATCACCTCGGCGAGGTCTTGAACGGCGACATTTCTGATCGGTATAACTTTCACCTGATAACCGGCAGCGCCTGTTCTTGAAAAGTCGGTGCTGTATAATGCATCCGCCGCGGGCTCGATATGATATACCCGGCCATCCTTGACCAGCGCCGCATTGTTCATGCGCAATAGCATTTCCAGGGTCGGCAGTAATTCTTCTTTCGTCAAGGCTTGGGTGGTCTGCAGCGTCACCTTGCCGGCCACCTTGGGGCTCAGCACATAATTTTGCCCGAGTATGTCACTCAGGATCACTTTTGCGACTTCACCTAAGTCGGCCTCATCAAAATTCAGGCTGTACGCACCTTCGCCTCGCGCCTTGCCTCTGCTTGGCCGCGTTGCCGCGCCCGCTACAAACCGGTCTGTTCCGGGATAGAGTTCCGCCTCTGGCCGCTCTTTTTCTGCCGCATGCGGCTTGTTTTGCAATTCTTTAAAGACGACATCGGACTGCTCGTCCGGTTGCTCTGGAGGTACTGTTGGCAGAGCTCGTTTAGTGGCTAACTGCGGACCTAAAAGCTCGCAACTTGACAGCGTTAACCCTAAAATGACAGCACAGGAAGCTGTTGTTATTTTTCTTAGGTTATTCATTATCGCTATTTCCTGACGTATCTGCCTTGGCTTTGGAAGTGGATGCATTGGGCACGCGTTTTTGCTTGGGTAATTCTTTCAATTTCGGCTTTCTTAACATAAGTTCTTTCTGATGACTTCCCTGCTTGATTAGCGCTCTGTCTTTGTGAATCTCGGCCAGCGTCCAGCCGTCGATATCATCGCCTTCAGCTATTTTAAAATAATTTTTCTCCGTAGCTGATATTTTAGCTCTGCTGAATAAAGCAAATAATTGCTTCCCTTTCGTGTAAACCCCGTTCAATTGCCAGTCAAATGTCTCGCTCCCCCCGGCCGCGGTATCTTCCGTGATATCGACGGTCTCCATTGGCTTGCGGCCTTTTATGAATAATGGCCGGGTGACCAGGTCGACATACTTTTCTTCCGGCTGTTTTGTCAGCTCCAGGCTTGGCAATTCATCTACTTTATAGGGTTGGATTTCAACGGCGGTGATCGCTTTCTGCAATTGTTTTCTTGCGTGCTTCGCATATAACCACTCGGCGGTAATAATCAACAATAAAACGATGCAAACCGAGGCCAATAATTTGATTAATTTAACATTCATCCTGGTGGTATTCTCATGAAACTAACGGCCTGAAAATTCACATTCAGATCATTACTCGGTTCAATCTGGCGGGTTTTTCTGTTTCTTATACCGCGCATCGGCCTTATATCGATCTGATCAACAATGATCAGCGGCACTGACGTTTCCATTTTGTACAATACCGCGCGCAGCACTTCAATATTGCCGGTCATCCGGACTTTGACCATGATGCGGCTGAAGCCGTCTTTATTGCTGACCGGAAGCGCCTGCGTACTGGTCAACTGCCCGCCTGCATCGACAATCGCTTTTTTTATAAACTCCTGCACATCCGCGGACGCCAGAGCGCCGGTCCCCTGGGTATTGAAATAGCCTTGGGACAGATGCTGGGCTTTTATTTTATCCATGCCCTCGGTGACGGCAGCCTTCCTGGCCAGAATCCGCTCATATTTCTGGAGCTTGAAAACCAGTGTTTCTTTCGTGTCATGCAGCTCCATGCCCTTGCTGACAATAGGTGCAATAACGACCATGCTGAAAACCGCTATAACAGCCACCAGCAGGCCTATCGCGATCCAGCGCTGCATTTTGTTATAGACCGGCACTGATGCCTCCTGCCTTATTCACATCGACGGTAATCTGGAATCTCTCAAGCCCGCTGATTCGATCTTGCGTAACCGGCGATACGAACCGGACATTGTCAAATAACGGGGATGCTTCCAGAACGGCAATCAAGGCGGATGCGGACGGCGACTCCCCCTGTATCTGCAGGTGGCCGTCCGAATACTGGGCATACGTCAGCCAGGTATCGTCCTTGATTAAGGAACTTAATGCGTTCAGCATGATGACAACCGATGGCGCTGAGCTTTTCACATCGACCAGCCGGCGTGACTCTTCCACCAGCGCATCGATTTCCGACTGCAGGGCATCAATTTTCCGCGCCTCTTTTTCTATGCCGTCGAGTTGCTCGTTCAAGGCATCGACCGCTTGATACTCGAACCAGACCGGCAAGGCGATTACGGCCAGCAGCAACGCGAACACCGAAACTATCAGCGCCGAATGAAACAAGGCGGCGTTTTTATCGATTTTTTCCCTGAACCGGTCCGGCAGCAGATTGTAATAATCATAGTTTTGCTCGAGATCGTTGGGCGCATCCTCGTAATCGGCAAATTTCGGCGACAGACCCAGCGCTTTTATATCCGTATAGAGCGCCTCAAGCACTTCCCGGGGAGTCAGCACCAGCATGACATTCATTTGCCCGGGCTCATGAGGGTCCGTCAGCGGCTTGACGGCGAAATAAACCTGTTCAGGCTTGAATGGGGTATATCGGTCCAACTCATACGAGACGACCTGAGCCAGATTCTCTCTTGCGGCCAGCGGCAGAACCAGCGTTTTTTGGATGGCCTGCTCCCGGGTCAATCTGAGGACGACATCCGTCTTGGCAAACCGTTCATCCTTGGCCAACAGTGCCTTAACATCGGCTATGTCTGATTCATTCCGTTCCAGCGTTGCTATCGGCTCCACCTTTCCGTTGAGGATATAAGTCATTTCCAGATGGTTGTTATCTGGCCGGATCAGAATAACGCCCTGCTTTTCGTGAACGAGCCGCTTGATTTTTTCCGGCACCAGGAAGTCGAGCTCCCGCGCCCACCAGCGGAAAAACTTCTTGAAATCCAGATCAATTGTCGAATTGAGATTCAGCATATTCTGTTACTAATAATTCGCTCATTTCATCATTAAATAATGAGATATTGCTTGCATAATTGCGCTGCCATTTCAAAATCTGAAAGGGTGAGGACTGTTGGCCAGGGAATTGCTGGCCGGCATCCGCTTTTTTTATTATTGCATTTATCATAGCGGTTGAGCCGTCGTCCAGCAGCGCTTCGGAGATTATGGTCACCGCGCCGCTTTCTCCGGCAGGAGCCGCGGGGCGATTTGTCTCATTAAGAGGCGACTCCGGCGTTAAGGCGCTGATCGCTCGCTCCCGCCTCGCTTGCAGATACTCTTCCTTCACCGCCTCGTCCATGTCCGGCATCACCTGCAATACCTCTAAAGACGCCAGTTGCAGATTGACCGTCGACTGCCCCGAATAAACGGTGATTAAATCCTGCAGCCAGTTATAAATGCGCTCATTCATGCCCAGCACCAGTTGCAACTCCTCGATGGACTGAAATGCCTTGTTTCGAGGCTGATAACTTAATCCGGCATTCTGATACTCGGCTTTCTCCGCCCCATCCATGCGCACCAGATCATCCTCATCGCGCCAGTCAAGTATGGCATTGACGAGCCCGGTCCGCAGCCCTTCATCAACGGGCGCCTGACTGATCAGCGCCTGCAGCAATGCTTCATCGGCCTTGTTAAGGTCGATTTTCCCGGTCTCGGACAGAAGCCGGACGCGTACCCTGGCATTGGCATAATCTATTTGGTAAATGCTGCCGTCCGCCGGCCAGCGCCTGGTCTCATCGGGAACCAGCATCATCATTTCCGCCAGGGCAATCCCGGACTCCGCCACGGCCATGGCCTGCGCATTGCTTTTTATACCGTCAATAACGGAGGCTTCCCGGCGCATGGTCAGCGCAAAGCTGCCGGCCATGATAGTCAATAGGCTCAATATCCACAACACAAGCACCAGAGCAAAACCTTTTTGTCTTGCCTGAGTCCTTCCCCGTATCATTCCGTCATCTCCAAGTCCTGCCCGGTCTCTGTCGTGATGATGCCCGCATCTCCGGCCGCTTTAAGCTCGATGACCATGTCCGGCCAGAAATTTTCCTCTTCCCGCTCGATCTGAACTTTTATCAGGCGCGGCAGGACATCCCGGTTAAGCCATTCGTCCTGCCACCGACCTTCGCCGGTTTCCTGGTCCGGACCAAAATAAGACAAGGCGAAATGGCTTACATGATCTATCAGGACGGCCTCCTCTTCATTCCACGCCTCGCCTTCGGTAATGGGGAAAAATGGCGTCAATGTCACGTTTATTTCCGCCCCGTCGACACGGCCGGCCCTCGGTTCCTCATCCCGGAGTCCGAGCGAAAACAGCTGCATGCCGGCACGACCGGCACTGGCGGGAAACGCGGAAACAAATTGCAGGGACTGCGCATCACCCTGAAAGGATAGCTTACTCTCTTCTTCCGTAAAGTCATTCAGCAACGGCTTGGCCGCCGATAAATGCTGTTGAAAAAAATTATAGACGACGGCCGTTTCATTGACTTCGGCGATTTTCTTTTCGCCCCGCTCCCAGCTTTGGGCGCAGATTTTCAGGCTGCCAAACAGCAGCACAACCATGATGCTTAACAAAGTCATCGCGATGAGCACTTCGATCAGGGTAAAGCCGCGCGCCAAGTCACGAGGCGAATGGCGATAACAACCGATATGTTGCAAACAGCCCCTCATAGCGCTTTATTGACGAGTCTTAAGGTGGTTAATTCGACCTGCCGGTCGTTCGCGCGGTCATCGCCCCAAGTTACCATGACCTTAACCTGGAAAAGCGCCGTCGTTGACAATGCCGGATCGAAATCTTCCATCATCGACGTGTACGGGCTGACCGAAACCAGCCAATAAAACCTATCATTTTCCACGCCCGACATCTCGCCCTGCTGCAACGGTGTTTCCACGCCTGTTTGAACCAGAAGCGACTCGGCAATCTGCACGGCGGTCGTGTATTCTTCGGCCACGGACGCCGTATTGACGCCGCCGGAAAATATCTTCAGCAGAATGCCCAGCGACAGCGCCATTATCGAAAACGCAATCAGTATTTCCAGTAGCGAAAATCCCTGCTGTTTATTCATGAGCGCCGTCACCGGTATCGTCCAGGTCGATCTGGCCGGTCAGCCAATTGATATCGATGCGCCAGGCAAAATTGCCCTGCTCCAGCGTCACTCTTCCGCCTGTCGACGAACCATCGGCAAAAAAACGTATATTGCCCTGGCCATCGCCGGTCAACTCGTCTTGTGCCGTAACCAGCGTGATATCAATAGAATCAGGAAGACCGTATACCTTATCCCGGCTGCTGACCCAGTAGCTGTTTTCGCCAAGGTCAAGGGTAACGGTGGTCTGCTGATGGGAAAGCAAGGCTTGTCCTCTCGCATAGCGCAATGCCGATACGATATCCCTTGCCGCGGCCCGCAGCTCTGCCGACTCCCGCCCCGCCGACAGATTAAACGCGATCATTGAAAAGCCGAGAACCACGATAAAAAGCACAACCACCAGCTCAAGCAGCGTAAACCCGCTGCTCAAGGACAAGGCGCAAGGGGCACGACGCAGGCCATCGGCTGTTTTTTCCTTGCCCCCTGAGCATCGGAACTGATGCATCATTCCCAGCTGACGATATCCTGATCTTCGCCTTCGCCGCCTTCCTTACCGTCCGCGCCTAGCGTGAACAGGTCAAATTTGCCGTGTTCGCCCGGAGATACATAATGGTATTCCTGCTGCCAGGGGTCCAATGGCATTTTGGATTTGCGCAGATAAGGGCCATTCCAGCGTTTTGCGCTGTCCGGCGATTCGATCAGTGCTTTCAATCCCTGCTCGGTAGTCGGATAAACACCCAAATCCAGTTTATACATATCCAGCGCCGCGGCCAGATCCTCAACCTGAACGCGGGCCGCTTTGGTTTTGGATTCGCCCATATGTTTCATGACCTGTGGCCCGACTATGCCGGCCAGCAGGGCGATAATGCCCAGCACGACCAGCAGTTCAAGCAAGGTAAAGCCAGTTTGTGCACGGTTTCTGTATGATTTCATTGTAGAAGGTTTTCCTTATTAAAAAGCTAAATCATTAACGCTTAAAATAGCCAGCAAAATCGACACGATAATACCCGCGATCATGACCCCCAGGGTAATGATTAAAGCCGGCTCAAGCAGTGCCAGCATGCGCTGTATCGCTACCCTAAGCTGTTTATCATAAATAGTCGCCACGCGCAGGAGCATTTCTTCCAGGCGCCCCGTTTCCTCGCCCATTTTTATCATCTGCATGGCCATTTTGGGCAATACGCCCTTTTCCAGTAAAGCATCCGACATGTTCCTGCCCTGCTTTAACTGTTCCTCGGCGTCGGCGCATACCTCAGCCAATGCCAGGTTATCGACGGTTTCACGTGCTATAGCCAGAGCAGTCAATATTGAAACACCGTTGCCCAGCAAAGTTCCCAGGGTACGGCTGATGTTGGCGGTTTCCTTGTTCAGGATGATGCTGCCGAACAGCGGCATGGACAAAAAGCGCCGGTCCCAGACCTTTTTAGTCACCGGATTGGCCAACTGATAATTTGCATAACCGTACACAAAGACGGCAATGAGCGCCAGCGTCCACCAGTAGCTTTGCAGCCATTCCGCCAAACCGACGACGATCTGGGTCGGCACCGGCAAGGCCTTGCCGGCGCTTTCGAACATCTCGGTAAATTGCGGGACGACGAATGTCAGCATCACGAACAAGGAGGCCAACGACATCACCAGCAATATCACCGGGTAGATCAACGCGGTGCTGATCGTATCCTTCAGTTCGCGAGAGCGCTCCAGATACTCCGACAGCCGCGTCAATACTTCGCCCAGGCTGCCGCCCGCCTCGCCGGCGCGGATCATGTTGATATAGAACTTGGTAAACACGCCGGCCTGTTTCTCCAGCGCATCGGCCAGGGAAGAACCGCCTTTGACTTGCTCCAGAACCCGTCCGATCAGCCTGCTCAGGCGCTCGTTGTCTGCCGTCAAGTCCATCAATACCGACAGAGACCGGTCCAGCGGCAAGCCGGATTCCAGCAAGGTCGCCAGCTCACCGGTCAATAAGCCGACCTCTTTTTGCGACAGATGCGACTGCCTGGCGCCCAGCCTGAATCCAAGGAACGATCTGGCGCTGGCCGGCGCCACGCGAATCGGTATGTAGCCTTCCGCTTGCAGCGCCGCAATCAGAAGCGGCTCGTCGACGGCGTCGCGAACGCCTTCCTCGGTCTCGCCGAGGCTGTTGATCGCCTTGTAGGAAAATAACGCCATGTCAGCTTTCCGCGGTTACGCGCATCACTTCCTCCAGGGTCGTGATGCCTTCTATGGCCTTGCGCAGACCGTCATCGCTCATGGTGGTCATGCCTTGTTCGATAGCCAGCTTCTGAATGGCGCCGGCCTCCTCGTGCGCCATGATCAGCTTCCGGATCGGATCGGTCATCGGCAGGAATTCGATAATGGCCAGACGCCCACGATAACCCAGCCCGCCGCAGGCCGGGCAACCGACCGGCTTGTACAAGACGACATCGCCTTCAGGCACGAAACGGCGCAAATGCCTGTCTTCGACAACAAGGGGCGATGCAACGTAAGACTCCTTACATTCGGGGCACAGCTTTCTGACCAGTCGTTGCGCCAATATGCCGTTGACGGTGGACGTGAGCAGATATTCCTCCAATCCCATATCCAGCAAACGCGTGATACCGCCGGCGGCATCGTTGGTATGCAGGGTCGACAATACCAAATGCCCGGTCAGCGCCGACTGCACGGCGATTTTCGCCGTCTCCAGGTCACGCATCTCGCCGATCATGATGACATCGGGGTCCTGCCGGACGATGGAACGCAACGCTGAAGCGAAAGTCAAGCCGATCTGCGGCTTGGCCTGAATCTGGTTGATGCCTTCCAGCTGATATTCCACCGGGTCTTCGACCGTAATGATCTTGCGCTCGGAGGTATTCAGCAGCTTCAGAGCCGCATACAGCGAGGTCGATTTGCCGCTGCCGGTTGGACCGGTAATCAGGATGATGCCGTGCGGCTGCGCCAACACGTCGACAAACTGATACAAGTGATTGCCGGAAAAGCCCAGTGACTCGAAATCGAATACAGTACTTTCCTTATCGAGCAACCGGATCACGACACTTTCACCGTACATCGTCGGAATGGTCGACACGCGCAGGTCCAGCTCCTTGCCGAGCATTTGCACCTTGATGCGGCCATCCTGCGGCAGGCGGCGTTCGGCGATGTTCAGCTTCGCCATGATCTTGATACGTGAAATAACGGCGGCCGTCGATTTAACGGGCGGCGCATTGATATCCTGCAGTACGCCATCAATACGCAGCCTGACTTTCAGGGTCTGCTCGAACGGCTCGATATGGATATCCGACGCGCGCATCTCGATGGCGCGCTGCATGATCAGGTTGACCATTTTGATGACCGGCGCTTCACTGGCCAGGTCTTTCAAATGCTCTAGGTCTTCCTCTGCCGCGTCATCGAATTTGAGGTCATCGACGATCCTGTCCATCTGCGAGCGGCCCTCGCCGTACTGGATTTCCAGCGCCGCATCGATTTCCGACAGCAATCCGACTTTGGGGATGATCGCTTTGCCGGTCGCCAGCTTCAGGGCATCGATCACAAACTGGTCTTCAGGGTCCATCATCGTGACCGTGATGGCATCATCATTATTATCGATGCCGATGACATGGTGCTGCTTTAAAAACCGCAGGGAGACGCTTTCCGGCAATTGCATCTCCAGCGGATACTGATCAGCCGTCACCTTCTCAAACTCTCCAGATTCGACAAACGCATCGGCCACATCGAGTTCGGAACACAAGCCCAGCTTGACCAGCAGTTGCGGCAGGTTTTCCGAGACGGCCGTTTTCTTTATGCGCTCTACTTTGTTCAATTCCGCGGCCGACAGTTTATCCTTGGCCTGTAGCGATTTCAGTAAATCCTGGTATGCGCTTGCTTGCTCTGTCATATGATTCTGTCTCGCCTGTGCTTGCGAGCATATAGCCTTGCTGTTAAATAAATCCGGCTCACCGGCAGGTTTTCTTATAAATCAACCGGGCCCCGGCTTTCAACCCCTGGTGTTGCGTTTAAACTGTCGTTTCCTTAGTTTTACTCACAGGCCCAATAAAGCGCGGGCCTTATCGATAATTTCATGTTCGCCGATCTCCCTGATCGAATAATCCTGTTTGTTCAATTTATAGGGATTAACGATTGACGCCGATTTAACCACTTTGTTGATATCGGTCTGATACACGCGACTGACCGGCGTCGGACCGAAAATCGTGATGGATGGTCTGTTCAGGGCCCAGGCCATATGCGTCGGCCCCGTGTCGTTGCCGATCAGCAGGTCGGCCCTGGCAATCAGGGCCTTTAGACTGTTCAGATCCAGTTTCGGCATGACACGGATATGGCACGTCTGCGCGGCCATCGCATCGGCAGTGATTTTCTCCTGCTCATTGCCCCAGACGACCAGACAGTTTTGCTGCATCGCTTCGGCTATTTTTACAAATTTGTCGGCCGGATAGTTCCGGCTTTCCCAGGTAGAACCGATGACCAGCACAATATTGCGCCGATCCTGCCGCAAATAATCATAGAGGCCTTGATCTTCATGACGGTAAAACAAAAACGGCTTTTTCCCGAGAATTTGCTCCCTGCTGATGCGGATGTCTAAAGGTTCCGACAGCACCGTGGCATTCCGGTCGATGGTATTGGCATCGTAAGCGCAAGCCACTTTAACATCATAAAACCAGGAAGCGGCTTTTTCCCTGATCGAGTCGGCATCGAAACCGGCAACGTGTTTACCCAGCAGCCTGGCCGTAACCGCCGATTTGATCAGACCCTGCGCATCAATCACCAGATCATAATGGTTGCCAGTATAACCGCGAATTGTTTTGAACTGCTTAAAAAAAGCCATCTTATTGATTTTTAACGACTTAAGATTAACCGTCAAGATGTTATCGATATCGGGATTGTCGTGCAAAACGCCGGCAAAGCGCTCCTCCACGATCCAGTCTATGCGACTATCGGGCAGAGCGGCCTTAATGAATTGCAGCGCCGCCATGGCATGCACGATATCACCCAGGGCGGACAGTTTGACAATGGCAATTCTCACAACCGGCCTGCTCAGTCCGCGGTTATCAGGTCGAGTACCTGGCCGGGCCGGATTTCAGTCAGGCAGCGCGTATGCCCCTGCGGGCACTCGCGCTTGAAACAGGGCGCGCATTCAAGATTCAATGACAGGACTCGGGCTTGTTGATTAAGCGGCGGCGTAAAGCCGGGGTCCGAGGAACCGTATACTGCCACTGTTTTCCTGTCCAGCGCGGCGGCCACATGCATCAAGCCCGAGTCATTGGTCACGACGGTGTTGGCCAGCGACAGCAAATCGACCGCTTCGGCCAGTGACGTGCGACCACTGAAATCGATGCACTGCCGCCCGGTTTCTTGGTTGATGCTTTCCGCGGCGTCCTTGTCCTTGTCGGAGCCGAACAGCCAGACCTGCCAGCCCTGCGCGATTTTTTGCCTTGCCACCTCGGCATAATAGCCGGCCGGCCAGCGCTTGGCAGGCCCGTATTCGGCGCCGGGGCACAAGGCCAGGATTTTTTCCGACGGCACCAGGTTGAATTTTTCGATCACCTGCCGCTGCCTGTCCGCGTCAATCACGATGCGCGGCACCGGATAATCGGGCGGCAAGGACGCCGTTTTCGGCAGGCCCAGCGCCACAAAGCGCTGCACGGTCATGGTCAGCCGTTTTTTATCCAATTTGCGGGCGTCGTTGAGCAAGCCCCAGCGGCATTCGCCGACGTAACCGGTACGCACGGGGATATCGGCAAAAAAAGGCGTTAAGGCCGACTTCCAGGAATTAGGCAGCAGAATGGCCTGATTGTAGCCTGCCGAGCGCAACTGCCGGCCCAGCCTGATACGATCCATCAAGCCGAACTGGCCGTGCGTCAACGGCATGGCGATAGCCGAGGCCACTTCCGGCATGCGTTCCAGCAGGGAAAAAGTCCATGCCGGCGCCAGCACATCGATCCGGCGCTCTGGCTCAGCCTGTTTCAGCGTGATGAACAGGCTTTGCGCCATGACCATGTCGCCGACCCAGGACGGGCCGACGACCAGAATCTTCGCGGCTTTACTGTCAGGCAACGTTAGTCAACCAATCGGCGTGATCGTCCCGGCGGCCATGCACGTAGTCGAAATACAGAGACTGCAGTTTCTCTGTCACCGGACCGCGACTGCCGCTGCCGATGATTCTTCCATCCAGCTCCCTGATCGGCGTGACTTCGGCGGCCGAACCGGTAAAGAACGCCTCGTCGGCGACATAGATCTCATCGCGGGTAATGCGTTTTTCGATCAGTTCCAGGCCTTGCTCCCTGGCGATCGTGATAATCGTATCGCGGGTAATGCCTTCCAGCGCCGAAGTGGTTTCCGGCGTGTAGATCTTGCCGTTGCGCACGATGAACAGGTTTTCGGCGCTGCCTTCGGCCGCATAGCCCTCGTGGTCCAGCAGCAGCGCTTCGTCATAGCCGCTGGCCAACGCTTCCTGTAATGCCAGGATGGAGTTGATATAGTTGCCGTTGGCCTTGGCCTTGCACATGGTGCTGTTGATATGGTTTTTGGTATAGGAAGAGGTGCGGATGCGGATGCCGTTTTCAATGCTGTCGGCCCCCAGATAAGCGCCCCATGACCAGGCCGCGACCATGACGTGAACTTTCAGGTTATCGGCTCGCAGCCCCATGCCTTCCGAGCCGTAGAAGCACATGCTGCGGATGTAAGCGCTGTCCAGGTTATTTTTGGCGACCGCATCGCGATGCGCCTGATTAAGCTCTTCCTTGCTATAAGGCATTTTCATGTTCATGACATGCGCCGAGCGGAACAAGCGATCCGTGTGCTCCGCCATTCTGAATATCGCCGTGCCTTTTTCCGTCTTATAGGCTCTCAGGCCTTCGAAGACACCCAGGCCGTAATGCAAGGTATGCGTCAATACATGGACTTTAGCTTCCCGCCATTCAACCCATTGCCCATCCAGCCAAATAACGCCGTCTCTATCGTCCATCGTCATTGTTTGTTCTCCAACATTAGTGTGTGTTTATAATTGCTTGATTTTTATTCCATAAAATCGTGCCATAGTTGTTCGACCCGAGCCTTCATCCCGGCAATTTCAGTTTCATCGATAACGGCACGATCGCCTTGTAAAACCAGTTTATGACCATAATCACGATAGGCACAGTACACGGCTTTAAGCGTTTCCGCCTGGTCTTTAGACACAAAGCCTTGCGCCTGCAAGCCGTCCAGCAGCCTGATATTGTCCGTATAGGTAGTCAATGCGACGTTTTTCGACGCCTGATCTAAAACGCCGAATTGTACTATAAACTCAATATCCGCAATACCGCCTTTGCTTTGTTTTAGGTCAAACTTGTCCGCCGCGGCCGGAACCAATGCGGCGCGCATCTTTTCGCGCATTTCCCGGACTTCCTTTTTCAACCGTTCGGTGTCGCGCGGCAGGCTCAAGATCCGGCGCCGGATGGCTTCATAGTGTTCCTTGAGCGCCGGATCGCCGGCGATGAAACGCCCCCGGACCAGCGCCTGATGTTCCCAGGTCCAGGCCTGGTTTCTTAAATAGTCCTCGTAAGCGTTGATATGGCTGACCAGAAGCCCCGAATTACCGCTGGGCCGCAGGCGCATATCGACATCATAAAGCACGCCGGATAATAGCTTGGTATCGAGTATGTGCCGGACTTTCAGCCCCAGGCGTCCGTAAAACTGCATGCTTGGAATCGGCTTCGGACCGTCGGTCAAGGCATTGCCGTCTTCGCAGTCATACAAAAACACCATATCCAGATCGGAACCGTAACCCAGCTCGATACCGCCCAGCTTGCCGAAACCGAACACGGCAAAGCCGATGGCTTTATTATCGCTGCCGGGCGGAAAACCGTGTTTTTCAGTCAGCATCAGCCATGCGCGCTCGACGACATGCTCGACGATGCATTCGGCAATATAGGTCAGGTAATCGCTGACCACCATCAACGGAATGGCGCCCATGATATCGGCTGACGCAACCCTGAGCACATTCAACTGCTTGAATTGCCGCAACACAATCATCAGTTGTTCCAGGTCCTGAATCTCTATTTGCGCCAGCAAAATCTTCAATTGCGCATCAAGATCGGCTTTTTTCAGCGGTTCAAACAGCGAGCGCGTATCGAGCAGTTCATCGAACAGAATTGGATACATCGCCAGATAATCGCTGATCCAGGGACTGGCCGACGACAGGCGGATCAATTGGGCCAGCGCGCCCGGATTTTCGGCCAGCAACGCCAGATAAACGTTTCTGCCGGCAACCGCTTCAAATAACTTGAGGATGCGCTTTAGGGTTTCATCGGGGTTATTGACCCGCGGCATGGCTTCTATCAATTGCGGCATCAGGCGGTCGAGGACGCCGGCGCCCTTGGCGGTCAATCTTCTGACAGCCAGCGAATTTTTAAACGCCTTGATGGCGGCCAGTATCTCATCGGCCTGGTCGATACCATACTCTCTAAGATTATCAGCCAGTTCTTCATCATCTGCCGTACAGTTCCAGATCTTCTGACCGCGTCTGTTGACATCATCCTTTTTCGACAGTGAGAAAACCTGATCAAAAACATTGTGCACCTGGGTTCTGACCTGATCCAGATCGGCTTTAAAAGTGGCCCAGTCGAGATAGTCCAGCGAATAGGCCAGAACATCCCGCACGGCCGGATCGGTCGGCAAATCATGCGTTTGCCGATCCTGGTATTGTTGAATATGGTTTTCCACCCGGCGCAGGAAGCGGTAGGACGCGATTAATTCTTCGGCATCTTTGTTTGTCAGCAGATTCAACTCGCCGAGCCGCTGCAGAATAGCCAGGATGCCGCGCTTTTGCAGTGTCCGCTCGTTGCCTCCGCGAATCAACTGAAAGGCCTGGCCGATGAATTCGATTTCGCGTATACCGCCCGGACCGAGCTTGATATTCTCCATGCGGTCCTTGCGCTTCAGCTCCTGCATAATCTGCAACTTTAACGAGCGCAGTTCCTCGAAAGCGCCGTAATCGAGATATCGCCGGTACACGAACGGCTTCAGCATGGCCATCAGTTGCGCGCCGGCGTTAAAGTCGCCCGCAACCTGACGGACCTTGATCATGGCGTATCGCTCCCATTCCCGGGCCTGGGTCTGGTAATAGATTTCCATGCCATCGAAATTCATAATGACAGGGCCGCTGTCGCCATACGGCCTGAGTCGGATATCCGTCCTGAACACGAAGCCGTCAGGAGTAGTCTCATCGAGCACCTTGATCAGGCTCCGACACAGGCGGGTAAAAAAATCGCCATAGGTGGTCTGTTTTCGGTCATTTAAAACGCCGTCTTCGGCATAGGCAAAAATCAGGTCGATATCGGATGAATAATTCAGCTCGTAAGCGCCCAGCTTGCCCATGCCCAACACAATCAATTGCTGCGGGCTGCCATCAGCCAGCACAGGCGTGCCGCGCAGTTCACAGGCTTTCCGATAAAGAAAATCCAGCGCATATTGAATGCACGCATCGGCTAATAGCGACAATTCATGCAGGGTTTCGTTCAAATCCGCCCATCCGGCCAAATCGCGCCAGGCAATCCTGACCATTTCCCGTCGACGAAAACGACGCAATTCAATCATCAGCGAGGCTTCGGAATCGATCGACAGCTTTGCCAAGCGGTTAAGATAACCCGTCTCGTCGTAACTTAGGAACAGGTCCCCCGAATTCACCAGATCGACGATTATTTCAGGCCGGCGCATACAGCTTTCCGCAACGAAACAGCTCGAGCCCCAGACCTTGACCAGCGAAGAGGTGAATTCCGGCGTTGCCTGAAAAGTCAGGTCCGACTCCGAGAGCCGTTCCCACCATGCCGCCAGGGATGACGATACGCTGGTTTTTAGCGATTCGGGTAATGAGGCAAATTCAGTTGCGAGATTATTGATAAAAGACATGATCGACACACAAACCTGGAAAACCACATGATAACCAATACATGAACGGATTCAGAAGATGTATTTGTCCGAAGCGTGGTGAAAATCGATCAGTAAATGTTATACAGAGGGACGGGATGCGGCATAACTTGCACTGCTTATGGGAACGGACGGATTATGAACCAGGCGAGAGAAAATCAAAAGTCATCGGCATCCTGAAATTAAGTTTAACGTCTTGCGCATCATCCGTGGTACCTATGCCGAGCGATAAATTGAAAGTCGTTTTTGGCGAATATTTAAACGAATACCCCACCAGCAGCTGGCCGATATCCAATTCGCTGCCTTCCAGACGCACGTCATTAATTTTGGAATTAAAGACATGCTTGTGCGAGTACCCCAAGCTAAACGATGAACGCTCGTTAATTCCAAAACCGAGGCCAAAGCTCCAACCTAACGTATCCCCAGGATCAACATCGCCAATACTCTCGGTCGTTTCGGCATTGTAACTGTAGCTAAGATTACCGAAAAAAACGGCCGGATCGGTTGGATACAGTGCCGTAATACTTGGTTGCAGGCTGAAATACCCGGCCCCGGTCGGCAATTCCGTTGGAAATTGCGCGCCCGGCACGCCTTGGGCAAGCTCATACTCTACGTCGAACGGGCTTTTCCCTGTCGGCACCGTAGCCACTAAATTGCCGATGAGAATCGGCCATCCCCCGTTTCCGTCAGTCAGCTGATAACGTGCCGCGAACTCCAGATCACCTATGTCATAGCCGTTGGCATTGAATGTTTCATCAATGCCCGCGCCAATGCTCACAGGCCGTGAGCGCTGAATGTCTTCCCGGTAGACATAGGGGATTTTAAATTCCAGCTCAAGCAGATCCGTTGCGCCATACCGGGCGCCCAGACTGCCGATAAAGCTGTGTCTTTTAATTTGCCGAAGATCGATAAGGCCAATAGCAATGGCAGGAAGGAATGTGAAAGCATCGAGAAATACCCGGTCATTATCGGTATACGCGTATTCCAGCGCCGGCTCGATAACGAGTTTGCCCTTTCTGGTTAATACGCCGCCCACAGTCTCACTTAAACGGGGCAGCTCCGGCGGCTTTGGTTTTTCTTTTTTTTCCGGGGGCGCCTGGCCAACAGGCTTGGATGGAAGGGGGCTGGACGACTTTGTCCGGTTAGCTGGTTTCGCGGCTGTCGCCACTACTGGAGGCTTGGACGCCTTTTTGACGGGCGCCGGCTTACTCCCGTCCGCCTGGTTTGATAACGAATCAAGGCGCGCTTTTAATATCTGGAGTTGCTTGCCCTGTTCAGCAATGATTCGCCGCTGCTTCTCGAATTCTTTTTGCTGCTCGATAAACAGCTTTCGGTATTGTTCAATGGAATCGTCCCCTTGCGCGATGGTTTCGGCAAAACCCTCACTATAAAACACCGCAAATACGCTAAAAATAAATCCGTTAAGAATCCCCAGGAGAGAAAATCTGACACTCCCAATTTTGGCTAACTTCATTTATTTCACTTCCATTTTATAACTGATAAGAGTAAACAACAGCCTTTCCCTGATTTAATAAACTACTAACCACTTCAAAAAGAATGAAGTTGCGATCGGCAATTAAAATAGAAAGTACTGCTTGAATGAACTACGACTGGAATTGATCCCCCTTTCAACTATCTGGCTTAATATGGGTATATAGAATATTAAGTACATCGTGAAATCCGGCAACGAATAGTTATTGTTAATTTATTTTCTTTTTTTATATTCTTTTACCGATTACCGGGCAATTAGCAGTTTTACTTAAGTAAAATTACTTACCCGTATGAGATAATTGGATTTAATTGATTGCATTGGGAATTTTCCAATGTGCGTGGGATGGCCTCACAATCAATATGAAAGTTTCAAGCCATTATATTGATGCGCTAAATTGATTCACTGCAATGTGATACGGTTATTGAAAGGAAGGCATGACAAGATCGCGAAAAGTGTTGGCATTAATATCCCGATTCAAGTTTTTCAAGCCCCCCAAATCAATATTAATCGTGGTAAGGGTCTTAATAGCCTGATTGTCCAGGTTGTTCTGGATCACGGAATTCAATGCGTTACCAACCCAAGTAGACGCCAGGTTTTGTGAGCCGTTCTGAAAAAGCGCAGCGTTATTAGGCAATTGAAAAACAGAGGTGAAAGTTTGCTCACCATTCAAATAAATCGCCTTCTCCAGACTGAAATCAATGGTTATCCCATTCGGCAAAACAAAACCGCCGCGCAACTGCGCCAAGTCGGTATCGGGAGCACTCTCCCAATTGCTGAAGGACCTGTCGGCCTCAGCCGGCAAATCAGCCGCCAAAGCCTGACAAGTAAAACCTGCCATTAGCCAAAATATAATGTTGGAAAATTTTCGGCACGGCTTGAATCGATAGTCTTTCATCTTGATAACCTCAATCAAATCGTTAAAAATCCCAAGGTCCAGGCCGCAATAAATTGAATTCGCCTAAACTGGATCGATCGACTACAGTATCTGACGGCGACTTCGCCCGAAGCGCCCACTCCTCCTTGTCCTGAAAACGTGCCGTTCTGTTTGGTTGATTCTTAATTAAAAAGAGAATTCGGTTACCCCACATTTCCTGAAACTCGTCCCGGGGTATCGTTTTCAAGCCCACAGCCGGGTCGCCGACCAGAACTTCCCGATCATTGAGCCCTTTTATAATCACAAAATGCAAATAGCCCTTATGATCGATAATGGTAATAGCCGGGGCATTGGCGTCACTCAACTGGTCCAGGTTGATTTTGTATCCATTAGCCTGATAGCCTCGCCTCTCCAGATAAAACTTCATATCCAATAACGAAAATCCCTTTTTCTGTATCAGCTGTTGATCGCCATTTTGATACATGTCGACAAATACGCTTTGTTCATCGACGGCATCGCCGTAATGATAAGTCAACAGACTCGCTAAAGTTGCCGAGCCGCAACTAAAATCATATTGTTGCCTGTAGACGGTCTTGAATCGGCGTTCCGCGAAACTGGTCACAGGAATACTGAAATTCCCGCCTCCCGCGATCCCGTTAAAATCGATAGCGCCTGCATGACTACTGAATGCGGGCAAGATAAAAAAAACGCCTGTAACGATCAATCGTTTCATACCGCGTCCTGTCCTATAAACTTCTTAAGGCATGATTGTCACATTCACGATAGTCGCATCCTGAATCACAACATTGTTACCTGAATTTTGAATAACTGAATTGAAGCCGCTTGAATCAGAAAATGCGCCTGAATTTATAACATTGAAGCCCGTAACGCTATTATTGACGTCATTGCCGCTTAATGTGGCCCGCACGTTCATGTTATTAAGCGCCGTGAAATCCACGCCCTCACGGCCTCGCTCATTTTCCAGCTCTTCAAGTAATACGGCGTCAGCCTGTAAAAAAGCCATATCACTCTGCTCATCGGTTGAATCAGCAGTAGCCCCCCGGATTGGCGCCAGGGCGACAAGGAGAGTCAATAAACCCGCCTTTACAATCGTATCCATAATATCCTCCATTCCGTTATATAGACTTGTTATTTACAGCACCTGTAAAAGCCGGCGAGCTCTCATTCGCTCACCGGCAAACTTCATCAACTAAAGCTAAACGTTCAGCTTATATAGCTTGTTTATTGGTTGACGTTTACGTTGCCTTGAAAAGAAACTTGTTGCTGAACCAGAGCACCAGATCCAGTGTTTTGTACCATTTGGTTAATACCGGCGGTGCCATTGAACGCATCAGTGATGTTATTGCTGGCGGTGTAAGTGGCAGTATCTTCACCGGACCAGTTAGGAGCGGTGCCTGTGCCTGTAACGGTACCGGCCAAGGTTGATTCGTTAACCTTATAGTCAGCAGTAGCATCACCGCCATTGGCGGCTGCAGAGCCGTTTCCTGATCCAACTGAGGCGGTACTGTTATTGCTATCGTTTGTGCTGCTGTTCGAATTGTCGGCTGTATTATTGCTGCTGTTTACGCTGCTGTTCGAATTGTCATCTGTATTATTACTGCTGTTTATGCTGTTGTTCGAATTGTCATCAGTATTATTGCTGCTGTTTGTGCTGTTGTTCGAATTGTCGTCTGTATTATTGCTGCTGTTTGTACTGCTGTTTGAGTTATCGTTCGTACTGTTGTCTGAGTTATCTATGGTTGATGTTGAGGTTATAGTATTTTCATCACCATCTATCTCGTTAGTAGGCTGTGCCCATGCACTCGTAACCGACCCCAAAGCCAACAGAATACCTGCTGCTAAGATTTTTTTCTTGAATTGGTTCATGTCTTTGACTCCATATTTTAGATAGAAGACCATCAGATTTTTCTGATGAATTTGGATGAGCTGTAGGATCCGCGTGTTATAAAAACGGCTAAACCACCAGCTATCTCGACTAATAGTGTCAAGCAAGACCTCTTAAATTTCCATAGAACTGCTCTAAAATAATACTTAAAATAAGCCAATATATAAGTTATTGCCTTTCCGGGAAATACGAACTGGTTACCAATGAAATATCCTAATATCCTAGAAATACCGCGCAATTTGAATACCCATAGCTGACAGTATTTATTTAAATGACATTAAGCAATCCAAAGGCATTTTCAGCATTCGGGTTAGTTCTTAAATAATGATTTAAGGGACCATTGCCCGATCGAACAAATCAACCCGGAATATTTAAAAACCGGCCAACAACAGCTAACTCCAGAACTATGCGGCTAACAAAAATTATTCTTCCCCTTCATGACCCCATTATTATCGGCATTACAGAATGCGTAAATTACCGATATCAATAGCTATTGCAACCTGAAAAAACGAGGCTGTAATAAAAATGCTTTTTGCTTCAAGAATTCAGACGATTTTCTTTATCTCCTCGGCGCGCGGTTATGTTAATCCTGTACCCCGGCTTGCCTGGGATAAAGTATTTTTATGCCTATTCAAACCTTGCAAGAACGCAAGTTAATTAATTAGGCCCTGACAGATCCAACCGGTCCCTCGCGCAGTCCCAAAGCTTGATCACGGGCCACTATTGTATGTTAGTCACGCCTTGACGGAAATTTTCTACTGCGCCGCGGGCACAATGGAACGCCATGGGCCTAGATCGGTATAGTTCTCTTCCGGGTCTTTTCCTTCAGAACCTCCCCGGGCATCCAGCCTGTACCCGAAACCCTTAACAGTCAAAATCCACTGCGGGTTATCGGGATCTTCTTCGATCTTTTTCCGTAGCAAGTGCATGTATTGATAAAGATCGGATTTGGTTGCGCGGTTATTTCCCGGCCAGAGATGCTGAATAATCTCTTCGGCCATCAGCACGCGATCAACATCCCTGGACAGCAACTCGAACAATTCAAATTCCTTACGAGTAAGATCGATATTTTTACCGTGCAACGAAACAGTTTTGAAACGCCGATCAATCTGAAAAGGACCGACGACCCCATATTCACCATTTCCGCTTTTCGTCAGCGTTTCATATTGCACCGCATCTAACGGCTGCCGTGATGCACTACTTTTATCGCGATGGAACGCTCTCCGGTCCGCCACAGAGCGCCTTTCCTGCATTCGTCTTTCGTTTTGCACATGGGCATGCTGATTGAATTTCTTCCGAAGATATCCGTCAAGCTGTTCAATAATAAGCGGCTCATCAAAGAAAGTATCTATCCATGAATCTGGTTTGTCTTTCAGTGCGGCACTGTATTCCTTATTACGTAGTGCACATACCGGTATACGATGATTAATGATCATTTCCTGCAATGCTTGCCAATCGTCTTTCTTCAATGAAACCACCGCCCAACGCATATCCAGGATAATCAGATCCAAATGGGTTTTAAAAACCGCTTTAGTGATTTTCTTATCATCCGTCAGCTCAAGAAAAGTATAGTGCTGCGCATGACAATAACCTTTCAATAATCCCCGATAATAGTGGTCCGTACTGATAAATAAAATTTGAAGATTTGCATTCATATTTAATCTCACTTTTCATTAAGCCACTTCACTAGCTTAAGCTCGGCAGCCTATGGAAAAAGACAAATAAGCCTTTGATTATTTATTGATAAGTTTCAAATAACAACGCAAAAATGAAATACGTAAGTCCCCGCCTCCCGTAAGACTCTGAATTCACTATGATCCGAGTAAACGATTTGCCGGAGATCCTTCTGGTGACTATGAAAATAAAATCGACATGCCCATGCAAAAAATAACCTGATTATCAGATTACCCTTGCCTGTATTAAGCTTACACTAGTCTCAATTTAATTCAGACTTGGTGTTTTTTAAGGATCATAACTCAAACCTATCATCAATATAATTAGTAATACTGCTTAGTTAGGGTTAACACTATAGAAACTTTGAAAGAATTAATGAAAACGCTCTGAAAATTCTTGTTCACCACGAAGATCACGAAAGTCACGAAGAATAAAATCAAGTTAATCGGTAACTTAAGACCAATCACTCTCGATTGCTGTTTCAGCCGCAATTCCAGCACCTCCACTCTTGATGGCATTCGTGTCCGTCATGGTTAAACCCTTTAAATTGAATACTTTCACATTCTCTATACTCCTGGCACAAACCGATATATAAATAGACAAGTAAAAAGCATGTATTATCTAAACTCCTTAACAATTTATAAGGCCGGAAAGATTACCAGGCGCTGAGACTATATTTGAATTACAAAACTTCAGTTTCGACCTTAAAAGAAGCATATATAATGCTTACGAGCAGGTCGATTGATTTTGGCCTGGAGTAACATATGAAACCTTCAACATTAATTTTTATACTGCTGACGTTAATTTCATTTACTGCCACGGGTAAGAAACTCTATAAATTTCAAGATGCGCAAGGCATCTGGCATTTTACCGACCAGCCACCGAAAACCGGGCAACCGGTAACTGTCAGGCAGATGAAAGTGGCAAGCAAGCAACGCGTCTGGCTCTTGAAATCCGACGAAAAGCAGCCAAAATTTTATATCCGCAACGATTATGCTGGCCCCGTGGAAGTCGAAGTCAGCTTTTCCGAACAGGAAAACGCCCGCGCACTGCCGGAACTTCCCCAGCGGTTTGTGATTGCACCGGGGGAATCCGAGACACTTTTCGAAGTAGGCGGAATTAATGAAAATGAAGCCTGGCGCTTTACCCTTCAATACCGTTACGCCATCGGCTCCCCTATAACTGAATATACGGCCATGGAAAGCTATTTGCCACCGATTGCTCCGGGTGCCTCGTTTCAAATATCCCAGGCTTTCGAAGGCAATTTCAGTCATACCGATGAGCAGAACAAATATGCGGTGGACATTGTCATGCCGATAGGCACACCTGTTTATGCAGCTAAATCGGGAATGGTCATGGAAGTCATCAATGACTTTTACAAAGGCGGTCCTAACGAAGCCTATAGCTCAAAAGCCAATAGCATCAGAATCTTGCACGACGACGGCTCGATGGCGATTTACGCCCATTTGGAAGAGGATAAAGCCCGGGTTTACCCTGGCTTGAAGGTAATAGCCGGCCAATTGCTCGGTTATTCCGGCAACACCGGCTTTACTTCCGGCCCGCATTTGCATTTTGCCATACAGATTAATAAGGGCATGAAACTGGTTTCCGTGCCTTTTACCTTTGCAAATGCCATGGGGCAGGCGGAAGAGCCGGTCGCTGGAGCCTGGCTTAAAGGCATTGCCGCGTCCATGGCCGGCAACTAAGGAACGCGCACAAAATAACTTCCTCAAGTGCGCGGATGAATTTCCGGTGTAGGTGCGGACTTATCCGCACAGTGCGAATGAATTCGCACCTACAATTCCCTGATTTATTCCATAGCCATTACTAAGGAACGTGAATTTTAGCACCCGCAACCGGCTTGTCTTTCCGTCCCCCTTCGGCGTTGCCTACAGGGATGTAGGTAAGGGGCGTGAGCACGACTTGTATGATTAAAACCAAGCAACTTAACGCGTTTTCATTAGAATAGGAATTCTAGTGAAAAAAGGCTGAGGTAGACCGACACGACTTAGGTGTATTTAATAACATCGTCATGCAGCAAAGATCGCTTCAGCCTACTTTTTAAAACTCGAACAGTTGTCAGGAACACGTTGTGA
>NZ_JQKS01000004.1:0-216056 GCF_000746145.1 Methylobacter sp. BBA5.1
TAACGGGCATTCAGCAGCACGACCTGATGCCCCAGCTTAGTCAGTTCTCTCCCCCAATGATGGGCTCCGCCGCAAGCTTCTATGCCAATCAGACTCGCCGGGTAATTGGCGAAAAAAGCCAGCAATTCTGCTCGCTTGAGCTTTTTCCTGATCGCTTTGCCCTCGGCGTTCAGGCTATAGCAGTGAAAGATGTTCTTTGCGATGTCCAGGCCAACTACATTATCATTCATTTCGGGCTCCTCTTTGCTCCGTTGTTTATTGTTGGGTGCATTATGACACCGTGGGAGTGAAGAGGAGTCCATATCATCATCCTATGTTTAAACAGGGAAATTAACTGAAGAAGGGCAAATTTCCTAATTTCTCGGCATATCTAACCCATGAATTATCGCCCAAAAAAAACGTCAGCTTGTCGTTGCAAATGCCGCTCGCGTTATGTAGTTCATCATCCAATATTGCAACTAGATCATCGAAATCATTGAAAGTCCTTATCAGGCCTTCTTTTTCGAGATCGGCAAATGCCCCTACATTCGGCCCAATGACCCGGGCCCCGAATCCAAGCGAATCCATTAGCGCGCCTGAACTCAAAACGCTGGATTTGGCATAAGTAAAAAGAACAAGCCTTGACTGGCCGATTAAAGACTGCAAGGCTTCATTGTCCGTCCATTCATCCTTGATAACTATATTCTGATTGGAGCAGCCGAGTAATAGATCCAGTAGTTTTTCTGAGGCCACTTTACCGGTTATCAAGATTTCGTATTTATTTTGATAATTGTTCCTGTAAAGATATTCAAGAAATTCGACTATGCCTTTATAGGGGGTTATTGTCCCCCAGATCAACAGATCGAATTTTTTCTGACTGTCACGCTGGCTTATTCTGTTTTTTACCGGGTGCGGCAAGTAGATGATTCTTTCCCGGCTGCCGGGCACCATGCTTTCCGCGTATAGGACGCCTTCATTCGAATGGGTAAGTATCCCGTCCGCTCTGCGCAGCAAAGTTCGGAATATTATTTTTTTCAGCAAAAAATGCTCATTGGAGTGAGAAAGCTTATTGTGCATCGTCCAGATCACTTTAATTTTCAATGAGCTCGAAATGTGCAGAAAAAAGAGCAGAAAGATTGCCTGAGCCAATCCGGCTTTTTTGTCCGGAACATCTTCAATCCAGTTAAAAAAAACATAGTCGATCTGGAATAAATATTTGAGCATGCCGAACAAACCAGCTGTCGACGGATTGTCTTTATTGACAAAATTGAAATGCGTTCCCATGGCTTCAACAAAGTCGTCAAGATAAGGGTTATGTGTGGCAACCTTTTCGGCTCTGGCGCTGATGGGATAGATATAGGCGTTTTTCACGTTGTTATTACCATACATTTCATATACATACCTACATAGTCAGCCAGTTTAATCGTGAAGGTTAATTTGTAGGTGCGAATTTATTCGCACTATTTGCACACTTTGAATAAGCTGCAGATTTTTACTCGTCAGAACAAGGCCGAGAGGCATGAGCTGACATTAACGGCTTGGCAATGCCATCAGCCGCTGGTCATGCTCTTATGTTCCAGGGACCTGCTCCCGCCGAGCCCGCGGGCGTATGCTATTGCCCGTTTTTCATTCCGTCCCGCCCAAAAATTGATCAAGCGTTTTCCCAAGAAGCCATGTTGAGTACGCCAGCTGCCGCCTCCCAAATGGATTCCATATTTTCCAAACAGATTCCAACAATTTTTTTTGTCGCAAACATTATCCGGAAAGAGCACTTCTACCTGGTTGGCGGCATCAGGGTATTCTGCCAGCGTCCTGGATACCAATCCCGGCCCGGTTGTGTAGATAACAAACAATTCTTGCCGGAGCAGGCGCGGAAGGGAATGCGTCATGGCTTCGCTCCATTTCCTGTCATGTTGCGCTCTCACGCAATTTTCAATGACCGCCCGCAGAAAAGGGTGCCCTGCCGCCGCTCCAAACCCATAGTTGCCGACTTCCCAGTCCATCCCATACTCGTTGCGTAAAAAGTCGCTCCAGGTCAGCCGTTCGAAAGGAAATACGCAACCAAAATCCAATAGCTCTGACAGGTTAAACGCGAGGAAGACGTCCAGATCGAAGTAAAAGCCGCCATAACGATAAATAATTAAGTACCTGAGAAAATCGTACCGTTGGATAGGATACCGGAACGACTCAAATACGCCTCGATATTCAGGAAATTGTTCATTGATAAAGCTCTCGATGCGACCATCGTCAAAAAGCAAGTACTCGAATTCAGGATTGAGCAGCCTCACATTGGCGGCAGAGGCCTTCGCTAACAACGGCAAATCGGGACTTCCTCCCCATATCTGAATGATTCGTTTCGGTATTTTTGAGTTCATAAATTATATTTTTCAAATAAACGGGCACGTTCCTTGATGCCTTCCAGTTTGATTAATCGAAAAATTTCAACGCCGGCGCAACAATGGCTTGAGCGGGCGCGTCAATATGATCGGCCGGATGCCGGCCGCGCGACCGGCGCTCACAATGCTCCTCGCGAACCGTCCTTGCCTCCAGTATAGCCGTGCTTCCAGCAGGCGAAGGTCGGCAATTATCCGCTTCTCCGCCTGTTTCCAGTCACAATGCTTTAACATTTCAGTCAGCACATCGAAAGCGCGGGCGTACTCACCATTGTCGTATAGCGTGCCGATACTCCACAGGTATCTCCGGGCGAGGGCGGCCTGCTGCGCGGCCTCGTTCACACCAAGCCCGGCCAGCACCGCCGGGGTAATTTCCTCAACCGAACTTAATGGATCGGGGAGTCCTTTTTTCCTGAGCGCCGCGGCCGCCTGGGCGGCAAGGGTGCTAAAAGCCATCTGCCTGACCTTGCCAACCGTTACCTGGTAAAGATGGAGCCGGTACTTCAGCAGCACTGCGTCAAGATTGGCCAATTGGGAATGATCCGCGATTCTCAACCACAATTCGTAGTCTTCAGCGCCGAAAAAAGCTTTTCGGTAACCACCGGTTAAAGCAAGGATGTCTTTTCGCATAAGAACGGTGGGATGCCAAAACGCGCAATATTCAAGGAAGGCCCGCCTGAGTTCGTGATCCGCAACCGGATTGCCGGAAATCCTCAAGGACTTGCCTAGTGTGTCGATTATTTCGACGGCACCGCCCAGAATCCCGACCTCTGGATGTTTTTCCATGAACTCCACCTGCCACATCAGGCGGTTTCCAATAGCGATGTCATCGGCATCCATCCGTGCAATATACTTGCCCCGTGCGAGCTCGCAACCGTAGTTTAAAGACGCCACTAAGCCCTTGTTCTCCTGGTGGTAAACGCGTACCCGCGCGTCCTGCTTATGGTAGCTGTCAAGTATAGAGGCAGTGGAGTCGGTGGAACCGTCGTCAATGATGATGAACTCGAACTCCTGAAAGCTTTGGTCGAGAATACTCTCGACAGCTTCGCGCAAAAAGCGCTCGCCATTGTAGACAGGCATCACGACTGAGACCCGTGGAGTCATCATCGAGTTATTCACTCAATTACGTTCCATTAGCCGCCGCTAAACGCCGCTTGTCCCGATATAGCGCCTGCAACCCGATTGTGTTTATGGAAACCACGCTCTGCCTCCGGGGAAACATTGTTAAAAACACGCTAGCCACGTTGCCATACCTATGAGAACGGATAATCCTGCCATTCATCATCAGGGTGCCTGAAGTCGGCTAAAAATATCTGGACTTCGAAGCCGGCTTGACAAAATGACAGGCAATCAGACGAAAACAAAGTACAAGATGGAAGAATCTTAGCCTTAACCATGGCCGGGGCTCGGGCTGTCTAAAGACATTTACAGCAAGCTTTGCAATATTATGAAAACCAAGCAAATCCCTATTCGTATAATAAGCTATGCTCACATATTCATTGAGCCGCTTTCTCAGCGAGTCCTTTCTAGGATTGTGATTTAGCGCTCCGGACCCTAAAATCCGGGCAACTGCCTTTTTTTCGCTGAAAAACAGCCACTTTGCCCATTCCTGATCTTCCGCCGTGAATACCTCGGGCCTGAATCCTCGTTTCCGCAACAGCGGAACCTTGATGATCGAGCAGGTGTTCGAAAGTCCGCAAAATCCATCGAAATTGCTTTCATCAATCAGCTTATACCTTAAGGCACCACAATCCACACCTTGTTTATAGGTATCAAAATATGCCGCCCCTATATTTTCATTCAAACGCAGCAAGTCAAGCGCGAACTCGATCGAATTATCCACCCCTAGCGCGGTATGAGAACTGATAATTAATACATACGCTGTCGAAACGTGACTGATGCCCTGGTTCAGGGCTTCGGCGAAATTGAACTCAGCCCCCACAAAATTATGGATCACGGAATCAGCCGGCAACAAATCAAGCGTGCCGTCAGTCGAACCTGAATCGACAAAGATATATTCGCTAGGCGCCAGTGTTTGGCGCTGCAATGAATCTAAAGTAATAGCCAGGGTTTTTTCAGAATTAAAGGTCCTGATAACAGTAGAATATTTTATGCCGCCCATACCCGCTAACCCGTTCTCGATTAAGTCAATTGCAAGGTGAAAGACAAAGCCAGGCATGTCGCCAGAATGATTCCAAAATCGATATGACTAAAAACCGTGCTGTTTCGCACATCAGCTAAAAATATCTGGATTTCGGAGTTGGCTTGACGAAATGACAGGCAATCAGACGAAAGCAAAGTACAAGATTGAATAGCCTTAGCCTTAGTCTTGGCCGGGGACCGGGCTGTCTAAGGACACCTAAAGCGAGCTTTGCAATATTATGAAAACCAAGCAAATCCCTATTCGTATAATAAGCTACGCTCACATATTCATTGAGCCGTTTTCTCAGCGAGTCCTTTCTAGGATTGTGATTTAGCGCTCCGGACCCTAAAATCCGGGCAACTGCCTTTTTTTCGCTGAAAAACAGCCACTTTGCCCATTCCTGATCTTCCGCCGTGAATACCTCGGGCCTGAATCCTCGTTTCCGCAACAGCGGAACCTTGATGATCGAGCAGGTGTTCGAAAGCCCGCAAAATCCATCGAAATTGCTTTCATCTATCAGCTCATACCTTAAGGCGCCAAGATCCTCTTGATTATAGGTATCAAAATATGCCGCTCCTATATTTTCATTCAAACGCAGCAAGTCAAGCGCGAACTCGATCGAATTATCCACCCCTAGCGCGGTATGAGAACTGATGATTAATACATACGCCGTGGAAACGTGACTGATGCCCTGGTTCAGGGCTTCGGCGTAATTGAACTCAGTCCCCACAAAATTATGGATCACGGAATCAGCCGGCAACAAATCAAGCGTGCCGTCAGTCGAACCTGAATCGACAAAGATATATTCGCTAGGCGCCAGTGTTTGGCGCTGCAATGAATCTAAAGTAATAGCCAGGGTTTTTTCAGAATTAAAGGTCCTGATAACAGTAGAGTATTTTATACGGCCCATACCCGCTAACCCGTTCTCGATTAAGCCAATTGCAAGGTGAAAAACAAGGCCATTACAGCCCTCTGCTCGCTTTACGAGTCGCGCCTCAACAATGCCGGCGCCACTTGGCGGATCCGTCTGATAACAGGGGCCAAGCAACTGGATAATTCAACACCCATCATTCGTTTGCACGTCAAAATAGCCCAAGGCAGTGATTTCTTGACTTCCGGATAACTATTGAGCGCGAACTCAGCGAGCTGCTCGCTGAGTGCCACCTCTTTATCGCTGAACGCATGGCTTGCTTGTCTAACCGCCTGCAAGCCAAGATGGCTGAGTAATCTGCCGTGTAGTTGTTGAGCTTCAGGCAAGGTATGACTATAGGCCTTGAAGAAGCACTCGAAAGCCTCTTTCCGTTGCTCAAGATCCGCCAAACCTTTCGCCTTGTAGTAGTTAAACTGCATGTTGCCGCCATGGTAACGGGTCGCCGCCTGGTATTCGTTCAAAATCCCTACCGAAGCATGCGCGGACAAACGCAACCACATCTCCATATCGGCACTATGCGGTAGCTCAGAAAGGTATCCCCCCACACGCTTCTGTAGTTCTGTCCGAACCACTGCGGTAGGAGTCCTCACAATATTTACCGATCGACTGGTCTCGATAAGCTTAAGAAATTCGACCCCACTCAGAGTGCGGGACTCCAAATTATCAGTGATTTGTGTGATGACCTTATTAACGAAGGTTTGCGGTTGACTGATGTAATCGCCGTCAGTGAGAATGAAATCAACCGCTTTACCAAAAATAAAACCCACTTCCGGATGTCTGTTCATTAGCCCAACCGCCCGGCCTAAGGCGTCGGGAAACAAGAAATCATCCGCTGAGATAAGCAAAAAGTAGTCGGCGGAAGCCCAATCGACGCCTTCGTTAAAGGTTGAGATATGTCCTTTGTTGCCGGAATGTCGATAAAAGCTGACGCGCGCGTCCTCTCGCGCCAGCTGAGCCCCGATTTCCGCCGTGTTATCGGGGGAGGCGTCATCGATGATCAGAACCCGGATATCAACCCCCGATTGGCTTAGGATACTTTCGACGCATTCCCGCAGAAAGCGACCATAGTTATAACATGGCACCATTACGTCGATAGAACTCATCGCACCAGCTTTCCTGTTGAGAGCAACCGTGCGGTCAGCCGAACTTTGCTGTTTAGCAACAATGCCATTCATGCGAATACCTGCGTTAAGTCTCTGTTAATTCACGCGCGTGCGCGTGAACCTGCCCCTTTATTCTGTAGTAGTTGCGGATGCACCCCAGGTTGTTGAAATGCCCAGCGGCTGACGTTGCAGATATTGTGCGCGAACTGTTATCCGCTTTATTTTCGTTGACTTATGATCTGGCTAAAAAGACTTCCTGAGACTGGAACCTTGCATAGGATGCGCTGACCAAAAGTAGGCGCTCCAGGCGGCGCAGTGAAGCGCATCGCTCGCGAACGATGCGCCTCCTGGCGTCGGCGCATCCTATGTTTAAACAGGGAAATTATTTACGACCAAATCCTTAGGGATTATTGTCCTCTGGTTTAGCACAACGTTAAAGTTGGTATAAACACCTAAGCAATAGCACTTAATGATCTGGCTACGGTTAAGCAATATGATGTGTCTATAGTCAGTCAATTTCATTATGGCGGGTAAATTGTAGGTGCGAATTCATTTATGCCCTATGGGTACTTGTGCCCTTATGCATTCCCACGCAGGAGCGTTTCTGGTTCCCATGGTCCTCCGTGGGAACCGGTACTGAGCTTTGAGAGCGGCACGTCGTATGGCCCGGTCTGCATTTCCACGCAGGAGCGTGGAAACGAGTAAACTCTGTGCTCTCTGGGGTTATTCATCTGGACAAATCATGAATGCTTTCACCGCGCGGAGGGAAACACCCTGACATGAGCGAACCACTTCATATCGTCTTGCGCTGTAATGATCCGTTACTGCCCAAAGTCCGTTATGTGTTTGATACATTATTCATGGCGCGGGGGATTCCGGTGGTGTATTCCGCTTTGCCGCCGGCGCACGGTCCCTGGCTCTTGTATAGTTCTTCCAAGGAGCCTTCATGGCCGCTCGAACGATGTCTGGCTGTTGCCCATTGTCCGGAATCCTGGCTATTTCTCGAAAGCCATGCCGCTATCGAGGCCGCTGTCGCCGTCGATGGATCGATCGTCCTGTTCCCAAAAACAGCCGCCGGTTTCGAGACCGCACTGAACATCCCTTTCGATCTCGCCGCCAATGCCTTTTATTTCTTGAGCGCCTGGTCCGAACGTCTCGGGCCGGACAAGGATGAAACGCGAAGCCTGTACTCGAACAGTATCTTTGCGCGTTTGGGCGTGCCGCAAGATATCGTCGATCAGTACCTTGATGCGCTCATGACACAGTTGCATGCGCTCTGCGTCCGGCTTGAAACAGAACCATGGCACGCGCTCGCATGGCCGCAAGATGCCGCCTATGCGCTCGTCCTGTCGCATGATATCGATTTTATTCCGGCCAATATCATCGATATCGTCAAACAGGGCGCGAAAACGGTGCTGCGCCACCTCGTCCGCCACCGCGATCCGGCTGACGCCTGGCGGGCTGCGGCAGGACTGGCACGCGCGCTGATGCATAGAGACGATCCTTATGGCTGCGTGCCCGATATCATTGAGCGGGAGACAGAACTGGGGGTGCGTGCATCGTTCCAGGTAGCCGTCGGTCACAGGCATCCCAACGACGTCAACTATCGCATCGAGGACGACCGCATCCGCGACTATTTGCGCGCGATTCCCGATGCCGGTTTCGACCTGTGTCTGCACGGCAGCTACCGGTCCACCGAAAACCCCGTCTGGTATGTAGAGGAAGCGGCACTTCTGGCGCGGCGCCTGGGCCGGCCGTCCGGCTCGCGCCAGCACTTTCTTTCATTCCACTATGACGCCTTATTTAGCGCGCAGGAACAGGCAGGCATCCAGTATGACATGTCCATGGGATTCCCGGACCGCACGGGGCCGCGTGCCGGATTTTCCTATCCTTATTTCCCTTACTGCCTCGCCGAGGATCGTCCTTATAACGTGCTTCAGCTCAACCTGTTCCTGATGGACGTTACCTTGCGGGGCTATCTGGGGTTGAAAGGCGCACGCGCGTGGGAGGTCATCCGGACTACGCTCGACACCCTGCGCCGCAAGCGGGGTTGCGTCTCGATCGTATGGCATCCGATCGTTTTCAAAGGCGCGCGCGACCCCGGTTATGACCATTTGTTCTGGAAAATGGTCGGCTATACGCTTGAGACGAACGGTCTCGCTACAGATGGCAGAACCATCAATGATTTCTGGCGCCGGCAAGCGAAAAATTACATAAGCTTCGGCGAAGGCTATAAAGAAGATGGTTGAAGGTACATGAAGCGTGATGAATGTTAGCCGCGCAATGGCGCGGGATTGCCAATATTGATCAATGAGGAAATAGCCTATGGCATGTGTTTTCATGGCGGCCTATACCAATTACCGCCGGGATCCCAGAGTGAAACGCGAGGCAGAGGCCCTGGTGGAGCGCGGTCATCATGTCGTGTTTCTGGCGCGGCGCCAGCACGGGGAACCGCACCGTGAAACCATCGCCGGCGTGGATATCATCAAAACCATCGGCTTGAAGAACAAGTGCACTTCATTTCTCGAATACATGATCGATTACCTTGTATTCTTTTTAATGATATTCGCGCATTTATCGCTGCGCCCGTTGCGCTATCAGCTGATTCATATCAACAACATGCCTGATTTTTTGGTATTCGCAACCTGCCTGCCGCGTCTGCTCGGCGTCCCGGTAATTCATGACGTACACGATTTAATGCCCGAACTCTATCTGGAGAAGTTTTCTTCCGGAGAACAGCACTGGATCGTCAGGGCACTGAAACTGCAGGAACGCTGGGCCGGAAAATTCGCCTCGGCCGTGATTACTGTCGAGGATCGCCTGAAGGATATTCTGTCCGCAAGAGGCATCCCGCGCGAGAAAATCCACATACTGATGAATCTGCCCGATGACCGCATTTTCGCGGCGCGCGGACAATTGCCCGCCAAGCCCGAAAACGCGCCGTTCGTGATGGTTTACCATGGCACCCTTGCCCGCCGACTCGGACTGGATATCGCCTTAGAGGCGGTATCGAAAGCTCAAGACGCGATACCGCGCATGGAGCTCCGCATTATCGGCGCGGGCGAGGAACGGGAGCACTTACTGGCGTTGAGCGATCGGCTCGGCCTGCAGGATACGGTCAAGTTCAGCGACGGCTTCGTGCCGGTGGAAAAGATTCCCTCGATGATCCACGACGCGGATGTCGGCCTGATTCCTTTGCGCATCAGCAGCGGCACGGACATCATGCTGCCCACCAAGTTGCTCGAATACGTCACGATGGGAATCCCCTGCATCGTGCCTGAAACAGGCACGATCAGCCGCTATTTCGATGAGGAAATGGTGCAGTTCTTCGCGGCGGAAAACGCCGGCTCCCTCGCCGAGGCAATGATTACGCTTTATCGGGACGCCGGTAAACGAAGCGTTCTGTCCCGTAACGCGACCGAACGCTTCGCAAAGGTTTACCACTGGAGCGCGCACAAAAAGGTCTATACCGATCTTGTAGAACGCCTCATTGGACAATAGCCTCCTCAGCCAAGCCCATGCGGCGGGTTCACCGTAGAGATCGTTTCCAGGACAGTGCGTTCCGCGCGCGAAGATCGCCCGATTCCGAAGTAAAGCACGCCGGCCGCTTCGGCGTCCTGCTGGTTCCAGAAATTACGGCCATCCAGCACCACTTCCACCCCTTGCTTTCGCCACGCAATAAAATCAGGATCAGCGAATTGAGCGTGGGCCGTGCTCAGAACGACGACGCATGCAGCCTCTATCGTGCCCGGTTCAAACCCGGCATCGCGAACTTCTTCATCGGTGTAATGGGGATCCTCGATCGTCACGCGCGCGCCCAATCGCTGGAGTTCGTCGCGCAGTGCATAGGTTGGGCTGAAGGTGTCCACCTTGACGCCAGGCCGGAAGCCCAGCCCCAGGATGTGCACGTTTTTGCCATTCAGGTTCTTCCATCTTGCTTCAATCCGTTTCAATTGCCTGGCGGGCTGGGAATCGTTGATTTCGCGGGCGGCTTCTGAAATACGTTGAGGCAGGCCCAAGCGCCGCGATTCCCGGGTCAGGAAATACGGATAGACCGGCACGCAATGACCGCCTACACCAATGCCCGGCAACAGCAGATTTGCCTCGCCGTCAGTATTGGCGGCCAGACGCACCCGCTCGAAATCAACGCCGGCGATTTCGCAAAAAGCCGCAAACTCATTGGACAAGGCAATGTTCACGTCCCGGTAGAGCATGCCCAGCAATTTGGCCATCTCCGCCGCTTCGATAGTGCCCACATCGTCAACCGGCGCCCCCAGATAGCGCTGATAAAATGCCACCGCCTTTGCGCATGAATCAGAGTCCAGACCGCCGACAATTTTGGGCGTGGTCTCCAGTCGCGCCAGCACATGGTTTGCCTTCACGCGTTCCGGACTGTAGGCCACATGGAAGTCTACCCCTGCCTTTAAACCACTGTGCCGTTCCAGGCACGGTATCAGGCAGCGCCGGGTACCGCCCACGGCCACGGTGGTCTCGTACACCACCAGCGTGCCAGGGCGAAGCCCCTTGCCGATTTCCTCCGAAGCCTGCTGCAGTATGCTGAAATTGATATCGCGTTCGGACGTCAGGTGGGCGGGTACGATAACCACGATCACATCGGCTTCGGACGCGGCCTTGCTGGTATCCGTGCCGGCCTGAAGCCGGCCTTCCTTGTGCAAATCATCCATGAGCTCGGCCAGCCCCGGCTCTTCATAAGGACAAACACCGGCATGAACAGCATCCACAAGCGTCTGATTGATGTCGTTCACTGTTACGCTTGCGCCATGTCTGCCGAACATGCAAGCCAGGGGAAGTCCCATCCGGCCGCCGCCTACTACCGTAATCTTCATTCTGCAATACTCCTCATGCCTTGTTTTGAAAACCGTGTCATTGAGATTGCCGCGAAATCAGGCGCACTGGCGCAATTCAACGGGCTTTCAACGATCCGGTATTATTGCCTCATGCCGTCAAGCGAGTCGCGGAAAAGCGTGGGCGCCGGTCAGGAAATAAAGCCCATTTCCGACTGTGCTGAAATCATTCCCGCCTCCCCTCAACGGCTTTTTTTGTAAAACATGAATCATTCGCCCATCCTCCACTTCAGTTCAATCCTGAGCGATTCAGGCAATAATAAGCCCTGATTTTTTCAGGCGGTTTCACACGGGTACCCATACTGATAGGTCGGAAGCGGCTGCAGTGACTTGTTCACCACCAGCCCAAGCAGGTTGGTCTGCTCCAGAATGTACATGGAATGCTGGAGTTCATCGGCCGTATTCTTTCCATCCTCTACAACCAGCAGAGCCGCATCGATATAGGGCATAAACAACAGCGCATCGTCCGCGGCAAAAAGCGGCGGGATATCGAAAATGATTATCCGCGACTCATAGCGCGATTTGATCTCTTCGATCAAATTGACCATTTTGTGGGATGAAATCAATTCCGAAGCACTGTTGCTGGCGTTTTTACCCGGCAATATCACCAGGCGTTCAATACCGGGATTGATTAAGGCATCTTCCAGGGGCACCTCTCCTTCCAGACAATCGACCAGTCCGAATTCCCATTGCAATCCCAGATATTGGCCCACACTTGGCCGCCTGAGATCAGCGTCAACGACGAGAACGCTTTGATTTCCCTCCATGGCCATGGCGATCGCGAGATTGATGGAGATGAATGTTTTTCCCGCGTTTGGCGTCGCGCTGGTGACTGCGAAGCTATTCCAGTTGTTTTCCCTGAGCTGCTTGAGGACATTGGTCCGGAGCACACGGAATATATCCGCTCTTGGATCGTTGTAAAGTCCCATAATAACCCGGTTATTGCGCAGCACATCGGGATCAATAGTGACCCGTTGGGTTTTCGTGTATTGGATCGAGTCGAGTGGATATCCATCCGCCTTATTAATCATTGGTCATTCTCCAATCAGGGCATGATTATTACCGTTACTATGTCCCTGCGTTTGATTCATGGCTGTATTCAACGGAAAGAAAAGAACATACATCGCAATGGCAACCAGCATGATGAAAGCGATGCCGGTCCTGACAACAACTTTCCTCATTCTATTCTGCTTCGCCAGCCGTTCGCCCACCTCGGCCGGCGACTCGATGTACGGAACGACAACCAACGGCATCAGTCCGGTGACTTCGCTAATGGCCCGGTACCCCCTGATTCCGGGCTCCAGGAATTCAAGCAGGAAAGCAATGCCGAGGCCTGCGATAATTCCCATGAAAGAACCGCCGATGACGACCTTTCTTCTGCTGACTTGTTCCGGCCGCGCGGGAATAGCGGGAGGTTCGATGAGGGTCAGCGTTTGCCCTTGCTGCTGTACTTCCAGGGTTTGAGCAAGCTTGGCATCCAGCCATTTTTCCTTGAGCTGGGTGTATTTTTTCATGGTGTTGTCCCGTTCCCTGATCAGATTGGTATATTCCATTTCAACCTGAGGCGCCATCGCAAGGATAGTGTGCAATTTTTCAAGTTTCGCTTTTAAATAGTCCTGCTTCTGCATCAATGACTGAAGCTCTGACTGACTGCTTTTATACTGCGCCTGCACACCTAAATAAGCCGGATTAATGGCGTTCATGGCCACCGCTTCCTGCTCCTGCCGCGAATGCGGCTGCGTATTTTTCAAGCGTTGTTCAAGCCGGTCGATTTGTTTTCTGCGCTTGACTATATCCGGATGATTATCGGCATACATTTCTTCCAGTAATTCAAGTTCACGCCGGGCTTCCGCCAACTGTTTGCTCACGTCTTCATGCGCCAGTTGCCCTTCGAAAGCCGGGTCCAACCCCTTTATTTCGCGTTTGAGACGAACCACCGATGGATGGGAAGGTGAGTAAAGACTGGAATATCGAAGGTATTGCGCGCGCAAGATTCTGAGCGTTTCGGCCCGGCTTTTCGGCGCCTTGTCATCAGACTTGCCCGGCAGTTCCTGTTGCGCTCTTGCCAGCTCCGCCGATAAAAAAGCGATCCTTTCCTTTGTCGCCCTGATCTGGTTATCGG
This sequence comes from Methylobacter sp. BBA5.1, assembly GCF_000746145.1. Lineage (NCBI taxonomy): Bacteria > Pseudomonadati > Pseudomonadota > Gammaproteobacteria > Methylococcales > Methylococcaceae > Methylobacter > Methylobacter sp. BBA5.1. The sequence continues at coordinate 13,537 of NZ_JQKS01000004.1, forward strand.
TGTCTCTCAGTTCGCTCTCCGCGCGGTCGATCGCTGCCAGATTCCCTTGCACTTGCTCCGGCAGACTGAAGTTATTTTGCTCTTTGTAGTTGGCGATTTTGTTGTCGATCTCCTGAAGTTCCCGGTTCAGCTTGGCCGATTCCTCCATCAGGAACTCAGCCACATTGGTAGCCCGTTGGGTTCGGGCTTTGTCATTTTGCTCGATGAGCAGAGCCGCCAGCTTACCCGCCACTTCTTGCGCCTTGGCGGGTTCGCCATGGCTGAAGGAAATATAAAAGGCGACTTCAGCCATTCTTGATTCATTCCGGGGCGTTAAAGAAGATGTGGTTAGCCCAACCTCGGTGCTATCCCTGAACAAATTCGCCAATTCATATTTCGTATAGCCATTCCTGAACCCGCTGTAAAGACCAGTCGCATCAATAATCGACAATACGTTATCGGTCATCATGACCCTTTGGTATATCGATTGGATCTGTTCCGCCGCATAGCGGGACGCGGTCGATTCGAAAAGTTTTGTGGGAATTGGCGCTTCGATCAACAACGTTGCCGTTGACCGATAAACCTTAGGCAGATTATAGGCGATGATGACAGAAACCAGGCTGGCAAGCAGCCAGGTCACTACGATGTAGTACTTGCGTCGTTTTACAAAGTCAAGGTAATCGGCTAATGTTTTAGTGTGTTTATCCATAAGGCTCAGAGAAAAATAATCGCTTTAAAATCAAACAACTTAGGGGCCGAATTCATAATCCCGCTACGAGTACCTCGCCTGTCGGCCTGATCGTAAAAATACATTTTCCGTATGAAGGCGTGACGATCTGTTTTTTTCTATCGTCAAGTGACTGACTTTTTGTTAATCCTTCTTTAGTTCAAGGCCTTAATGCAGAGCCCCTGATTTGTGAATCCGGGCACCCGCCACCGTTATTTTTTACTTCTTTATTAATGCCTCCGGGCCGGCCAGCCATAGGCCTGGTCACGGTAGTTGTAGACGGTGGTGTCCGGTATGCTCAAGGCCCATGCAATATCAGGAGCGTTTGGCTGGACCGCCGCCGTCCAATACAAGCCGTTTTGCGCGTTGATAAATGGCGACGACCCATCATTGTTGACAACGATCGCCGGTTGCATCGGTCAAAATAGTTTTCGTTATCGTCTGAGTGTTATTTTCATGGTAATCCAGGGTATAGCTGACCGCCGGCCTGACAATACCAGGCAGTACCGCCATATTGTTTTCCAGAGGTATGTTTTCGACTTCAAAGGCGCATATTCTATCTCGTCGAAATAGCAGGTAACGCTGGCTCTGACCAAAAAACAGATTCATGCTGTAAATATTGGCATTAAGCAGGTCCGGCGGTATGAAGGCAGTGATTTTATGTTTGCCCTGTTTCGAGTTTCTATCCTTGGCAAACACAAAACCGTGATGAAAAACCAAAACGTCGTCTTTTGTGAGTATCTCAAACGTCAGGTCTTCGGTAATATCCTTAACTTTGTTGAAAAAATCTATTTCTATCCGAACACCCGAACCGATGTCCAATACGGTTCCGTTTATAGGCGTTATTTTTATGCTATTTACCCGGATATTGTCATTTTCGGCATCGTTGCCAAATTCCCAATAGTTGTTTTTATTGGTTATCAGCACATTGTTATCTTGATAAAAATCAATAGCGTCTGAAATTTTTCCTTCAAATCGCTTGTAGCCATTAATGAGCACGATGCCGTTTTTGCACAGGCTTTTTACCGCCGCCATATTATGGCTGACAAAGAGGACGGTCCGGCCATGACTTTTAGACACATCCTGCATTTTACCAATTGCTTTTTTCTGAAATTCAGCATCACCGACCGCCAACACTTCATCAACAACCAGAATTTCCGGTTCCAGATGCGCGGCTATGGCAAATCCCAGGCGCACGATCATGCCGCTGGAGTAACGTTTAACCGGCGTATCAAGGTATTTTGCTACCCCGCTAAAGTCTACGATTTCATCGAGCTTGCTGGTAATTTCCCTTTTGCGCATCCCCATGATGGTACCGTTCATGTAGATATTTTCCCGCCCTGTCATTTCCTGATGAAAACCGGTACCCACTTCCAGCAGGCTGGCCATTCTGCCACGCGCCCTGACACGCCCGCTCGACGGTGAGGTCACTTGGGAGAGGATTTTTAACAAGGTACTTTTACCCGCGCCATTCTTACCGATAATGCCCAGTACCTCACCTTCCTGGAGCTCCAGATTAATATCGCGCAAGGCCCATACATGTTCGCCTTTTTTCGCGGCCTGGGTCCGATCATTGATTGTGCCTATTATGGAATACGGGTCTTCCTTGCCCATTATTCTGGTTTTCCACCAACGGTTAAGGTCATGAGACAAGGTGCCCGTCCCGACTTCGCCGAGACGATAAAGTTTACCGAGATTTTCTATTTTAATTATGGGTTGCGACATGTACATTCCATTTTTAAAAAAATTAAGACCCGAGATTTTCTGGCCTATATTCGTTGGATTGTTTTTCATGATTAATTAAACCGTATCGATAAAATTTCGTTCGGTCTGGTGAAAAATGATGATGCCCATGAATAACAGAATCGTCATAAAGCCTCCAGAATAAGCCAGGGCCTGCCAGCTAAAGTCACCCGCGCCTAAAAAGGCATATTTGAAGCCTTCCAGAACAGGGGTTAACGGATTGGCTTGAATGAAGATTTTATATTTTTCCGGAACAGTCGATACCGGATAAATGACAGGCGTCGCATACATCAGCAATTGAATGCCGAACGTGAGCAAGTGATTCAAATCCCGGTATTTTGTCGTTAAAGAGCTAAAAATAAGACCTGCCGCCAGCCCAATACCTGCCATCAAGACGATATAAACGGGTACTAATGCCAAAGTCCAGTTAGGTTGAATGGTCGTATTACCTGAGTAAAGGAAATACAAATAGATGATGATAAAAATCGCCAGCTGGATAAAAAACTTTATTAAGCCCGACAGTACTTCAGCGAAAGGAATAATAAGCCGTGGAAAATATACTTTTCCAAATATTTGGGCATTTTGGTTGAAGGTATGCGCGGTCTGGTTGAAGCACTCGTGAAAGTAATTCCAGATGACAATGCCGGACAGGTAAAACAGTATTTGGGGAAGACCGTCCGTGGATATATTGGCAATCCGGCCAAAAACCAACATGTACATGCCCGTGGTCATAATCGGTTGTACTATGAACCATATCGGCCCCAGTATAGTTTGTTTGTAAACGGTGATAATGCTGCGCTTGACAAACATGTAAAGTAAGTCACGATAAAACCAGATTTCCTTGAAATTAATCTTCAACAGATGTTTTTTTGGTTTTATATCAATATTATAGGTATTCATGTAATCATATTTGCTTTTAAAATCAAGTTCTGACTCATTGGTAACCGGATTACATTAGAGCCTTGATGCATAGCCCCTGATTTCTGAATCCGAGCGCCTGCCAACCATTATTTTTACAACTTTCTTTATTAATACCGATATTATTGCCCCGGACCGGCCAGCCATAGGCCTGGTCACGATAGTTGTAGCCGGTGGTGTCCGGTATGCTCAAAGCCCATGCCGTGCCAGGAGCGTTTGGCTGGACCGCCGCCGTCCAATAGAAGCCGTTTTGCACGTTGATAAATGGCGACGATCCCTCGCTGTAACAACGATCGCCGGTTGCATCGGTCAAAAAGGGCATGCAGTTTTTTTCCCTCGCATCGGCAGCTGTCCTTTCCCACTCGAACCAGAAGGGCAAATGCCATTCGCCTGGTGACGATCCATCAGTTAAGCCGCACTGACCATTGGCCAGGTCCGCCGCCGCGACAGCGGTATCGGCCCAATTCCTCGGGCCGAAATTTTCGCAGTTTGCATCCTTCAGCCAGATCAACCCCGTCTCGGCATCGGTTACCGTGCCATTGCCGCAATCGGCATAGCGGAACCCGGCACGTTCGCAGGGGCCATCGGCCTCTGCAACCGCCTCTCCCGCGCCGGATAACAGTAACAATGGCGATAGCAGTATTACCTTTTTCAAAACCCGATTGCCGGCCTTTCGAAATGTTTGAAGGCTGGTCAAAATTCCTAACAAGTGCTGCTCAGAAAATAGCTTCATGGTCGTTACTCATCATAAAAGTACAAGTCCAAATAACGTAAATCCCACCGGCAATAGCCGCGGTACACCCCATGTATCGATTTTGGCAAGGGCACCAATCATCCAACCGTAAAAATTACGAACTGGAGATGATCGGCGGCCCCCTATTCGCCTAAAGTTACATTTTCTTCATAATCACTTTCTTACCCCTATTCATGCCTGACTTGCCTGCGGTTTCATGCTCAACAATGCGGGGGCAAATGACTAATAGGTCACCCTCACGGCTACCCAATCCAGCGAAAAGTCGCGTCTCGTATTCGAAGCCACGTTGGCAACGCGCACTCGGAAGTTGGCGTTTGACAGATTGCTTGAAGCCCAGGAGCGGCCCCAGTTATCGGCAGTGCCGCCGAGAATATAGGTAGCCTCGCTGCCTGAGAGCGTCGGCGTGACTTTGGCCGCTGTCCATGTTGCGCCGCCATCCCAGGAAAGTTGCACACACATCCTCGGAGAACCACTCGTGGCATCGACCCGTGCGTCCAGACGAACCTCTATGCCCGCGATGGTGGCGCCACTCGGTATGTTGAGGCCGTAGTTATAATAGATATGTTTATCCTTGCCGGCATTCGTGCAGGAGGTATTGCTATTGGTGCCACTGTTTGTGTCCACGGCGAACAGGCCATCATCGCCGTGAGCATTGGCCGGATTCGTTTGAAATCCATTTCCGTCGCCATGGTTTATTACCGGCGCATTGGCGGTCGGACCGACAAAGATATTGGCGCTTTGCACTGTCAGCACGGTGCTGCCAGTGACGCCATCAAGCGTCGCCGAAATGGTGCTTTCTCCGGCATCATGCCCGGTCGCCACTCCGGATTGGTCGATAGTCGCCGTCGCCGTATTCGAGGAATCCCAGGTTACGTTATCGGTAAGATCCTCGGTAGAGCTGTCCGGATAAGTCCCCGTTGCTATAAATTGCTGGGTCGCGCCCACCTGAATCGTCGGATTCGCCGGTGTTACCGCTATCGATTGTGGCGTCATCGTCGGATTAGATTCCGCACTGGTGATCACTTCAGTCCAGGCGATATCGGCATTGGGGAATCCGCCGGGTGAAGCGCCTGTCACGATCGCGAAGCGCGGATTGTTCAGTGTCTGAACCACGCTGCCCAGGGATGTCCAGTTAGCCCCGTCCAATGAGTAATAGCCATTGATATCGCCTGTCGCCGGATTACGGTCCAAGCGGAAGTGCAGGTTGCTGGTCGCGCTCACCGAAACAGAATTGGGGACATTCGCCGAGCCATTGAGCTCGTGGGCGAAGGTAACCCTGTTCCCTCCATTGTAAATTCGCGTCACCTGCACATAGTTGTCATCATCCTGATAAGCCAGCAACCCTGCCTGCTGGTAATCCTGAGTCGGCGAAAAAGACTGCAACTTGAGTCTTATGCTCGTCCAGTTGGCCGGAAGGTTTCTAAACAATGAATTCCGAGTATCATTCGTATCCTCCCAAACATCACCGGCATCCACCGGTATGCGAATCACCCCGGGATGCGCCGTCTGGTCATAGCTGACCACGGCTCCGGAGGTCTGCTCGGTATTGCGCGTGCCTCCGGTAGAAGTCCGCGCCAGAAAATTCCAACCGTCTGCCAACAGGCTGGTCCTGTCCGGGTAGGTAAAATCGTCATGGACGGTGCCTGAAGGGCTGACTGTGAGCGTCACGTTGACCGTCCGCGGCGTGTTCGTCGCGCCCTCGGCGGCGATGGTAATGGCCTTGGTATAAGTGCCGGGCGCCAGGCTGGCGCTGTTGACCGACACCGTCGGCGTGCCGGCTCCCGTGCCGCTCGTCGGACTCACCGCCAGCCAGGCCGGCGCGCTGCCGTCCGCCGACGCGGTCCAGTTCAGCGTGCCCCCGCCCGCGTTGGTTATCGCCAGCGTCTGGTTGGCCGGGTTGCTGCCCGCCGTGGCCGTAAAGCTCAGGCTTTCGGGAGAAACGCCAATCGTCGGATTAGATTCCGCACTGGTGATCACTTCAGTCCAGGCGATATCGGCATTGGGGAATCCACCGGGTGAAGCGCCTGTCACGATCGCGAAGCGCGGATTGTTCAGTGTCTGAACCACGCTGCCCAGGGATGTCCAGTTAGCCCCGTCCAATGAGTAATAGCCGCTGATATTGCCTGTCGCCGGATTACGGTCCAAGCGGAAGTGCAGGTTGCTGGTCGCGCTCACTGAAACAGAGTTAAGATCTGTTGGCGATCCATTGAGCTCGTGGGCGAAGTTAATCCTGTTCCCTCCATTGTAAATTCGCGTTACCTGCACATAGTTGTCATCATCCTGATAAGCCAGCAACCCGGCCTGCTGGTAATCCTGAGTCGGCGAAAAAGACTGCAACTTGAGTCTTATGCTCGTCCAGTTGGCCGGAAGGTTTCTAAACAATGAATTCCGGGTATCATTCGCATCCTCCCAAACATCACCGGTATCCACCGGTATGCGAATCACCCCGGAATGCGCCGTCTGGTCATAGCTGACCACGGCTCCGGAGGTCTGCTCGGTATTGCGCGTGCCTCCGGTAGAAGTCCGCGCCAGAAAATTCCAACCGTCTGCCAACAGGCTGGTCCTGTCCGGGTAGGTAAAATCGTCATGGACGGTGCCTGAAGGGCTGACCGTGAGCGTCACGTTGACCGTCCGCGGCGTGTTCGTCGCGCCCTCGGCGGCGATGGTAATGGCCTTGGTATAAGTGCCGGGCGCCAGGCTGGCGCTGTTGACCGACACCGTCAGCGTGCCGGCTCCCGTGCCGCTCGTCGGGCTCACCGCCAGCCAGGCCGGTGCGCTGCCGTCCGCCGACGCGGTCCAGTTCAGCGTGCCCCCGCCCGCGTTGGTGATCGCCAGCGTCTGGTTAGCCGGGTTGCTGCCCGCCGTGGCCGTAAAGCTCAGGCTGCCGGGAGAAACGCCAATCGTCGGATTATCCGCCGGACTGACCGTGAGCGTCACGTTGACCGTCTGCGGCGTGTTCGTCGCACCTTCGGCGGCGATGGTAATGGCCTTGGTATAAGTGCCGGGCGCCAGGCTGGCGCTGTTGACCGATACCGTCAGCGTGCCGTCTCCCGTGCCGCTCGTCGGGCTCACCGCCAGCCAGGCCGGTGCGGCCCCGTCCGCCGACGCGGTCCAGTTCAGCGTGCCCCCGCCCGCGTTCGTGATCGCCAGCGTCTGATTGGCCGGGTTACTGCCCTCCGTAGCGGCAAAGCTCAAACTACCGGGAGAAACGCCAATCGTCGGATTGGGTCCGACAGCGCCATAATTGATTTCAGCGGCTTTGGGATTGATATCGATGGCGGTATTAAAAAACAGGATGTCATTACCATTGATTGTCTTTATAAAAAAAGACGTGTTGGCGCCATTGATGAGGACTGAGGAAACCGTCCGAGTATCGTCGATATCGACCTTTAAGGTAATAACATCGTTAGGGCCGAACGAGTCATCAAATGTCCTGACCTCGGTCTGGGGAATCGGCAAACGGTAAAAATCAAATGTCGTTTTGCCCTCCGTTTCCTGATAATTATTTAAAACAAAGCGATCCCTCTGCAGGATGTACTTTATCACTGCATCGACCGGCGCTCCCCAAATATCCTTAGTGACGGCATAAGCAATGGCATCATCGTCGTTACAGCTGTTATGAAGCACCAGATTAGCCCATTTTTCCTGCTGCACGGCCATATCTATGACCGTTTTCAAATCGCTGGGAGGGTACGGCGTATGTTCATGCGAGTTGAAGCTCTTCAGGTTGTGGAAATTACTTGGCGTCTGGTCTTCCAGTTCGTTAATGTTATAGCCCCTGGAAGCTAAAAAGTACTCAGAGGATATATCCTGCTCATAGACATCTGTAAAACCGCAGGGCCAGGCAAATGTCGTTATTTGAGAACATAGCGGCCCGCCTCCTATTAATCCGCAGATGGACTCGATGCTTGGAATCCATTCCTGATTCCGAAGATTCTCCTCGGACACTGGTGCGCAGATATGATTGACCGTGTGCGATCCCAGCTCCATGTTATTACTGTAAATTGTTGAAAATAGAACATTTTCAGGAGGCGCTGGCGACTGGTTGTCCAACCCCTGTATATAAAACCCGCCTTCCATGGAATTAGTCAGTTCCGTGTTGTAGCACGAAGTCTGACTATCGTCCGTGGAAGCGCTCAAAGCACTTCTGTAACCATCCTTCCATGGCGAGACGGAAACGGGTGTGCTTGGATTTACGATTAGATCGACCCCTACTTGTTGCGGGCTATTCCCGGCCGTTTCGGCGCTGACTGTCACGGTTGAGGAATAGACGCCAGGTGACAAACCTGATGCATTTACAGAAACGTCCATGGTACCCGGAGTGCTGCCATTCAACGGAGAGGCCGCTAACCACGGTGCCTCCGGCGTCGCATTCCAATCGAAATCCTCTAACCCGCGTGACAAAACATTGATGCTCTGTGAAGACGGATTCGCGGAACCGGCGGTTGTGTTAAAAACAATATCCCTGGGAAATAATGATAAGTCAGGGCCTGGAACTATGCCCGTTGTGATATGAACCGAAGCCAGATCGGCATTCGGAAAACCGAAAGGAGAAGCGCCGACAAAAATTGCCAGACGTGGATTCTTTAGCCGCTGAGCGATCCTGCCAAGCTCAGTCCAGGCACTTCCGCCGATTGAATATTCCCCGATAAAGCTATCGTTGCCCCGACTTAAACGAAGATAAAGATTACTGGTCGCGCTGGTTCCGGCCGCGCTGTCAACGACGCCGACGCCATCGGATTCGTAAACGAACTCAAAATGATTGCCGCCATTGTATATCCGGGTTACCTGTATGTAGTTGTCGTCATCTTGATAAAGCAACAGCCCCGCTTGTTGATAGTTATCCGTAGGCGCGAATGACAAGTTGAGTGTGATACTCGTCCAGTCGGGAGGCAAATCGCGAAACAGCGTATTGCGGGAATTGTTCAGATTCGACCATAAGTCGCCAACATCCGCCGGTATCCGCAAGATCCCGGGATGTGAGGATTGATCATAGGAAACGACCGCACCTGTGGTTTGCTCGGTATTTCTCTCATCCCCGCTGCTTGTTTTCGCCGTAAAGTCCCAACCCGCCGCCAGTAAGCTTGCCCGATTGGGATAGACAAAATCATAGTGTTCGTCAGCCAGGAGTTGTTGTTGAGTGCCAAGGATGAAGAACAATAAAATTACAAGAACCGTTTTATATAATGCCATCATGTCACCAGCCTCTAGGTTTTATATTTTCCATCAGTTGGCACTGATCCTTTCAATTATCGCCTGTTGCCATTCTTAATACGTCTGTATTCACCGTCGTCGGTTAAAGCATAACCAGCGGAAAACCTATTCAACGCGGCTAACCCGTTGGTTATATCCCGCCGCGAGCTCGGCTTTACATCCTCGCGCCAAGCTTCCTGCATCTCGTGCTTCCGCCACAACATTCCCAATAACACTGCTGCTCCAACTAACGCTCAATTCGCAAGCTGTTTCTGAACAAATGCATGCGTATCATGGTTTTCTTCCGGCTCAGTCCCCGACTGGCTCGCCAGCATCTTGACCGCTTCACAAACCGCTTTGCATTGAGCCCGACTTAGCTCGGCAAACATCGGAAGGGAGAGGACTTCCTCGGCCGCTTGTTCTGAATGGGGAAAATCCCCTCTTGCATAGCTCAGGTCGGCATGGGCCGGCAGCAAATGCACGGGAATGGGATAATGAATGCCTGTCTGAATGCCTTTGGCCAGCAATGCCTGTTGCCATTCATTACGCCGCCGGGTCCGGACCGCATAGATATGGTACACATGCCGGACATAAGGCATGACCTCTGGCGTCGGCACTCCGCTGTCAGACAGCAGCTCGTTGTAATACCTGGCCGCCGCCCGCCTCGCTTCAGTCCATGTTTCCAGATGGCGCAGCTTGACTCTGAGGACAGCCCCTTGGATACCCTCCATGCGATAATTGTATCCCTTGAGCACATGCCGGTATTTCTGCTCTGCCCCCCAGTCGCGAAGCATGCGGATGGCGCGAGTATATTCGGTATTGTTAGTCACCACCATGCCGCCTTCACCGCAGGCACCCAGATTCTTGCCCGGGTAGAAACTGAAACAGCCCATATCTCCCAGAGTGCCCACTCTACGCCCTTTGTATTCGGCCCCATGAGCCTGGGCGGCATCTTCGATCACCACCAGACCATGCCGTCTAGCAACTTCCAGAATGGGGTCCATGTCGGCCGGCTGACCATACAGGTGTACGGGCACAATGGCTTTGGTCCTATCGGTGATAGCGCTTTCGATCGCCTTCGCATCAATCGTGAACGTTTGCGGGTCGATGTCAACAAACACGGCTTTAGCACCGGTATAGTCAATCGCCGCCACGGTTGCCACAAAGGTAAATGGAACCGTAATCACCTCATCCTGGGGACCAATTCCAGCCGCTAGCAGGGCAAGGTGCAGAGCGCTGGTCCCTGTATTCACGCCAATGCCATATTGGGCCTGGCAATAGGCGGCAAATTCTTCTTCAAACGCTGCCACCTCGCTTCCCAGGGTAAACTGGCAAGTTTCCAATACCCCCTGGATAGCGGCGTTGATTTCATCCTGGATTCCAGTGTATTGCGCTTTAAGATCGACAAACGGAATCATGCCACTATCCTCCCTTGGCACATGTGCATTCCATTGATTTTGACGGCTCGGCCACTTTCGCTCATCGACCGGGTCGCTGCCTCAATCAACTGCACCACGCGCAGCCCCAGTGCTCCATCCGTTTGCGCGGTCTTGTCATGCTCGATACAGTCGACGAAATGTTCTCCCTCAACCCGCAAGGCCTCTGTGGAATCCAGCCATGGCGCCCACATGTCTCCGGTACGATAGCCAACCCGCATCGCATAAATCTGCCGGGGGTCGTCGGTAAAGCTAATGCCCTTGTCATAGACCTTGATCTTTTCACTTGGCTCCAAGTCATCATAAGTAATCATTTTCTTGCTGCCGCCGATGAGAATCTGGCGCACCTTAACCGGCGCCAGCCAGCTTACATTGCTATGCGCAATCATGCCGGAATCATAGAACAGTGAGACATATGCCAGATTCTCCGGTGTGCCGGGAAAGTGATTGGTCCCAGCGGCCGATACCGCCACCGGTTGCTCCCCCAGCAAGTAATCGAGGATAGAGAAGTCATGCACAGCCAAGTCGGAAATGACGCTCACATCGCGCTGGAACAAGCCAAGATTGACTCGGGTCGAGTCGTAGTAATAAATGCTGCCTAGATCCTCTTGCTTTATGATCTCCGCAATTTTACGTACCGCTCCCGTATAAATGAATGTATGGTCGACGATCAACACGCGCTTCCGTTTCTCGGCTTCCTCAGCCAGCTTGTGTGCCTGAGCAGATGTCTCAGTCATGGGCTTTTCCAGCCACAAATGCTTCCCGGCCTTGAGGACCGCCATTCCTAGTTCGAAATGTGTGCTGACTGGCGTTGCCACCGCGATGGCATCAATGGATATATCCTCAACCAGATCCTGGAAGCGCGTTGTCGTTTTCACGCCCGGATAACGTTTCTGAACAATCTCGAGTCTCTTCTGATCCAGATCCGCTACGCCGGCAACTGTCAGCCCCGGGGTTTCGGTGAAATTTCTGACCAAATTGGGTCCCCAGTAGCCATAGCCGATAATGCCTATTTTAATCATGATGACTCTCTTTCAGTTGAATGGAATTAATTGCATTACTTTCAAAATTGCTGAAAATCCAACCACTTTGCGCATCACATAATTCACCAGTATGAGAGCTACTCCCGCGGTTATCCGTATAAAAAACTCAGGTGCCGGTAACCCGCGACGCGGAATACCCAACACGGGAGGGGCCCACTCTAAGGAGATAATCCACAAATGGTCCCAAACATACGTTGTTCAGTGGCTCACCGCATCGGAAGAGCCCCAGTCATCAACTTCATCGATTACAAGGCGCTGCAAGAGTCTGGTTGCCCTTATTGATACGCTTACAGTAATGGTCAAAACTCCGCAGCAATGTCCTAGGCAACACTTGTCGCCGCCGCGCTCCCCCGAGCACGAGCATCTCCCACGACGCGGGCTGGTATGCCAGCGACGATTGCATGGTCGGGCACATCGCGGGTAACCACAGCTCCGGCACCAATCAAAGCCCCTTCGCCAATAGTGATGCCACAAAGAATAGTTGCGTTGCTGCCAATGGAAGCGCGTGCCTTGACATGAGTCCTGATAACCTGCCAATCAGCCTCTGTTTGCAAATCTCCTTCCGCATTAACGGCTTTCGGATAAATATCATTAGTGAACATAACACCATGGCCGACGAAGACCCCGTCCTCGATATCAACCCCTTCGCAAATAAACGTATGGCTGGATATTTTGCAACGGGCTCCTACCGAAACCCCCTTTTGTATCTCCACGAAAGTACCGATTCGGGTCCCCTCGCCAATAACGCAACCGTACAGATTTACGAGCTGAGGATGGAATATGACAACATCTTCACCTAAAACCACATTCTCTTTAATCATTCTGTTTCCTCTAAATTGAATAGGAGTTGTTCTATCCAGCAAAATCATTCGTTGCCCAGACTCAGACTAACGATGATGCCCGGTACCGCTGCCGGCTTTCGCTGCTTAGGATTTGGTCTTAAATAATTTCCCTGTTTAAACATAGGATGCGCCGACGACAGGAGGCGCATCGTTCGCGAGCGATGCGCTTCACTGCGCCGCCTGGAGCACCTACTTTTGGTCAGCGCATCCTATGCAGGATTCCAGTTTCAGGAAGTCATTTTTAGCCAGATCCTGAGTGTTATTCGTCCTTAACTTGCCATTTTCAGGCTTACCGGAGGCGCCGAACCAGAAACCCAGGAAATGCAACTGTTTCCAGGCCCGAATATCGGGGATTCGGTCAATTAAGCAGGATCTGCTGGCTTTCGTTGCCTTACGCATCAAACAGCCCCCCGGCATCTTAAAACCTCCGTCACAGTTCTCAGTAAAATCTTTAAATCAAACAAGAGAGACCAGTTTTGAATATACCGAATATCTAGCCTTACAGCGTCATCCCATCCGGTCTTGCTCCGCCCTTCCACTTGCCAGAGCCCTGTGATCCCGGGCTTCATCTCTAATATTCGCCTGAGATGCCACGGTTGATATTTTTCCGCTTCATAAGGAAGAGGCGGCCTGGGACCAACCAGACTCATGTCCCCCTGTAATACATTGAAAAGCTGAGGCAGCTCATCAATACTGGTTTTTCGAATGAATCTCCCAATCCTGGTTGTCCTGGGATCAGATTTAATTTTGAATAACGGCTTTTCCTCATTCCCCTGATTAATTTTTACGTGATGGCCATCGATAAAGTCTTGAATATATTCACGATGTATCTGATCATCCATACCCTCATGCATGGATCGGAATTTATAGAATGTAAAAGGGATACCTTGTTTGCCCAATCGGATTTGCCTGAAAATAACGGGGCCCGGAGAAGTCGCTTTGATAGCGAATACGGTAATTAACATTACAGGCATTAAAGTAAATATACCGATGATCGAACCTATGATATCGACGCCTCTTTTGACCAGTAATTTCAGCTCTGAAGCCCTCCTTGAATCTTCCAACTCGAAAGGGTAAGCATCTGGCCGAATACAGCCGTTTTTTACGAGACTTTCAAATATTTGATCCGGATAAGTCGAAGTGGTGATAGAAAATTTTGGATAGTTATTTCCATTGATTAATTTTCCACAAATCACTTTGGCTCCGGTTTCATCAGTATCGGGGAGAAGTACACCGATGGTTTCTTGATTGACAAAGCCACAAATATCGGTATCCCGTGTTTTTGACCGAACATCGTGCAAAATCTCAATCATATCCGTTGATTCCTCACTTGCCTCTTTATTGAGAGTCAGCAATATAATTGATAATGCTGACCTGGATCGCTGAGCCCGAAGCTTCTCAAGACGTAACTGCTCAATAAAACTGGAATCATAAAAAATTTTTCCGAAATCAGGCCGATAGTGATTTGAATTATGGGTGGGGTTGGAAAATGGCGTTGGCTTTAAAAGTAAATCTTCGCTTTTTTTCATTTTTATCCCAATGCTAACGTCTTAGCAACGTACATAAAATATTTTAAGCATCTTTTAAATCCTCATTGTTAATGAGTAACAACATAGCTCCATTGTTCAAGATACTCATCGAATAAAATACACATAGTGTCTTCAAAACCGGCAACAACTTTTTTGTTTCATCAATTTTTTCAAAATACATGCAATCGCGCTTAAAGCTGTTTTTTTTTAAGCTTGATTCCTTAATCAATTTTTTAGCCGGCTAGCGTAATCTAAAGATCACGCAGTTGTAATACGCAAATGATGTCGATGAACATCCATGCTTAATAATTTTGAGCATGTTACTGAGTGATTATTGTTCCTTTTTTTCACCCGAAATCACACTTGGTACAAATACCTAAGTAACATTACCAGGACTTACGCGCCTTAATCTGGCAGGTATTTTGCTGTAAAGGGATTATCAGGAGGATATGAAAAACTTGTAATTCGGCGGATAACAACCGCACTACTAGGTGACCTGCTGATCAATGATCAGACTAAGTAATGAGCATGGAATAAATCAGGCAATTGTAGGTGCGAATTCACTTGTGCCCTTCAGGGTATTCGCACTGTGCGGATAAATCCGCACCTACACCGGAAATGCATCCGTGCACTTGAGGAAGTTATTTTATGCCCATTCCTAATATCTTGAAATCTTCCATTACAATGCAATCGACCGCTATCAGAATGTCAAATGTAAATGATCTGTTGAAACATATCCCGTGATGCAAGGGGCTAATAGCCAAACCAAAAAACATCAAGACCGGCTTGTGTAGACTATTTTGCAACAAGAAATTGAATTCAAAAAAACCGAACAGAAACGTGCCTACACAAATAGATGTCTCTAGGGGGTCTGTTCGGGAATAGAGCTCGGTATTCAGGTCATATACAACCAGATTTTCAGCGACTTTGACTCGCTTAGGAACGCGAATGAAATAAGACCCGCAATTGAGGCAGGATTTCTGTTCCTGTTCAAGGCGCGCAAACAGGCGCATAGCCAGCTATGTAACTGTTTGCGCAAAGCTTCCGCTCCTGCTCACGCCCCTTACCTACATCCCTGTAGGCAACGCCGAAGAGGGACGGAAAGACAAGTCAGTTGCGGGAGTTATAAAATTCACGCTCCTTAGTTGAGCGATTGCTGGAATCACATTGGGAAATGGCCTGTAGTTATCTCGATTCCGTCGAGCCGAGGGGAAGGGGCTTCAGGTCATTTTCCCATCCCGCCTCCAGCATATGCATTCGCCTTAAATTGAAGGCCAAGGTCACCAGTTTCCACACACCCGCTACCTCCTCAGGTAATGTCGCTACACTAAAGAGAGCGTGAAAGTATTCAATTTAAAGGATTTAACCACACGAATGCAGGTGCAGATATTTGCTCCTCGGCAACAACTCCTGCGTTTTCCATTCGTCACATCCCTGGGGCTTAGCAATTCAGGAGCAGCCTAGCGGTGTACCGAGGACACGAACGCCTCCATGTAGGACTCGGTAGAATTATGTTTGGAACAGCAATCGAGAACATGAAGTCTTAAGCTATCGATTGACTTAATTTTCTTCTTGTCCTCCGTGGTGAACAAGGCTTTTTATGACGTTCCAATTCTTTCACAGCCTCGGCCCGCATTTCACACAGGAGAGTTAGGAACGAGTAACTTATCAGCTGTTTTCTTAAGGAAAATAAGCAAGCGGGGACAACTCGGAACAGGTCTTGATACCGACCTAATGACTTTATGAACCGGAAATTGATTGGAAAAAAGGCAAAAAAAAGGGCCTGCAGTTTGCAGGCCCTAATTTTACTTGGCTCCCCCGGACGGGCTCGAACCGCCGACCTAATGATTAACAGTCATCCGCTCTACCGACTGAGCTACAGGGGAATAAACTTTTTTAGAATCTTCAATGGCGCGCCCGGAGAGATTCGAACTCCCGACCGCTCGGTTCGTAGCCGAGTACTCTATCCAGCTGAGCTACGGGCGCCTTATTGATCCGATCATTATCCTTTGTTGATGATTCCTTGTCAACTTTATTTTTTTAAAAAATAAAAATCAACCTTAACTATCGTGGCGGAGAGAGAGGGATTCGAACCCTCGATGGGCGATAAAACCCATACTCCCTTAGCAGGGGAGCGCCTTCAGCCTCTCGGCCATCTCTCCTAAAACTTTTACTCTTCTGAGTCGCTCAATCCTGTAGACTCAGCTTGTTCTTTTTTAATCCTTTCATAAATTTCTTCCCTATGAACAGAGACTTCTTTTGGTGCGTTAACACCGATGCGAACCTGATTTCCTTTGACTCCAAGAACAGTGACTGTAACTTCATCACCGATCATCAAAGTCTCTCCTACCCGACGAGTCAAGATAAGCATGGCTTCTCCCTATATCTATTTAAAAACCACTGTTCTTACACAGCATCCAACCAAGATGCACAATTATAGCAGCTTTTTCAGATAAATAAAGTTTAAGATTCTACTTCTTGATCTAACTTGAAAGCAGCATGTAGTGCTCTGACTGCCAGCTCCAGATATTTCTCATCAACAACAACGGAAATTTTAATTTCAGAAGTCGATATCATTCTAATGTTTATCCCTTCTTTTGCAAGCGTTTTAAACATAGTGCTGGCAATGCCCGCATGAGAACGCATGCCAACGCCCACAATTGAAATCTTTACAATACTGTCATCGCCAGTAACTTTTCTGGCACCAAGCTCTTCGCGTATGCCTTCCAATAACGTTTTCGCCCTGAGGTAATCATTGCGATGCACGGTAAAAGTAAAATCCGTCGTCGAATCATCGGCAATATTCTGGACGATCATGTCGATTTCGATATTGGCATCGGCAATCGGCCCAAGAATCTTAAACGCAACACCCGGCAAATCAGGTACCCCGGTAATGGTTAATTTTGCCTCGTCTCGATTAAATGCGATTCCGGAAATTAAAGCACTTTCCATTTGTGATTCCTCATAGGTAATGAGCGTACCCTTACCTTCTTTAAATGATGATAATACTCTTAAAGCAACATTATATTTGCCGGCAAACTCAACTGATCGGATTTGCAGCACTTTTGAACCCAAGCTGGCCATCTCCAGCATTTCTTCAAAAGTGATTTTGTCGAGCCTGCGGGCTTTCGGCTCTACCCTGGGATCAGTAGTGTAGACACCGTCCACGTCCGTATAAATATGACATTCATCGGCTTTTAAAGCCGCCGCTAAGGCAACTGCTGTCGTATCAGAACCACCACGTCCCAATGTCGTGATATTGTCGTGCTCATCAACACCTTGAAAACCGGCGACAACAATGACCTTTCCCGCGTTAAGGTGCATTCGTATGCGGGTATCATCTATATTGCGTATCCGGGCTTTAGTATGACTGCTGTCGGTCAGAATTTTTACCTGCCCTCCGGTATAAGAACACGCCGGACAGCCAATCTCGTGCAAAGCCATACTCAAAAGCGAAACGGTGACCTGCTCTCCTGTTGACAGCAGAACATCCATTTCTCTTTCAGTGGGCTGTTGTTGCATTTCCCTTGCCAAGGACACCAAACGATTGGTTTCGCCGCTCATCGCCGAAACGACGACGACAATCTGATCACCTAGATCATGCGCTTTTTTGACTTTTTCAGCGACTGCTTTAATTCGCTCGACAGAACCTACCGAAGTACCGCCGAATTTGTATACATATAATGCCATTCACTATAACCTTAATTTTCAAGCATTCATTTGCTCTTGCACCCAAGCCGGAACCTGAGCCAATGCCTCGGCCAAACGAGATGGATCATTGCCGCCGGCCTGGGCCATATCAGGTCTGCCGCCGCCCTTGCCACCGACTTTTGTCGCCACAAAATTAACCAGATCGCCAGCTTTTATACGTCCCATTTGATCTTTGGAGACGCCCGCGCATAGCATGACCTTGCCGTTATCGACGACCGCCAGCACGATTGCAGAGCTGCCTAATTTGTTTTTCAACTGATCCACCATGTCGCGCATGGATTTAGGGTCAACATCATCGAGTTTGACGGCTAAAACCTTGATACCGCCGACATCAATAGCCTGCGCACTGATCTCTCCACCTGTTGAACTCGCCAGTTTTGATTTCAAGCGTTCCAGCTGTTTCTCCAATGACTTGTTTTTTTCTATCAGTTGTTCGACTTTTTCGGGCGCCTTTTCGACTGAACTTTTTAAAAGCCCCGCAATACCGGTCAAGGCCTTGTCTCGACTTTCAATCCAGTCAATACAGGCATTTCCGGTTACCGCTTCAATACGTCTAACACCCGCCGCAATACCGGTTTCACTGATTATTTTAAAACAACCTATGTCGCCCGCCCTATCGACATGTGTGCCGCCGCAAAGCTCGGTTGAGAACTCGCCAATCGTAAGAACCCTGACTTCGTCACCGTATTTTTCGCCAAACAAAGCCATGGCTCCGGCATTCATAGCTTCATCTTTCGCCATGATTTGCGCGGAAACGGGATTGTTCAACCGGATCTGCTCATTGACCAGATGTTCAATAACGCTGATTTCATAGGCTGTCACTGGTTCAAAATGCGAGAAGTCAAATCGCAGACGCTCCGCGTTAACCAGGGATCCTTTCTGAGCCACATGATCACCTAAAACCCGTCTTAATGCCGCATGCAGTAAATGGGTAGCCGAATGATTCAGTTCAGTTGCCTTTCTATCGGCGGCACTGACACGCGCATCGCACACTTGCCCTTTGCTCAGAGTTCCCGCAGTGACCTTACCCTTATGTAAAAACAGATTACCGCCCTGCTTTTGCGTATCAGTCACTTCAAATACTGCGCCATCGGCTTCGATTCTGCCGCAATCGCCCACCTGCCCCCCGGATTCAGCATAGAAAGGCGTTTTATCCAGAACCACAATGCCTTCGTCACCTTCCTCCAGACTGTCAACCGGTTGGCCTTTTTGGTAAAGTCCAAGGATATGTACCTGATCATCGAGTTGTTTGTAACCGGTGAATTCGGTCTGCACATCCAGTTTGATATCCTGATCATAATCGGCCCCGAAACTGCTGGCGGATCGAGCTCTTTGCCGCTGCTCGGACATAGCCATTTCAAAACCGGCATGGTCGACGGAGAGATGGTTTTCACGAGCAAAATCAGCCGTCAAATCCACCGGAAAACCGTATGTATCATAAAGCTGGAATACCGTATCACCAGGAATTACCGAACCTTCCATTCTGGCCACACAAGCTTCGAGGATTTTCATGCCTTGTTCTAAAGTTTCAGCAAAGCGCTCTTCTTCTTTTTTCAGTACCCGTTCGACTTGCGCCTGCCCGTTTTTAAGTTCCGGATAAGCCTCGCCCATTGCCTCTACCAGTGGCGCGACTAATTTATAGAAGAACACATCACGAATACCCAGACGATAACCGTGGCGGATAGCCCGGCGAATGATCCGCCGCAGGACATACCCGCGCCCTTCGTTTGACGGCATGACACCATCGGCCACCAGGAAGGCGCAGGAACGGATATGATCGGCAATCACCCGCAATGAACTTTGCGTTAAATCATTGGTTCCGGCGATTTCAGCCGCGGCTCTCAGCAATTTCTGAAACAGATCGATCTCATAATTGCTGTGCACCCCTTGCATCACTGCTGAGATTCGCTCAAGCCCCATGCCTGTATCGACAGAAGGTTTGGGCAAGGGATGTAAATTTCCTTCACTGTCGCGATCATATTGCATGAACACCAGGTTCCAGATTTCGATATATCTGTCTCCATCCTCTTCCGGTGAACCCGGCGGACCGCCAGGAATGTCTTCGCCATGATCATAGAATATTTCGGTACATGGCCCGCAAGGACCGACATCGCCCATGGACCAAAAGTTATCCTTGGCACCGATTCTTGAAAACCGGCTCGGATCGATTCCGATATCCTGCAGCCATATTTTTTCAGCTTCGGAATCTTCCTCAAAAACGGTTACCCATAATTTCTGCGCTGGAATTCCCAACTCCTTCGTCAGAAATTCCCAGGCAAAATGGATTGCTTCTTTCTTGAAATAGTCGCCGAAGCTGAAATTGCCCAGCATTTCAAAAAACGTATGATGACGGGCCGTATAACCGACATTTTCCAAATCATTGTGCTTGCCGCCTGCTCTCACACAGCGCTGGCTAGTCACGGCCCGACTATAATCGCGCTGATCTCTGCCTAGAAATACATCCTTGAACTGCACCATGCCGGCATTCGTGAATAACAAGGTCGGGTCATTACCGGGCACTAGCGAACTTGAAGGCTGCACAGAGTGACCTCGTTCGCGAAAGAATTCCAGAAATGCGGAGCGCAATTCTGAACTAGTCATTTTTCTCATAGTAACTAAATGATTTAAAAACTAAAATTTATTCTTGTTAATATTCAAATGATCATATAAAGCACTGATCATTTCACCGGTAAAGCCGCGATGCAATAAAAATCGGCTGCGTCTTGCCCACTCATTTCGATCCAGGTTTTTCTTATGGTTATATTTTTTGCTGTAAACCTGCTCCAGCAGTTCCATCCAACTATCGCCGGACTCTCGTAAAACTTCCTCTAAATCAATTTCATCAATTCCATTTTGCCGAAGCTCATATTCAATGCGGACAGGTCCATAGCCTCTCTGCATACGATAGCGGGCATAGTTTGTGGCATAGCGTTGATCATTTTGCCAGCCTTGTCGCGCTAACTCATCAATAACAGCCAGTATGTCTGCCCTATCAAAACCTTTTCCCGTTAATTTAACGAGCAATTCTTTCCGGCTATGCTCTCTGCGAGTCAGTAATCGAAGACAGGTTTCCTTAATTGCTTTACAAGCGTCATTCACAACAGATTAAATCAACCGAGCGGCTAGTCGCCTTCATCCGCCAGAGAAGCTTCCTCAATGAGTTCTGGCTTCCGCCCAAACGCCTCGGCCCGTATTTTGCTTTCGATCTCTTTGGCTTTTTCAGGATGTTCCTTCAGGAAGGTTTTAGCGTTATCCTTGCCTTGGCCAATTTTTTCATCGCCATAGCTGTACCAGGACCCCGCCTTCTGGATGAAACCATAATTGACCCCCAAGTCGACCAGTTCGCCCAGGAACGACACACCCTCGTTATACAAAATCTCGAACTCAGCCTGTTTAAAAGGTGGAGCGACTTTATTTTTAACAACCTTTACGCGAGTTTCGTTTCCTATTACTTCTTCGCCTTTTTTAACCGAGCCGATACGTCGAATATCCAATCGCACCGAGGAATAAAACTTAAGTGCATTACCGCCGGTCGTTGTTTCGGGGCTGCCGAACATAACGCCGATTTTCATCCTGATCTGGTTAATAAAAATAACCAGCGTATTGGATCGCTTGATGTTGGCTGTTAATTTTCTCAATGCCTGCGACATCAGGCGCGCCTGCAGTCCCATATGGGAGTCGCCCATATCGCCTTCGATTTCAGCCTTGGGCGTTAAGGCCGCGACCGAATCGACGACGACGACATCAACGGCACCGGAACGCACCAGCATGTCGGTAATTTCCAGGGCCTGCTCACCGGTGTCGGGTTGAGACACCAGGAGATCATCGACATTGACGCCGATTTTTTCGGCGTAACTGGGATCCAATGCATGTTCGGCATCGACAAAAGCCGCTGTGCCACCGAGTTTTTGCATTTCAGCAATAACTTGCAGCGTCAAGGTGGTTTTGCCGGATGATTCAGGTCCATAAATTTCCACAATACGGCCGCGCGGTAAGCCTCCGCAGCCCAGCGCAATATCCAACCCCAGAGAACCGGTAGAAACCACTTCGATATCACGCGCGGCAGCTACATCGCCCATGCGCATGACAGATCCCTTACCGAACTGTTTTTCTATCTGCATCAGCGCTGCGCCCAGCGCCTTCTTCTTGTTCTCATCCATTGTTTATGCCCTGTATATTGAAAAGGAAGTATCGCTCAATCGAACTGTTTATTATCACATAGAGATATGTATTCGGATAGCCTTGATTTGCAAATCAACCTTACCTCTTTTGCAACCCTGATTTCTTAACTTCAATTAGACAACATAGTCCAAGCGAGTTCCGCCATGTTTTTCGACCCTCCACCTTGCCCCAACTGCGCCTTAACCTGGGCCAGGTTGCCACGCATCGTATCGGCATAAGCCTTGTCGGTTAGAATCCGGTTGATTTCCGCCGCCAGATTTTCCGAAGTCGCCTCATGCTGAATCAGCTCTCTCACAATACGTTTGCCAGCAATAATATTGGGTAATCCGATAAACGGTGTTTTCACAAGCCATCGCCCTAGAAAGTAAGTTACCAGGGAAAGTTTATAGGCTATTACCATAGGAATGGTTAACAAGGCAATTTCCAGCGTTGCCGTGCCCGATGTTGTCATGACCACATTGCAGCACTGAATCACATCATAAGGCTGATTTTTTACCGTGGTAATTTTAACCGGCGACTGGCGAAGATATTCTTCGAGCAATGCATCGCTGATTGAATCAGCCTGAGGCAGCAGAAACCGGGCTTCAGGAAAATCGATCTGAATCTTTCCGGCGGCTTCCAGCATGACCGGCAGCATGCGCTTGATCTCATTGGCACGACTCCCCGGTAATAAGCCAATCACTGTTTTTCTTTGCCCCAGGCCGAATCGCATTAGATCTTCTTCTTTTGAATACCGGGCATGGACTTTATCGGCAGACGGATGTCCGACATAGCGGACCGGCACATTTTCGGCTTCATAATAAGCCGTCTCAAAGGGGAAGATGACCGCCATCATGTCAATGACTTGCCCGTATTTCTTAACCCGTCCTGGACGCCATGCCCACACTTGTGGACCGACGTAAAACAGCACCTTGATACCGTGCTGCTTGGCGTATCGTGCCAGCTTGAAGTTAAATTCCTTGTAATCGACGCAAACCAGCAGATCCGGTCGCTCATCCGAAAGTATCCGTTGCATGAGCTTCAGAGCGCGACGAATTTCACCATAATGCTTTATCACTTCGACAACACCGATCACAGAGATAGTCGATGAGTCATAACGAATATCAACGCCCGCCTGAGCCATTTTCGCGCCGCCCATGCCGATGCCATTGATATCCGGCTGATATTTACGCAATTCCAGGAACATATTGGCGGCATGCTGATCGCCGGAAGACTCGCCGGCACTGAACATAACAGTGAATGGTTTGTTTTGTGACAAGAGTGAACCTATCGAATGACTATATTAGAGACTACCAAACAAAAGGCCGACTAAAAGCCGGCCTTCATTGCTATTGCGTCAATCTTTATCGCTTGACCAATCCTGCAATCACTTAAGCGGTTAATACCTCACGGATAACGCTGACAATCTCTTTGATAGTCGCATCAGCCAGATAAGGGCAAATCGGCAACGAGAAACAGTTGGCCGCAACGGACTCGGTGACAGGCAGACTCAAATCCGCGCATTCCTCTTTAAATACATTTTGCTGATGCAACGGCACCGGGTAATACACTGCGCAACCTATTTGCTTATCCTGCAAGGCTTTTAACACCTCATCCCGACGATCGCACAACAAAGTATACTGATGATAAACGTGCTCGCCGAGCCCATCTTCAAAAGGAGTCGTCAACGGCAGATCAGCCATTAATTCGGAATAAAGATGTGCGGCATGACGACGCCCTTTATTGTACTGATCGATTCGTTTCAGTTTCGCTCTTAAAACCACCGCCTGCATATCGTCCAGACGACTGTTATAACCGATAACATCATGATAATACCGTATATCGGAACCATGATTGCGCAATCTTTTGATTTCGGCTGCGGTTTCGTCAGAGTTTGTCGTCACCAGACCACCATCCCCGAAAGCCCCTAAATTTTTACTCGGGAAAAAGCTGAAGCCAGACGCATGACCGATAGCGCCGGTTTGTTGTCCGTTGATGCTCGCGCCGAACGACTGGCAGCAATCTTCAATCAGCTTCAGGTCATGTTGATCGCACAACTGCTTGATTTTAGCCATATCGGCGGGCTGACCGAACAGATGCACCGGCATGACTGCCTTGGTTTTTGGCGTAATGGCTTTTTCAATCGCTTCCGGGGAGATATTGAAAGTCTTCGGATCGATATCGACAAAGACCGGCTTGGCGCCTACATACTTGATCGCCTCGGCCGTGGCAATAAAAGTGAAGGCAGTAGTGATGACTTCATCACCAGCACCAATGCCTTCGGCAAGCAGCGCCAAATGCAAGGCATCGGTGCCTGAAGCCACGCCGATGGCATGCTTGACGCCCAGATACTCGGCCGCTTCTTTTTCGAATGCCTGAACATTAGGCCCTAGAATAAACGAGCAGTTTGCTATTGTCTCAGCCAGCCCCTGCTCAATTTCATCTTTGATTTCAGCATATTGAGCCTTCAGGTTTACCATTGGTATCATATTTTATTGCCTTTAATTTATTCAGAAAATCTTATAGCGCAATGCAAAAAGACGACTATTTATCGCCTAACAAACGCGTAATCTGTATCGCCGTTTCAAGCGCTCTTTTACCGGCTTCACCGGATACCAGAGGATTTTCTCCGGTATGAATACAATTGATGAAATGCTTAATTTCTTCCAGCAAGGCATCACCGCTTTCAAACACGGATTCTTCCGTTTCTATTTCAGGGATGCCCGGGAACATCTCCTTGCTGCCGGTACGGTGTTTGGTCAAAACACGGTTTTGGAAATCCACCGATACATAGGAACGAGGACGGAACATGCGCATTTTACGCTCCATCTTCATGCTGATGCGGCTGGCGGTCACATTGGCTACACAGCCGTTTTTAAACATCAGCCTGGCATTGGCGATATCGGTGCCCTGAGTCAGCACCGGCGTGCCGCTGGCATCGATGCGCTCTACTTCTGAATCCACCAGTGCCAGAATGATGTCGATATCATGAATCATCAAATCCAGCACCACGCTGACGTCATTAGCGCGCGGATTGAAAGGCGACAGGCGATGAGACTCGATAAACAGCGGCTTTTCCTCGTTATCAAGACCTAATATGGCCGGGTTAAACCGTTCCAGATGCCCCACTTGCAGTATCAGATTTTTTGCCTTGGCAATAGCTATCAGTTCTTCAGCTTCCTCAACCGTTACGGTAATCGGTTTCTCAACCAGCACATGCGCGCCATGTTCAAGAAAATCCTTTGAAACTTTGTGATGCAGGGTTGTCGGCACGACAATACTGACCGCATCGACTTCGCCAAGCAGGGGTTTATAATCGGTCAATGCCTGGGCGCCGTATTGCCCTGCGATTTCTTTGGCTGTCGCCTCATTGATGTCGACAACGGCAACCAGCTCACAATCCGGCAGTGACGCATATTTCTGTGCGTGAAATTTCCCTAGATAGCCTGTGCCAATAACAGCGCATTTTATTTTTTTCATGTAATTACTTTATTAATTTAGTTCAACTTACAACCCGACAAGAAGCCTTAGGAACGGAATGAAATAAGACCCGCGATTGAGGCAGGATTTCTGTTCCTGTTCAATGACTGCATGGATGGGGTGAATGCAGAGAAATGACGGGATCATTTCCTGTCCATGCAGTCGTACTCACGCCCCTTACCTACATCCCTGTAGGCAACGCAGGGGATGGACGGAAAGACAAGTCAGTTGCGGGCGTTATAAAATTCACGTTTCTTCAATAGTGACAAAGACCTCGCGGTGTTATCTACCCTGCTACGGGATAAAACCGCATATTGTAAACCATCAGTCTGTATTCAGAAAATTTTGCAGACATCCTGCTGGTAAAAGCCGTGTCCTTTTTATTTTATTGAAACCCCGATCAAGTCAATCCGCCCGTCGCGGTCTGCCTATGTAGTATCCCTGCGCATAATCAATGCCGAACTCCTTAAGAATAGTCAAAATAGCTTCATTTTCGATAAACTCCGCCACTATTTTTTTGCCAAATGCATGCGCGACTCCGGCCAAAGCCTTGACGAATATCTTGTCGTCCTCACGCTTATCGATCTGCCTGATAAATGAGCCATCAATCTTGACGTAATCAACAGGAAAATGCCTCAGGTAATAAAATGAAGAAAAATTGCCTCCGAAATCATCCAAGGCAAACACACAACCCAGCGCTTTAATCCGGTCAATCAATATCTTCGCTGCCGCGAAATTGGAAACCGCCGCTGTTTCAGTAATTTCGAAAATAATCTTTGCAGGATCAACTTCCGGCATATTGATGAGTTGGGAAACATCCTCAAAAAGCGTCGGATCATTGAATGAATGTCCGGATAAATTAACTGTCAATTTATAATCCTGGCCCTGGCGTTCGTATTCGATATGTTTTTTTACGACTTTTTTCAGCACTAACCGGTCGATTTGCCCGCTCAAACCCAACTCTTCCGCATGACCGATAAAATCCGCCGGCATAATCAATTGTTCATCATCCAACTGTAGCCGAATCAAGCATTCAAAGTGACTTATTGCATTCGTCTTGATATTAAGAATGGGCTGGTAAAACAGCACAAACTTATCATTGGCTATGGCATCCTCGAGAGTCGCTTGCCAATACAGCATACGGTTTAATTTAACCTGATAATCAAAATCGGGAGAAAACACATGGTATTGCCCTCCGCCCATTGCTTTTGCCTGACACATGGCAAAATTCGCATTGGCCAACAATTCATTGGGGGCCATTCCGTGCTGAGGGAAAAAGGCAATACCCAAACTGGCACTGACTTGATACTTTTTCTCAGCAAACCCGACATCCAGGGCCATAAGCACTTCATTAATTTTTTTAGCGATACATTCAATACCTTCTAAGTCTGCATGAGGCATAACGACCGCGAATTCGTTATCGCCCACTCGAGACAATAAATCAGTTGAGCGTAGGGTATTTTTAAGCGCACTGGCAATGCGCACAAGCAACTGATCCGCACCTTCTTGGCCGCCGCAATCATTAATGGCCTTATAGTGATCCAGATCCATGTAAACCAGGGCAACCTGATAATCATAGCGCTGGGCTGAAGCCAGGGCTAGAGCTAGCTCTTCCTGAAATTTTCGGCTATTGCTCAAGCCGGTCAAATAATCATAAACGGGCATTCTGAAACTTTTTTCTTCAGCAATTTTGCAGGCACTGATATCCACACCTAAAGTCAGAATCACTGCTTCGTTTGTATTGCCAACGGATTTCAAAAGCGTATGCAACCAGGAAACATTCAGCAGTTTACCTGATTCGGTCAATAAAAGTCCGTCCACCTGAAACTTGCCGGAACGCAAATCCCCTGCTCTTAACCGACTTAATTTGTCCAGATGTTCCTTGTCCGACTCCGGCAGGAAGGCATCAAACACTTTACCGATTATGGATCGACTATCCGACTCAAATTCATCGACACCAGCCTGGTTGATCGTCAAAATCATGCCGTTCAGTTTTTGAGTGATGATAATAATAGGCGCTACATCAACTAATTGCCGGACAAAGTCTCTCTCTTTTCCCAAGGCCTGGCTTTTTTCCAACAACTTAAGCGTATTGCTGCGCACCTCCAGCTCCAGATGCTCCAACTGGTCCGACAAGGTTAAAGCCGTATGATTTAATTTATCCAACTCATCATAGCCAAAATTGGAGAAAGCTTTAATGGTCACCTGTTTTTTAAATTGCTCGTATTGATTTTGTGACAATAGAGGCAATGCCTGCGAGAGCTGAGTGACTCGGCGTAATGAAAAATGCAGAACCACTATCAGCAGCATAAGTGAAGCCAGAAAACTGATGACGCCTTGAAACCAGACTTGCTTCAAATCCTCGTTAAAACCGGTAAAATCGGCGGTAATATCGTCCACAAACAGAAAAAAAGGCGGCCCAGCCGCTTCTTGGTGAACCGGGAAAACCCTAACCTCAAAAACAGCGTCATTCAAGCTGATTGTTTTACTGTGTTCCAATAACTCATCAATCGTAAAATGCCTGGAAATGTAATCAAATACAGGGCCATTTTTTTCAGGTAATGTCATTCCGGAGAGCTTATAAGGCCATTGATGCTGCTCTGTCGCTTCATCCATGATTAAAAGCCCGATATCCGAACGTGTTGCCCGTTTATATTTGATAATGACATCGGCAAACGACCGAATCACACTGAAAGCTCCGGATGTTTCCGAATTTCCCATGACCGGCGTGACAGTCTGCTGAAAACATTTGTGGGGACAAAAAACCTGATGTTCCGGCGCCTCATTGCGCAGAACCTTCTTGACAATTGAATTCAAGGAAACCAACTGGCTACCCCAGGACTTTATCGGCTGGGCTTGATTATCAAAATAAGTGACGTTTTCCATGTCCCAACTGAATTGCCATTTCGATAACGTCTCATCCAATACTGACAATACCTGATATCGAGGCTTGTCCTGTGACGAAAGCACATCAATTAGCGATAACAGCTCGCCAAACTGTTCTAGAACCAGAAATGAGTCTTCAGTCAATGCCTTGGCTATATTAATATGACTGCTTTGAATTTTTTTCCGGTCGAGTTCGAAATTATCTATAGCTTCCAGATAGGAAAAATAGGAGAAAACACTGTGCAAGATCAGGAAGACACTACCGAATAGAATAGCTAATTTCCATCTCAGACTAAAAAAAATTCCTTTAATATGCATGTGCTTAATTAAAACCTAAACGATAATTGCAATCCATACAGATCCCAGTCCTGAACGGTAAGGCTCCTGATGGAATTGTCCGCCTGGGGTATCCAGGCCGTACCATGGATTCGATGGTATTCAGCCCTTAACATCCAGGATGTCGTCATGTCCCAACGCAGGCCAAACATCCAGTCCTTGGCATAAGCGGCATGATTCGGCAACCCGAGTGCAACGGCTCTCTGCCCGCCCCTATCATTTTTATTATTATAGAGAACATCATAGCGAATATTCGCCCGCAACTGCTCCAAAATCTGGTAGCCCCCCTGAATGTACCAGCTTTCCGTTACCGATTTAAAATCTGGAAAAGAAGTTCCGAAATTACTGACATGATTCCATCGATAATCATATTCGCCTGTTAATGAAAATTTTTCGCCGTTATATTGGGCGGAAAACACCAATGGCCGAATATGAGCCTCACCGCTCGAAAACGTATCGCCCGCCACAGGTCGATATTCAAGCTCAAGATCCACATAGCTCACGGCAAAAACATATTCTCCGCCATTAATTTCATAATTAAGCTGCGCGGCAATAGCAGGCTGCGCCTGAAACTCGCCTTTGGCATCAGGACCGAGTACGGTTGACCGTATTTCTCTATTATTTCCTAGCGGGACGCCGACATTAAACTTGAAGGAAAAATCGCCATAATGCGTGCGTTGCTCGGCATAAAGTGAACCGCCATCCGCGGAAATCAGCAACGAGCGTGAACGATTGAAATAGATGCCTTGAGGTAATAGTATAGTCGGGTGCGTAAAAGATACATCCCTGGTTTCATTATATAGGCCATACGGCGTTTTAACCCGGCCGGCACGGAGGCCGATCCGGCCGCTTGCATAATTCCATAATGTCAGATCAGCCAAGCCATAATCGAGTTTTACACTGCCACGATCAACATCTCCATCACGCCGATATAAGCCTTGAGCCGTGAATCTTAATCTATCGAGCGGCTGATAGGAGACATTCAAACCTATTTCAGTCAATCCAGGAGTAATGCCGTCGTCGCTTTGCCCAAAAATATTATTATCGGAAGAATGAAAAAAACCTTGTGTCAAAAAACCATGAAACTTGAGTTCATCAGGAACAATACCGGCTTGCGCGATACCGGACAGACAGAACAGGCTCAACAGTAAAATTCCGTTATTGGTATTCAAATAAGCGTATTTTTTCATTGTCCGTTCTGCTATTTAAATACCCGATGGCATAGGGCGTATTGGCTATTTTATCAATCATTTCCTGTTCAGAATCCAGCTGAACGGGTATCGCCCCAGTCCCAGAGTAAAGCATTCTGTCCCATATTCTTCTGAGCTGGTGTGGAAACATATTGAGATTGTTTTTAACAAAATCCTTATGAAGAAAGTCATCATCGGATAAAGTAAAAACTTTGATTCGCTCGCCGTTAGGCCAGAATTGCTGGCGCATCATGAATACAGCCCGAACTTCCGCCAGCGTATACTGCTTCGAAGGCACGGTTTGATTGACGACTATCTCCGCCGCATTGACAGAAGAAAGACTCATGATAGCGATGATAATGCCGACTCTTAAGAAACTAGCCAGTTTTTCATGAACAAACTGCTGCAACGTAAAAGTTTCCATTAATTTTTATCTAACGGCATGAGTCTTTATAGACGAGTTTATTAATACTGATTCAGGTCTGGGGCTATATGTTCTCCTTTAACACCCAAACAATTGGTCCATTTGCTTAAAGCCTAATGCCACCCTCCGTATTGTTTGGTGGGATCGCCTTTAAATCCGGCCGTTGTACCTTTGCCGCTAGCCGTTTTGCTCTGTGAAATTGCATTGATGGCCGCCCTGGCCATATTTTCTTTTGTCACGCCGCCGAGATCTCGTGCCGAACGCACCACCAGTGTAGACATAGGCGTAATATCCTGTTTCACTGCCGAAGGATCGATAACAACCGCTTCCAGCAATTCATCATGGCCGGTGATTTCCAGGAAGACCGGATAGGCGGTATTGGCCGGAATGTTCACCGAATATTGGGAGTCGCCATTGAGCACTACCGAAGTCACCGGTACGCCATTTTTATCTTTAACCGCGACCTCACCGCTGATTACCGGCCCATCCCTGTCCGAGACGACACCTTCAATATGGGAATAGGCCTGTGCCGCCGAACCCTTATCATTTGACGAATCGCTGCAACCGCCCAAAAGTAAAGGCACGGCGACAATGACAGCTTGAAACATGTTTTTCATTATTTACCCTCTAAATTTTACCCAATGCAAACGGTTGGCGTTAGAGACCACTGTCACGGATGACATGGCCATTGCCGCACCAGCTATCATAGGATTCAATAAAATTCCAAATACGGGATACAACAACCCCGCCGCGACCGGAATACTGATCGTATTGTAGAAAAAAGCCCCGAGCAGATTCTGTTTTATATTGACAAGAGTCGCTTTGGACAATTCGATGGCCTCAGGAATTTTTAATAACGACCCTTGCAGAATGACGACATCAGCGCTTTCAATAGCAACGTCGGTGCCGGTACCGATAGCCAACCCGACATCGGCCTGAGCCAATGCCGGCGCGTCATTGATGCCGTCACCTACCATGCCGACAATTTCCCCTTGCTGCTGCAGTTCCTTCACGACAGCCGCCTTATCTTGCGGCAGCACTTGCGCCCTGACTTCAGAAATACCCGCCTGGCGGGCGATAGCCTGCGCCGTAATTTCATTATCACCAGTTACCATTAGCAGGCGAACGCCCTGGCTTTTCAATAACTGCACGGCCTCCGCCGAATCTTTTTTAATCGGATCCGACACGGCGATAATGCCGGCGACTTTATGATCCACTGCCAACAGCATCGGTGTTTGGCCCTGGGCTGAAAGCTTTTGCAATTTGCTGTTATATCGCGAATATTTGACGCCTTTTTTATCCATCAGCGCCTGATTGCCGAACAACACGGACTGTTCGTTGATTTGCGCCGTTACGCCATGCCCCGTAACCGCTTCAAATTTTTTGACTTTTTCCAGCCTGATGCCCCGGTCTTCCGCCGCCGACAAAATGGCCGCCGCTAACGGATGCTCCGAGCCGGCTTCAATACTCGCGGCCCATTGCAGAACAGCCTCATCGCTATAATCACCGATGGCTTCGATAGCCGAAACGACAGGTCTGCCCTCGGTTACCGTCCCGGTTTTGTCAAGTATCATACAAGTCAGCTTACCTGCCGTCTGTAGCGCCTCACCATTGCGGATCAAAATCCCTGACTGGGCGGCCCGGCCGACCGCGACCATGACTGAGATAGGCGTCGCCAGGCCGAGCGCGCAAGGACAGGCGATAACCAATACCGTCATGGAAGTCACAAAAGCATAGCCTAATGCTGGTTCCGGCCCCCAGGTATACCAAATCAGGAATGTCAGCACCGAAAGCGTGACCACTGCCGGTACAAAAACGGCTGCAATTTTATCAGCCAACCGGGCGATTTCAGGTTTACTGCTTTGTGCCTGGCGCACGCTTTTAATGATTTGCGCCAATGCGGTATCGCGGCCGATACGCGTCGCTTTGAACAGAAAACTGCCGGTCTGGTTTATCGTGCCGCCGACCACTTCTGATCCTACCGTTTTTTCTACCGGCAGCGGCTCGCCCGTCAGCATGGACTCATCAATAGTGGAATGCCCTTCCAGCAGCACGCCGTCCACAGCGATTTTTTCACCGGGCCTCACTCTCAACGTTTCGCCCAAGCCTACCAGTTCAATCGGAATATCCATTTCCACCCCGTCTCTAAGCACGCGCGCCGTGCGTGGCTGCAAACCGATCAGCTGGCGAATCGCTCCGGAAGTTTTGCCTCTGGCCCGCATTTCCAACGCTGAGCCGAGATTAATAAATGCCAGGATGATCACGGCGGCCTCAAAATAGGCATGCCGGGCCAGGGAAGGCAGCGTGTCGGAATAGTCAATGACTATCGTGGAATAAAGCCATGCAGAGCCCGTGCCCAGAGCAATCAGGGTATCCATATTGGCCTGACCTAAACGTAGCGATTTGATCGCGCCGCTGAAAAAATGCCCGCCTGAATAAAACAGGATGCAGAAGGTGATCAGCGCGATTTCCGGCCAGAACCATTGCCCTGCCGCCGAATCGATTTCAGGCAACCACCCGAGATGATCGCCAAGCATCAGCGGCACGCCAAGCATCGCGGCCGCGGATGCTTTTTTCATCAGGTTTCGGTAACGTTGCAGCTCCAGCTCTTCCTGTTCGGTTACATCTTCGAGCCCTTCCATCACGGCTGCGTCATAACCGGCCTCCTTAACGGCCTGCGTTAACACCTCGGGATCGGCGTGTCCTTTTACCATCGCTGAATGATCGGCAAAATTGACACTGACCGAAGTTACGCCTTCTACCGCGGACAAGGCACTCTCAACAGCACTTACGCAACCCGCGCAACGCATGCCCAAAATAGATAACCGCAACTCTTCCGCCGCCGTATCAGAAATTTCTTGTGCATTCATAAATTATCCGGTCTGACTAACAATATTAGATACCTTACAGCCAATAAAATATCACTCTACAGTAAAGCCCGCTTCCGTAATGGCCTCTGTAATCGCATCCAGATCCGTTTTTCCAGCATCATATTCAACGCTCACCTCATTATCCTTGGCCGATGCTTTAACTGACACGACACCTTCGATAGTATTCAGTTTATTCGTTACATTCGATTCACAACCGCCACATTTCATGCCGGTAACGGTTAATGTTACAGATTCAGTCATTTCTCTCTCCTTTTAACCAGTACGTTAGTCTTTATATCATACTCGACCGATCGCCAATAATCATGATATAAATTGACATTTCATCATACAAACATCTGGTTTGTCCCGCCTACCCGGATGTTTGTTGCTAACCGGAAATTTCTGTTACTTCCGCTAAAATATAAAGATTCAGTCACAACAATAGCCAACCGGTCTCACTTTGCTTCAGACAATGGATTTTGTATTCACACCCTCCGAAATTTAATACCCACCTAAATAAAATGGCAGACTTTATTATCGGACGGCAGCAGATTCTTGACAAAAAGCTGAACATTTACGCCTATGAAATTCTTTTTCGCGGCCAGGATTTCGATTTAAGACGGGAAGACGGCGCCACGCAGGCCACCAATCAAGTTATTACCGACTCCATTCTGGAACTTGGCCTCAACCAGATCGTCGGTCCTCATAAGGCGTTTATTAACTTCACCACACAGAACATTCTGGAAAAAACGCCCATGAATCTTCCCAAGGACCGGATAGTAGTCGAAGTTTTAGAGAATGTGTCCGTCGATTCAAGAATCGTCAGCAACCTGAAAGAACTGACCCAGCAGGGCTATACTATCGCCCTGGATGATTTTGTGTTTTCCGAGAAATGGAAGCCCTTGATAGAGTTTGCCGACATCATCAAATTGGATATTCTGGACCTGGGCGAAAACAAAACCCGGACTACCATTGAACAACTTAAACCTTATAACGTGAAACTTCTCGCTGAAAAAGTAGAAACCCATGATGAATATCTATACCTGCGTGAAATGGGATTCGATTATTTTCAAGGCTACTTCTTCCAAAAGCCCAATATCATCGCGGGCAAGCGCCTGGGCGTCAATCAGGCCGCCGCTATCCGGTTGCTGACGGTCATTAACGATCCCGAGGTTGAATTCGAACAACTCACCCTGATCATCTCCCAGGATGCCGTGCTCAGCTACAAGCTGCTGCATTACATCAATTCCGCTTTCTTCTCGGTGCCGAATAAAATCAAATCCATCCGCCACGCGATATCTTATCTGGGCTTAAAGGAAATCAAACGCTGGTCGAATATATTGACGTTGGCGTCACTATCGAACAAACCGGTGGCGATGCTGCAGAACGCATTGATCCGCGCCAAAATGTGCGAGCGGCTAGGCGATCTGATTGGCGAACAATCCGAGCATTTTTTCCTGGTCGGCATCTTGTCCAGCCTGGACAGCATCCTGGATATCCCCCTGGAAGACGCACTTGCCCAACTACCCTTGACCGACGACATGACTTCAGCCATATTGGCCTGCGAGGGACCGGCCGGAGAAGCCCTGCGGTGCGTCATCAATTATAACTATTGGAATATTTCAGCCGTGGCGTTTCAGGACCTGGACCAGAAAATCATAGGCGAAGCCTACATCCAAAGCATCAACTGGGCAAAAGATGTACTGAGCGAGGTTATATTGATATAAACTGCCCGACTCCACACCTGTAAATAAATCTATGCAATTAAACACGATTACCAACCAAACTATTGCACTCGCCGGTATTGCCCAGGCGGCGGCGCTGGTTCAACAACTGGCAACAACCGGCACGGCCGATGCCGACGCCATGGAAGCCAGCATTGCCAGTATTTTAAAAATCGATTCCGACAGCGTGACCGATATCTATGGCGGCTTGTCCGGCCTGAAACTAGGGCTTGAACAGCTCCATGAGCAAATGACCGGTTATAAAATTGTCAATCCTGAGCAGGCGCGTTATTCCGCGTCCCTGGTTTTTCTGGAGAAACAGCTGTCCGGTCGCAAGGATATGCTCAAAACCATACGAAACGGCGTGGAAAAAGCCAAGCTCCAAAGTGAGCATTTCGGCCCGATGCATGAAAATGTACTGGCTAACCTCGGCGAAATATACCACAGCACGATCAGCACCCTGCAACCGAGGATTATGGTCAATGGCGAGCCGGGCTACCTGTCCCGGCCCGATATCGTCAATAAAATACGCGCATTGTTGCTGGCCGGCATTCGCTCGGCCATTTTATGGAAACAGTGCGGCGGCACCCGCTGGAAGTTCCTGTTTTTCAGGAAAAAGATTCAAGTCGAATTGGAAAACCTGCTGAAACAAATCTAAAGTGTTAACATGACAACTCTTATAGAAGCCGAGCATCTGCATCGCTATTACGGCAAACATTGTGCGGTACATGACGTCAGCTTTACCTTGGAAAAAGGCGAGGTACTGGGCTTTCTCGGACCCAATGGCGCCGGTAAAACGACAACCATGCAGATGCTTTGCGGCAATCTGGCGCCCAGTGCCGGCCAGATTAAAATCAACGGCTTTGATCTGCTCGACCGGCCCAAAGCAGCCAAACGGAGCCTAGGCTATTTACCCGACACGCCGCCGCTATACCGCGACTTAAGCGTGCAGGAGTTTTTGCATTATTGCGCGCAACTGCACGGCATCCCCCGAAGTTCGATAAAGCCGGCCATCGCCAAGGCTAAAGAGCGCTGCGGTCTCAATGACGTCGCCGACCGGCTGATCACCAATCTGTCCAAAGGCTTCCAGCAGCGCGTCGGCATTGCCCAGGCCATCCTGCACAACCCGGAAGTCATCATACTGGATGAGCCGACCGTGGGCCTCGACCCTATTCAGATCCGTGAAATCCGCACGCTGATCCGCGAACTGGGCCAGGATCACGGTGTTATCCTGTCCACGCATATTCTGACCGAAGTCCAGGAATCCTGTTCGCATGTACAAATCATCCATCAGGGGCGACTGATCCTGAAAGAAACCATTGCCGGCCTTAACCGGCAAATGAATACCGGCACGTTGCGGGCCAGTACGCGCCTCCCGCCTGATCTGGACGCGCTGATGTCGCTGCCTGGCGTGACCTCCATCGAAACCGTGACCGAACGCCAGATCAGAATTCATCACAGCACGAACGACCACACGGCCGAGCGAATTGCCGAGACCATTGTAGCTTCAGGATGGGGTCTGCAGGAACTGACACCGATCAAACGATCGATGGAAGATATTTTTATTACCCTGACCCAAGAACCGAAACAGATCGACTTATGATTCTAGCTATTGCCGCGCGTGAGTTTAAAACCCTGTTTTCATCGCCGATGGCCTGGACGATATTGGCGATTCTGCAATTCATCCTCGCCTTTTTATTCTTATCGCAAGTCGAAACCTTTACCATGCTCCAGCCCAAACTGGCTGCTATCGAAGGCGCGCCGGGGCTGACCGATATCATCGTCACACCCTTGTTCGGAAACGCGGCCATTATCCTGTTGCTGGTAACCCCGCTGTTGACCATGCGCTTGATTTGTGAGGAACGAAGAAACAAAACCTTGTCATTGCTGCTTTCGGCACCTGTTTCCAACAGCGACATCATTATCGGCAAGTATCTGGGCACGCTCGGCTTATTGCTGCTGATAATCCTGCTGACCGCGCTGATGCCGTTATCCCTGCTTGCGGGCGGCGAGCTGGATTTCGGCAAACTGTTCGCCAACATACTGGCGTTACTGCTGCTGGTTTCCGCTTTCGCCGCGACCGGCCTATTTGTATCCTGCCTGGCCGGTCATCCGACCGTTGCCGCCCTGGGTACGTTCGGCTTGTTACTGGTGCTGTGGGTTCTGGACTGGACAATGGGCATGGATGACCAACGTAGCGAGTTGTTTGAATACCTGTCCCTGTTAAGGCATTTCCAGAATATTCAAACCGGCCTGGTCAGCAGCCTCGATATCAGCTATTTTCTGCTGTTTATCAGCACTTTTATCCTGCTCAGCATACGCAGACTCGATAACGACCGGTTGCAAAGATGAAGATATCCCGACGCATACATCAGCGGATACGCGTGAAAAACCTGCTGCTGACCTTGATGTTGCTGGCCGCCATCGGTGGACTGGCCTGGTTAAGCACCCGCTACACCCTGGAAACCGACATAACCGCCAATGCCGGCAACACGCTGTCTCCGGCTTCGGTAAAGCTGCTTGCGTCCATGCCGGACAAACTCGCCATCACGGTTTACATGAAAGCAGATCAGCCGATTCGCAGCCAGATCGCGCAACTGGTCGATCGTTACAAACGACATAAACCCGACCTGAGCCTCACTTTCATAGATCCCGATACGCAACCGGAAAAGACGCGCGAGCTGAATATCGGCCCAGCCGGCGCCATTCTGATCGAATATCAGGGTCGTATCGAGAAATTAACCTTTATTGATGAATCATCCTTGACCAATGCCCTGCTGCAACTGGCCAATGCTCATGAACGCTGGATCACGTTCCTGACCGGCCATGGCGAGCGTTCGGTTGAAGGACAGGCCAATTTTGATCTGGAGCAATTCGGCAAGGAACTGGCCCGACGCAAGATCAACGCCCAAACCATTAACCTGGCCACCCTGCCGGCCATTCCCGATAACTCGGCATTGCTGGTCATGACCGCCCCGACAGTGCCGCTGCTGGCGAACGAAACCGAGATCATCAATCGCTACATAGAGCAAGGCGGCAATCTGCTCGTGTTGGCCGATCCTGATGCCGTGCATCTCGATACCCTGGAGCAGCGCCTGGGCATACATCGACTGCCTGGCGCCATCATGGACGGCAGTACCCAGTTGTACGGCATTACCGATCCGAGTTTTGTGCTCGTGGCGGAATACGGGCCTCACGCCATCACGCAAGGTTTCCAGACCACCACGATCTATCCCGCTGCCGCGGCGCTGGAAATGGACGCGGAATCGGATTTTCAGGCCGAAGCCATACTCAGCAGCGCCCGACAGTCCTGGACAGAAACCGGCCCTGTTAAAGGAAATGTCCAATTTGATGCCGACAGCGATGAAAAACAAGGTCCGCTGCCCGTGGCCTATGCGTTGACGCGCGCCGTCAATGAAAAAACGCAGCAACGCATTGTCGTCGTCGGGGACGGCGATTTTCTGTCCAATGCCTATATCGGCAATGTCGGCAACCTGGACATGGGGCTCAGAATGGTCAACTGGCTGATCCATGACGACCGTTTTATCGACATTCCGGCTAAAACCGCCAGCGATAAAAGCCTGCAATTGACAGAAACATCGGTTGCCGTCATCGGCTTCGGCTTCCTGCTGGTCATACCCTTATCGTTAATGGGCACCGGATTTTTGATCTGGCGCCGACGCAAACGGCGATAAATATAAAATTTCAATAGATTGATCAGCAAACCACGGAAAACACGCGACTCATGAACGACGGCATGAATTGCCGGGCAAAACCAAATAAATTCATGTCCTCCGTGTGCTTCGTGGTTTTATGCTTTAAGCACCATTACCTTTGACTCCTTGGCTTTACTTTCATGCCCGAATTACCCGAAGTTGAAACGACCCGACGCGGCATAGCGCCTTATATTGAAGGACAAACGGTCAGACGCGTCATTATCCGCCAACCCAGCCTCCGCTGGCCGGTGCCGGAAAATCTCGATCAAATCTTGAAAGGCCGGCGCATACAAGCCGTTTGCAGAAGAGCGAAGTATCTGCTGCTTGCCACCGATGCCGGCACGTTGCTGCTGCATTTGGGCATGTCCGGCAGTTTGAGGATCATTGCCAACGGCCAGATCACCGGCAAACATGACCATATCGATTTTATTTTTGATGACAATATCATCCTGCGCTTCAACGATCCGCGCCGGTTTGGCGCGGTGTTATGGACATCGGCGCCGGCCGAACAACATCCGCTGCTCAAAAACCTCGGCCCCGAACCATTGCTGGCGGATTTCAGCGGCGAGTTGCTCTATAAATTGTCCAGAAACAAAAAAATGGCGGTCAAGTCATTCATTATGGACAGCCACATAGTGGTTGGCGTCGGCAATATCTACGCCAATGAAGCCTTGTTCATGGCCGGCATACACCCCGCACGTCAAGCGGGCAAAATTGCCCTGTCCCGTTATCAGAAACTGGCCGACTGTATTCGTATGATCCTGCATCAGGCTATCGCACAAGGCGGCACGACATTGCGCGACTTTGTCAACGAAGCCGGAAAACCGGGCTATTTCCAGCAACAGCTCAATGTCTACGGCCGGACTGGACTGCCTTGCCCCCGCTGCCGACAGACTTTAAAGGAAATCAGGTTATCCAATCGTTCAACGGTATTTTGCGGCGATTGTCAGCGGTAATGGTAAGGTGCACTTCTACTTCCAACATGAGCGGCTTGACTCGAAAATTTACGAACGCTATCCCGAATTTCACCCACTTTGAATCGAATCAATTAAGGCTGGTTAATGTCCGCATCTGTCGAATATCTTCGTAGCGGCGCGGTAATATCGTCAAATTCAGGCATGGAAATACTTGTCGAACCGTAAGTGTCCGGCAGATTGTTGCCGGTATTTAACTGAAACGAACCGGCCATACCGATAAATTTGCTTTATCCCTGTTAATCCTTATAATTGCCGCCTGCTTTCAGGTTCCATCGGTTTTTTGCCGA
The DNA here is from genome assembly GCF_000746145.1 of Methylobacter sp. BBA5.1. Lineage (NCBI taxonomy): Bacteria > Pseudomonadati > Pseudomonadota > Gammaproteobacteria > Methylococcales > Methylococcaceae > Methylobacter > Methylobacter sp. BBA5.1. The sequence continues at coordinate 53,463 of NZ_JQKS01000004.1, forward strand.
TGGTTAAACGGGAAGTCGGTCAGGTTATGCCAATGCCGACGCTGCCCCCGCAACGGTAGATAAGTGAAAGAATCGTTAATATGCCACTGTGTCATGCATGGGAAGGTGACGATTCAGGCTCTCGCCACTTATAAGCCCGGAGACCGGCCCGAAAGTATTATTCGGAACAGCGGAGGGCTGTCTGCGAAAAAGACAGCATATCTTCGTCGTCTTCTTTTTGTCCTCCGTTGTTATTACACAACCTTTATGCGCGGGCGGCGCAGAGGACACATGCGAAAATTCATAGTCAGTTCATTATTGTTGGCCGGTTTTAACAGCTCTGTACAGGCTCGGGAAACTCAGGCTGACGAATCGCTCAATTTACCCGAAATGGTCGTGACGGCCACACGAACGGAAACCCCGAAAAACCAGTTGGCGGCTTCGGCAACCGTTTATTCCCGAACCGATATCGAACGTCTGCAATCCAAAACCCTGCCGGAACTGTTGCGGCACACGACCGGTATCGATATGACGCAAAGCGGTTACGGTCAAAACACCAGCGTTTACATGCGCGGCACCAATTCCGATCACGTACTGGTCCTGGTCGACGGCATTAAAGTCGGCTCGGCGACCTTGGGCACGACACCGTTTCAGTTTATTCCCATCGACCAGATCGAGCGCGTGGAAATCATCAAAGGCCCGCAATCGAGCCTGTACGGTTCGGAAGCGATAGGCGGCGTCATCCAGATTTTTACCCGCAAAGGCGGTCAGGAAGAAAAACCCAGTTTCAGCGTGGATGCCGGCGGCGGATCATACGATACCATCAAGACCTCCGGCACGGTCAGCGGCAAATGGAAAAACAGTTGGTACAGCCTGGGTGCATCGCATTTCAATTCCCAGGGCTTCGATAACCGCGAGCCGGTCCCGGGACGTTTCGGCCTCGACCAGCCCGACAAGGACGGTTACCGCAACACGGGCTTGAACGCCAGGCTCGGCTACCGTTTCGACAATAATGCCGAACTGGAAGCCTTTTTCATGCGCGCCGAAGGCAAAAACGAATACGACGGCAACTTCCAGAACAAAACCAAATTCGTTGACCAAGTGGTCGGCACATCGGCCAGTATGGATCTACTGGATAACTGGCGGTCAACGCTGCGCCTGGGGCAAAGCCGTGACGACAGCGACCAGTTTGCGCCCGACGGGTCATTCGCCAGCCGTTTCAACACGACGCGCTGGAATGCCACTTGGCTGAATCAATTCACGTTGTCCGACAATCATCAACTGACTGCCGGCACGGATTACCGCTTCGATGAGGTGGAAGGCACAACATCTTATAATGAAAAATCCCGCTACGATATAGGCATATTCACGGAATTGCACAGCCGCATACTGGACAATCACTTTATCAATGCCTCGCTGCGCTGGGATGAAAACGAGGCCTTCGGCGATTATGTTACCGGCAATTTCGGCTGGCGTTATAACTCGGAGCACGGCATCAGCCTTTTTGCCAGCTTTGGCAATGCCTTCAAGGCACCGACCTTTAACGATCTTTATTTTCCGAATTACGGCAATGCCCGCCTGAAACCGGAAAAATCGACCTCGTTTGAAGCGGGAATTGCCGGCGATCATTGGCTGCAATGGGAAGTACGAGGCTATCATACCAATATCGACGACCTGATCACGCCGGTCATGAATCCCGTCACCTTTGAATTCAGCGCGGAAAATACCGGCAAGGCTCAAATAGACGGGATTGAGGCTGAAATCAGCAAGCATTGGCAAGGTTGGGACTGTAAGCTGAGCCTCAACCTGTTAAGCCCCAAAAACCGCGAAACCAATGCCCGCCTGCCGCGCCGCGCCGAGAAAACCCTGTCGGTTGATCTGTCCAGGTCATTCGGATCATTGGATCTGGGCACGCATGTCCTGGCCCAAGGCGACCGCTTCGATGATGCTCGCAACCAGACCAAAGTGGCCGGTTACGTCACCGTCGACCTGCGGTCAGCCTATCATTTCAATAAAAACTGGATATTGAGCGCGCAACTCAATAACCTGCTGGATAAAAACTATCAGACAATTAATACTTACAATACTGCGGACAGGAACTTCTTCCTCGCTATTCATTATAATAATTGACCCTACATCGCTGGACTTTAATCACTAACCCATTTGGAGATAACAATATGAATATAAAACAATGGCTGCAAGTCGAGTATTTGCCGATTCCGCTGATCGCTATCATGGCGCTGACGCGCTTTCATCATTTCGGCGATGTTCTGCATCTGCCCGATGCCTCGCTGGCGGTTTTCTTCTTCGCCGGCTTTTACCGCAAAAAAGCCTTATTCGCCTTTTTGTTATTGCTGGCCGGCTTGATCGATTATGTCGCGATCGCAAACGGCACCAGCGCCTGGTGCGTGTCCCCTGCCTATGTATTTCTGGTTCCGACCTATGCGGTCATGTGGCTGGCGGGCCGTTACTGCTCGAAGTTCAAATCATTTAACGCACCCGAACTGGCCATCTCGGTCGGTCTGATGACACTGGCCACCTCAGTTGCATTCGTCATCTCGAACGGCAGTTTCTATCTATTTTCAGGACGTTATACGGATTTGTCATGGGCACAATACGTTGCTCGCGTGGCACAGTATTATCCGCCTTATGTAGGCTTCGCCATGGTTTATGGATTAGCCGGTTACCTGATTATCAAGCTATTGAAATCAATGCCTGACTTACAGGCAGCACATAAAGAAGTTTGAAGCTGTTTCCACAGAGGGCTTTAAGCCCTCTGTGCCACTAATGTTCTGCCCGTACCAATCAGACTACTTCTTTGGCCCGGTCAACCGACCACAATTTTTCCAGTTGATAAAACTCGCGTGCCTGGGCCGTCATCACATGAACGATGACATCGCCCAGATCCAGCAATACCCAGTCAGCGCCTTGGTCGCCTTCGATGCCGAGCGGTCTAAAACCGCTCTCTTTGACTTTTTCCGATACGTACTCGCATAAAGACCGAACATGACGATCGGAAGTACCGGTAGCGATAACCATATAATCGGTAAAACTGGTTTTACCCCTGACATCTATTGTGGTGATGTATTGTCCTTTGCGTTCATCCAAAACGGTCTGGACAATATTTAATAACTCATCTGTTCGCATTCAAATTCCTATAGTCAATAAATTATGAGAGCTTAACTCTCGTAAAGCTTATGTTGCTTAATGTATTCTATGACAGCATCAGGCAATAAAAAACCCGGATTGTGTTTTTCCGCAATCATTTGTCTGATAGCCGTTGCCGAGATTTCAAGCTGTGTAACTGGCTGAAAGAATAATTTGCCGGCCGGCTCCTGCGTGAGCTCGCTTATCCCGTTAGCCTTTTTGGCCGCGAAATAGCCGTCAAGTTCCTGTAATTGAACCCCTGGCCGCGTCATCACGACGATATGCGCATAATCGAACAACTGCTGCCAGCAATGCCAGTTGGTCAGATTTTTAAACGCATCGGCCCCGACAAACAATATTAAAGTCTGTTCGGGGAATTCCAGCCTGAAGGATTTTAGCGTATCGATCATATAGGACCGACCCGCCCTGTCCAGTTCCCGGGTATCGATGACAAAGCCGGACTGATTTTGAATAGCCAATTCCAGCATCCGCGCGCGCATCAACGCCGTGGCGACTGGTTGTTCGCGATGGGGCGGATGGGCGCTGGGCAACAAGCGGATCTCGGTCAACCCGAAAACTTCCCTGACTTCCAGCGCCGGGCGCAGATGACCGTAGTGCACCGGATCGAACGTGCCGCCCAAAATACCGATCATTTATTGCCGGATATGGCCATCGCCGAGCACAATGTATTTCAGCGAGGTCAGGCCCTTCAAACCGACCGGGCCGCGTGCGTGCAGTTTGTCAGTGCTGATGCCTATCTCGGCGCCCAAGCCATATTCAAAGCCGTCGGCAAAACGCGTCGAGGCATTGACCATGACCGAACTGGAATCGACTTCCCTCAGGAAGCGTCGGGCCAGCGTGTAGTCTTCCGTGACGATGGCTTCGGTATGGCCGGAACTGTACCGATGGATATGCTCCATGGCCTGATCCGGCCCATCGACAATCCGGATCGATAAAACCGGCGCCAGGTATTCGCTGCGCCAGTCTTCCTCGGTTGCTCTTTTGCACCCTGGAATCAGGGAGCAGGTTTTCAGGCAGCCGCGCAATTCCACGCCTTTTTCCTCATATTCCCTGGCCAGTCTCGGCAATACTTTCGCGGCAATGCCTTCGGCCACCAGCAATGTTTCCATGGCATTACAAACCCCGTAACGATGGGTTTTGGCATTAACGGCTATGTTAATGGCCTTATCCATATCGGCTTTATCGTCGATATAGACATGGCAAATGCCATCCAGGTGCTTGATCACAGGGATCGTGGCCTCCTTGGAAATACGCTCGATCAGGCTTTTGCCTCCACGCGGCACGATCACATCCACGTACCGGTCCATCGTGATCAATTCGCCGACGGCCGCGCGATCCGCAGTCGCCACACATTGCACCGCCTCCACCGGTAAGCCGGTCTCCGCCAGACCTTTGGTGATACAGGCTGCGATCGCCTGATTGGAATGCAGCGCTTCCGAGCCGCCTCGTAGAATACAGGCATTGCCCGATTTAAGGCACAAGGCCGCGGCATCAACCGTCACATTGGGACGAGACTCGTAAATAATGCCGATCACGCCCAACGGCACGCGCATTTGCCCGACCTGTATGCCGCTGGGCCGGTAGCTTAAATCACTGATTTCACCGACCGGATCAGGCAAGGCGGCCACCTGTTTCAGACCTTCGATCATCGCCTGGATGCGCGCCGGTGTTAAGGCCAGCCTGTCCAGCGATGCCGCATCCAGACCGTTTTGCCTGCCGGCCTCCAGATCCTTGGCGTTTTCCGCAATCAGCATGTCTCGATCGGCTTCGATGATTTCCGCTATTTTCAGTAAAGCCTGATCTTTCTTGTACGATTCGGTTCGACTGATTTCTCTCCCCGCTGCCCTGGCGTTAAGGCCCAGACTGCTCATATATTGTTTGATTTCCATGATTCTCTCTCAAACGGATCTAAATTAACTTTCTATTATAAATCGATTCCATGCCCATTGACAGTAAGCATTTCTACTTAGTTATTTCTTATTTTTCAAACAGATAAATTAAAAATTGACTTTTCATCCGTTTCATCATTACATTCGGAATTGTCAGTCTCGACAAGCATCCGCTCCATCCGCCGGATCGGCCGAACCTCCGGCATCGCTCTAGAAGCAATAACAATAAAAAAATCGAGGAGAAGCTATGACTCAATTAAGCGAAGAAGAACGCGAAAAAATCATCAAGAGCCCGCCTGTTGGCACCTGGGCTCTGATGCTAATGGTTGGCGCCGGCATGGTTGCCGCCTGGCTGTTTCTCTATTACGGCGTATTTCTGCCGCGTGGTGCTATAGACTAAAGGGGACCTTATGAATACCGACCCATTGAAAAAGAAATGGTCCAGTGCAATCCAGTCCTTAGCCGAGCAGTTTAAAGGCGACCCTGTTCATATTGATCCGTTGGAAAAAAAATGGGTATACGTGATACTGGGCATGGCCGGCCTGCTTGTCGGCATCATTATCATAGATGCGCTGTTTCACGGCATTAATCCTCCCAGCCATGTTGAAACCATCGATTCAGCCCGCCTGCATCTGAGCGAGGAATTCGCCGAGGACAACCTGGGCGTTCAGGTTGATGAAAGCGGCAATATCACGGTCCGGATAGTAGCCGGTCGTTACGGATTTTACCCCAAACAGGTTACCGTCCCTTCCGGCACGACTTTAACATTCCGCTGGGCCAGCATGGATGTCTTGCACGGCATTCACTTGCCCATGACCAACATGAATACGATGATACTGCCGGGCTATGTCGCAGAGCTGAAGACCGATTTTCCAAAACCCGGCAACTACCCTTTGCTATGCAATGAATATTGCGGCATGGGACACGATCACATGTGGGGCAGTATCACAGTCGTCGCGAAAGAACACTGGACCGCACCGGTAAAAACAGCTTCCAAAGGAGACAGCAGTCATGAATGATGCTGAAGAAAAAAAACTGGCGCTAAGCCATATGTGGATCGCTTTCGGGGCATTCCTTATCGCCTCATTCATGGGCGCCTATCAGGTTCTGGAACGCAGCGGCTTCCTGCCGATTATTGAGTCAAGCCGGGTTTATTTCGCTTCGGTCAGCAGCCATGGCGTATTGATGGCTTATGTTTTAACGGTTTTTTTTATACCCGGTTTTGGTTATTACACGGCCACGACCAGCCTGAAGCAGCCGGTATGGAACATAAAACTGGCCTGGGCCGGCTTCGGCGTGTCCCTGTTGGGTACGGTCCTGGCAGCCATCCCCTTGCTGACAGGTTCCGCTTCCGTACTCTATACCTTTTATCCGCCCATACAGGCGCACTCCTTGTTTTACGTCGGTGCCACCTTATTGCTTGCCGGCTCCTGGGTCTGGTGCTGGATCATGATTGTCATGATGGGGCAATGGAAGCAGGCCAACCCCGGACAGCCTGTGCCTCTGGCTATGTTCGCAACCGTGTCCAATGCCGTGTTATGGCTATGGACCAGCGTCGGTGTTGCCCTGGAAGTATTGTTTCAACTGATCCCTCTGGCTTTCGGCTGGATGGATACGGTCGATCCCGGACTGGCGCGCACCTTGTTTGCCTGGACCTTGCACCCCATTGTTTACTTCTGGCTGATCCCCGCCTACACGGCCTTTTATGTATTCGTGCCAAAGCAGGCGGGCAGCTATATACTGAGCGATGAACTGGCCAGAGTCTCCTTTATTGTGCTGGTCGTCTTCAGCCTGCCAATCGGCTTCCATCATTTATATATGGATCCGGAGCAGGCCAAAGGCTGGAAGCTATTGCACGGCATCGGTACATTTATCGTCACCCTGCCGACACTGCTGACCGGCTTTGCCGTGATTGCCTCGCTGGAAATAGCCGGCAAACTGCGCGGCGGCAAAGGCCTTTTCGGCTGGATTGGCGCCCTGCCTTGGCGCAACCCGATGGTGCTGGCCATGATTCTGGGCCTGATGATGCTGATGCTGGGCGGTTTCGGCGGCATCGTCAATGCCAGCTATGCCATGAACGCCATGATTCACAATACCGCCTGGGTTCCCGGCCATTTTCACCTGATCTTTGCCGGCACGACCGTCATCATGTACTTTGCCATTGCTTATTATCTCTGGCCAATATTGACGGGCAAGCCGCTGTTCTCGCAGAACATGGCCTTACTGCAGTTATGGACCTGGTTTATCGGCATGGTCGTCCTGAGCACTCCCTGGCACATTCTGGGATTATTAGGCCAGCCCCGGCGCATTTCCAGCGTTCAGTACAACAGCCCCCTTACCCTGGCATGGGATACATTTGAACTGGCCATGATTGTCGGCGGCCTGATAATGCTGGGGTCAGCTTGTTTATTTGTCTACAATCTGGCGAAGACTCAATTAAATTCAACAACTGAAACCTATAAAGGCGAAGTCGAATACGCCGAACCGATCTATCCGGTCGCTCGTTTGCCTGAATTTCTGAATGACTTCAAAATCTGGAACTGGGTCATAGCAGCCGCCATGCTTATCAGTTTCGGCTATCCTATTCTTCAGTTCTTTTTCATGGACACGTTCGAATCAAGCGGATGGGGGTACTAACATGAATAAAATAATCCAAACGGCATTGCTGGGTCTTTTGGCCACAAGCCTTGCACATGCCGAACCCTCCTCTCAAGTTGCCTGGACGTCCGACCAGCTGAACTTCGTAAAAAAAGGCAACAGCAAAAACGGCAAGGAATTGACCGCCCAGTGCATTGGCTGTCACGGCGAAAAAGGCATCAGTCCGACGCCTGAGTTTCCCTCGCTGGCGGGCCAGTTGGCAACCTATATCTACAAACAGTTGCAGGATTACAAAAACGGCCAGCGTACTCACCCGCTCATGACCTCGATAGCGGCGGGATTAAGCGACCAGGATATGGCCGATATGGCCGCCTGGTACAGTTCACTGCCGCCGCCCAGGAACAAAGCCGGCAATAAAGAGCTGGAAATTGCCGAGCGACTGGTATTCGAAGGCGACGGCAGGCGCACCCTGCCTCCGTGTTACACCTGTCATGGCCCCGAAGGGCAAGGCGAGAAAATGGATATACCGGCCCTGGCAGGGCAGCAGGCCGAATATTTCGCAGCCACACTCACGGCCTATAGAAATGGCGAGCGCCACAACGACATCTACAGTCGCATGCGCATACTCAGCCAGCAGCTGAGCGATACGGAAATACAAGAGCTTGCGCAATATTACCAGCAACTGCAGTGATGGTGAGACTATGAACATCCTGCCTATAGGCCTGTTAACCACGATGTTGGCAGGCAGCCTGTCAGTCCTGCCGGTTTTCGCCCAGGAAACGCCCGGGACGGGCAGCAGTAAGATTTTTAAGGCGAATGAACAGAAGCCGAAGAACGATTACAACATCACCATCAATTATGAACTGGGGATGCACTGCACCGGCTTTGACTTTTCTTACTGTTGCGTCTTGCCGCCCTACAATTCCATCCAGAGCCAGGTCATTAAGACGGCCGGCTCTACCTATGAATTTCCGCGGTTGCTGGCCGCCGACCCGAACGATCCGACCGTTTTAGTCGACGGCGACAAGCGCATGAAGCTTGAATACGGTCACGTCGGCAACACCTTTTCAGAAGGCACGAAACTGGCTTACTGGAACATACCGTACGACGTAAACCACGATGGCAAATACGGCAATAATGAGAATGTCGCCAACGCTTATTTCACCCACCTGTATGTCTACAAGGGGTTGAAAGGTGACAATCCCAACAACACCAGCAAGGACAGCGAAAAGCAGCGGATCGGCATCGAAATCCCCATCCCGCGCGATATGGGCCCGGCCGGCGCGGCGGCGCCGAGCCCCGTGAAAGGCGGCCATCTGCATTACACGGGCGATAAGGGCACCGTTGTTTATACCAAATCGCCGGTACTGGACAACGTGCCTATCGTGCTGACCAACCCGGGCATCTGGGATGCGCTGGGTCTGCCGTTGACGCCCTTCTATGACGACATGATGCGAAAAAGCCCGCTGGAAATCGTGGAAAGTGACATCCGGCCTTATCAGGAAGCCTGGGTGGGACTGGTCGACGCCAAAACCAATCAGCCCATTATCGATAGCCATTCCGGCAACCCCGTGAAATTCATCGGCACCAATCCGATCGATGTGCCCAACTGCTCCAACTGCCATTCCAATGAGAACGCCAATGGCGACACCTTCACTTTGTACAAACAGGAAAAAGCGTTCTGGAAAGGTCTGGGCGCCAGCGATTACATGGCCGATTTAAAGGCCACATCCATTTCCATTTTACAGATCCACGACGCCCGCCACGGCACACAGTTTACGGCCAAATACGATCCATCGAGCCGAGCCACCCAAAACCGCTTGGGCGCCGATCCGGTTTTATGCCAGCAATGCCATGCCGATAACGTCATCGGCGTGCTGCAATCGAAGGGTGTCGTCGAAGTCATTTCCGGCGGCCAGAAAATTGAAGGCGACAATCCGATTCCGCCCCTGTCGCAAGCCTTGCACCGGGTTCATCAGACCATACGCCCCATGCCCGACTCGTACGGCCGCACCGGCACCTGCGCCGGCTGCCATCCTTCGCACAGGCAGGACGGCTCCATGGACGGCTATGCCATCACGGCGGACGGCAGGAATTTTTACGCCTCATCCGACAACCGCGACTCCAAAGGCGGCTGTTTTGCCAGCCGCGACGTCCATTCCAACCCCGACAAGGATAAAGACGGCGTCGGTACCCCCGAGCATCTGAATGAAATCGGCAAATGGATACAGGCCAATGTCTCTAAAATCGGCACCGGCGAAGGCGGCAACGGCGTCTGGTGCACCAACTGCCATACCCAGCTCTCCAGGGAACTGTATCAGCGAGATGATTTGGAAAATGCCTTCAAGCAAACCGGCAAAACCATCCGCGACCAGTCGCTGGATGACATCGCCAAGGCGATAGGCGTCGACCGCAGAACGCTGGAAGAACAGTATCTTGATCCTAAAGTGGTACCGGATGAAAACGGCCATGATACCCCCGGCAAATCCGGCATTCTGAAAACCTGGGCCAAGGACCACATGGTGCCTGATATTGCCGTCATTGCCACCAAAGACGGCAAACCGCTGGTGACCAAGGATGAAGACGGTGATATTAATGTCTCGATATTATCGGCCAATCCTTCGGTAAAAATGTCCGCGTTGACAGTGCCGGAAGACGCCAACGGCGTCACGGCGGTCTCCTATGACGCGGCCTCACACGGTCGGGACTACTGGCTGGCGCCCGGCGAGCCGCATTGCGCCGACTGTCACGCTCCGCCCTACGTCGAAGGCCAGGGCGGCGTAGCCTTCCCGATCAATCAGCCCGGCAAGTACAGTCTGATGCGCTATTCGAAAGGCCATGCCGGCCTTGCCTGTCAGGCTTGTCACGAGTCCATCCACGGCTTGTACCCCGTAACGACGGCAGTCGACACCACGACTTACAAACAGGCCCCGCAATACAATCCGGACGGCAGCCACGGTCCGCTGTTATGCGCATCCTGTCATCAGACCAACCAATTCGGCGTGCCGGTTGTCGCGGAAGCGTTGACCTGGAACGGCAAGAAAATCAAGGATGATCTGGATGCGGCAATCAGCTGGATACATGCCAACGCGCCGGATTTGGGCGGCAAAAATCCTAAATAACCGCAAAACGCCGATGGGCATTGCCCCGTCGGCATGGATGCAACGATGAGACAGTTTTTATGCCTATAAAGAAGATCGGTTTATTATTCTGGCTTGCCTGCACCATTAGCGGCGCTGCCGTCGCCGACACGGTGCTGGTCAAAGTCGGCAACGGCCAGGTTACCGAACAGCAACTGGAAAAAGCCATGAGTGCGGCGCCTTTCGCCAGTCAGTTTCCGGCGATGGATGAAAAAGACCAGGCCTACCTGCGCGGCGACATGCTGATGCGTCTGGCCCGATCGGAAGCGCTCTATCAGGAAGCCGTCGCCTCGGGCATGACCGAAACCCAGACCTACAGGCAGGAAATGAGCAATTTCCGCACGTCCCTGCTGGCGCAACGTTATCTGACGCATCTGCGCGATCAGATCAGCATCCCGGCAGCCTTGGAAAGCCGACTGAAAGACGACTTGAAAGGCAACGGCGACGCGCTTATGGCGGCCCGCGCCGCCTATATTGCGCGGCAATTCAAGAATTTGAAGGAAAGCCGCATAGCCGAGCTTAAACAACAAGCCCGCATCAAAACTTATTTCGAACGTCTGGATAAAAATACAAAAGCCGATACCGTACTGGCGGAAGCGACCGGCTATACCATTAAATACGCCGATCTGATGCCGCCTCAAGGCGCTGTTAGCACAGATCCTCAACCTATTAAAGACAAGGTCAACGAGTGGCTTGAACTAATGCTTCTGGCACGTGCGGCAGTAGCCGAGGGCATTGACGTTGAAACGCAAGTGGCCGATTACGGGCACTATCTGGGCGCCAAAATGCTGCTGGCGGCACAGGAACGGCAATGGATACCCGACGATAAAACGCTGCTCGATTATTTCCATAAACATCCGGAGATCGGCTACATCCCCGAACGCAGGCAAATCGGCCAGCTTGTCGCGGCCACCAGGGAACAGGCCGAAGCCCTGCGCCGACGCATACAGGCCGGTGAAAGCCTGTTTAAACTGGCGGCCGAATACAGCATCGATCCGTATGGCCGCGAGCATGCCGGCGATATGGGCTGGCTGCAGGAAGGCAGCGGTTTCGACGCGGTCGAACAGGTCCTGAAAATACTGCCAAACAATCAGGTCAGCGATATTATCCAGACCCCCAGGGGCTGGCACCTGGTCATGATCGTGAACCGAAAGCCTGCCGAGCGTAAAGAATTTGCAGGGATAAAAGATAGGGTAAAACAGACCTTGATTGCCGAGAAAATGACGGCTTATCTGGAACAGGTCATGGCCAGGCATCCGCTGGATTGGCAGATAAAAGACCGTATTTGATACTTGAGCCCGGCCGGTCACTCAAGCAACGGTTTGACGATCGTGTCGAATACCTCATCATTAAAGATACCGGTTTGCATGAAGACCGCACGGCCTTCGCGATCGATGATAACGGTAAAAGGCAGAACGCCGGCCGGGTCGCCCCACTGATTCAATAACTCATATTGCTGGGCGGGGTCGGCGCGTAGGATTGGATAATTGATTCCCAGGGTGCGGGCATAGTTGCGTAATTTTTTTGTCTCATCGAGACCGATGCCGATAATCTGCAGTCCCTGCCCTGCATAGGCCTGCTGATATTGCATAAAATACGGAATTTCAATCTGACAAGGACCGCACCAGGTCGCCCAAAAGTTCAGCATGATGACTTTGCCGCGCCACTCAGACAGATTATGCTCTTTTCCATCGAGGTCGTTCAGGATCAAAGCAGGTAGAGCCCTGACCTTGTTTACCGGCCTGATATGTTCGGTCTGCGCAGCCATGGCGGGCGCAAAAAATCCTCTAGCGCCTGCCAATATTGCGGCCATGCCGATATACCATATCGGGAACGCTTTTTCTTTTTTAACCAATTTAATCATAATGTTATACGCCAATGACTTAAGAGATTGAGATAAACCGAAACAGAGTCGATAGACTATATTAATAATTCCTAATATACTAAAAGTATATCCAGGCTGATTTTCCGACTGCAAATAACAAAAAAAACGGCATACACCATGTTTGACCTATCAAAATACGCTACCTCCGCCGCTACGGCTTTATTACTGGGCTGCATAGGCTTTTCCGCCCCGGCCGTCGCCGAAAGCAACAACTACACACTCGAACAAGCCGTCAATTATGCGCTGGACAATAATCCGAGCCTGCAGGTCATGCATGAACGCATTGCCCAGGCCGAAGCCCAGGTCGGCGAGGCGCTGGCCAGCTTTTATCCGCAAGTCAAAACGCGGCTTTCCTACGAGCATTCCGACAATCCTGCCCGCGCGTTCAGCATGGTTATCTCGCAGCGGCGGCTGGACTTAGGCGGTACTGACTTCAACCATCCCGGCGGTGTCGACAATTATCGCCCGGAAGTGATCGCCACTTACTCGCTCTTTAACGGTGGCCAGGACTATCAAAACAAAATAGCCGCCGAACTGGGCGTGGACGCGGCCACACTTGAGGAATCGGCGACGCGCAACCAGCTGATTCAGGCAGTCACCTCCGCATTTTACAGCGTGCTGGCCGCCAAGGAAGCGCATAAAGTGGCTCAGCGCTCCATTGATGCGGTAAAAAGCGAGCTGGAGCAAAGCCGTACCCGCTATGAAGCCGGAACCGTACTCAAATCCGACGTGTTATCGCTGGAAGTGCAACTGGCCGAGGCCCAGGATGCCGAAATCCAGGCCGCCAATGCCATAGAACTGGCTCAAAGCGGACTCAGGACCCTTATGGGAATCGATGCCAGTGGAGAATTCGGTATCGCCGAAAGTTCGGTCTGGCAACTGCCGCAACTCGATAAATCTTTTGAAACGCTGCTGACTCAAGCAATCGCACAGCGCCCCGAATCGGAAGCCGCCCAGAAACAGATTGAAATTGCCGAGCGCAAGCTTAGCGCCGCCAAAGGCGCTCATCTGCCCCGAGCCGATGCTTATCTCAGCTACGGCTCCGACAGCAAGAACCTCGATTACTCGACCAACCGCGACAATGTCACCGCCGGCGTCCAGGTCGAACTGGACGTCTTCTCAGGTTTTCGAACCAGCGAAAATGTGAAAAAAGCCGAAAGGCAGCTTGCCGAAGCGAAGAAAATCGCCCGGAAAATACAGCTCGACATCGAAAATGACGTTAAAACCGCCTATTTGAAACTTCAGGAGGCATTGGAACGGGTCAAAGTGACAACCGTTTCGGTCACGTCCGCGGAGGAAGCTTTCCGGCTTGTCAGCGAACAGCGCCAGGCCGATGTCGTCACCATCACGCGCTATATCGAAAGCGAGGTCGCGCGCGACAAGGCCAACTCGCGCGTCATCGCCGCCCGTTACGATGCCCTGCAGGCGGAAGCCGAACTCAATAAAGCGTTAGGTAATTGGAAATAAAGGAATCTTTATGACAGATCACAACCCGGCCATGAAAAACAAATGGCTCATCCCGGCCGCCGCCATCCTTGGGCTTTTCCTGGTCATTCTTTACGCGCTGGGCCTTATCGGTGCCGGCGATAAAGTAGAGCCGGGCACTCAGGAAATTGCGGCAAAGCCTGTGCCGGCCAATGCACAGACGCTCGTGGTCGGCCAAAGCAAAACCGATGATGTCCAGTTCTGGCCCGGTACAGTCCGTTCGCGCATCGTCGCCAATATTTCACCCAAATACACGGCGCGCATCACCAGCATCGAAGTCAATGCCGGCGACAGCGTCAAAAAAGGCCAGGTACTGGCCAGGCTGGACGAGCGCGAAGCGACGGCGAGCCTGAATGAAGCCAAGGCGCGCCTGGCCGCAGCCAGGGCACAGGCCGCCCAGGCCGTTGCCGATGAGAAAAGAACCCGATTCCTCTATGAAAAACAAGCCGCCACGCGCGAAACTTACGATGCCGCCATCGCCCGCTCCAGAGCCGCCCAGGCCAATGTCAGGCAGGCCGCCAGCGCCCTCGAGCAACTGCGCGTCTCGTTAGGTGAAAATACTCTGCACGCGCCTTTCAACGGCATCATTTCCAAACGGTTGAAAGATCCCGGCGACATGGGACTCATTGGCGAGCCTGTCGTTATTCTGCAAAAACCCGAGGATTTGCGTCTGGAGGTTGCGATTCCAAACTTCTGCGCCAGCCGCATCCGTACCGGCATGGAAGTCGATGTGCGCATTGATGCCCTGGATAACATTTTAAAAGCCAAAATCGATGAGATCACCCCTCAAATCGATATAGAAACGCGCACCCAGCTGGTCAAGGCCGCGCTGCCGAAAGCCGAGGGGCTGCAACCGGGCCTCCTGGCCTGGCTGCTGATGAACTGCACCGAGGAACACCATGCTATCCTGATACCGGTATCCGCCGTGCGGCACTACGGCCAGCTCGAAGCAGTCGCCATCGTTAAAGACAATCACATCTATACCCGCCATATCCGCACCGGCAAGCAATACGGCGATCAAATCGAAGTGCTGTCCGGCCTGCGCGATGGCGAAACCATACTGATCAACAGCGGTTCACCCGAATGAGCGAGCATCAACCCAATACCGCCGAGCCGGTAAAAAAAGACAGCTTCACGGTCAGCATCGTCAGACTGTTCACGACCTCGCAACTGTCGCTGCTGTTTCTGATCATTTCCCTGCTGGCCGGCGCGGCGGCACTGGTGCTGACGCCGCGCGAAGAAGATCCGCAGATCATCGTGCCGGTCATGGACGTGTTCGTGCAGTACCCGGGCGCCAGCAGCGAGGAAGTGGAAAAACTGGTCACGACGCCGGTGGAAGTCCTGCTGCGCCAGATCGACGGCGTGGAATACGTGTATTCGATGTCCAGACCCGGCGAGGCCGTGATCACGGTCCGTTATTTTGTCGGCGAAGACCGCGAAAACAGCCTGATCAAGACCCGCGACAAACTGCTGGCCAACCTGGACATCATACCGGCCGGCGTGACCAACTGGGTGGTCAAGCCCGTGGAAATCGACGACGTGCCGGTCGTGCTGCTGACCCTGTCGCCGCAAAACGGCCTATATGATTCCATGAGCCTGCGGCGCATTGCCGACGAACTGATCGAGCGATTGCGCACGGTGGAAAACGTCGGCAAAAGCTGGGTCGTCGGTGCGGCGCCGCGGCGCATTTCCGTCTATCCCGATCCGGGCAAACTGGCCTCGCGCAATACCACTTTGCTGGAAATCAGGCAGGCGCTGATTCAGGCCAACATCAACGTGCAGGCCGGCGCATTCGAGCACAACAACCGCGAAATCCTGCTGGAAGCCGGCCCTTTCTACCGAACGCCGGAAGAAGTGGCCGCGACGGTCATTAAAAGCATCGATGGCCGCATTGTCTATCTTCGAGATGTCGCGCGCGTCGAGGACGGACCTGCCGATGTGCAGCACTACACCCGTATCGGTTTCGGCCCTGCCGCCGAACACATGCATACGGTCGGCCAGGCCGTAGGCGACCTGCCTCAGGCCGGTGAAGAACGGCAGATGGTGACGCTCGCCATCGCCAAGCGCAAAGGCAGCAATGCCGTCAGCGTCGCCGAGGACGTCATCAAAGCCACTGAAGAATTGCGCGGCACCCTGATTCCGGACGACCTCCTCGTGAGCGTTACGCGCAACTACGGCGAGACGGCCGACCACAAGGTCAACGAGCTGGTCAAGCACTTAGGCATCGCGATCCTGACCATCATCGTGCTGCTGGCGCTGAGCCTGGGCCTGAAAGAATCGTTCATCGTTTCCATCGCCGTGCCGATGACCTTCGCCGTCACGCTGCTGCTGGACCTGATTTTCGGCTATACCATCAACCGCGTCACGCTGTTCGCGCTGATCCTGTCGCTGGGCCTGCTGGTCGACGATCCGATCGTCGACGTCGAGAACATCCACCGTCACTACAAGCTGCGCAAGGAGCCGCCGCTTCGCGCCTTGCTGACCGCCGTCGACGAGGTCCGGCCGCCGACCATCCTGGCGACCTTTGCCGTCATCCTGTCCTTCGTGCCGATGTTTTACATCACCGGCATGATGGGCCCCTACATGGCGCCGATGGCGTTTAACGTGCCGATCGCGATGCTGATGTCCTTGATCATCGCCTTTACCGTGACGCCGTGGGCCAGTTACCGGATGCTGAAAGGCGATTACGGCAAGGATCACGGCGAGCCGTTCGAACTGAAGCAAAGCGCCGGTTACCGCATCTATAACAGGATACTGGCGCCGTTGCTGGTTTCGCCGCGGCGCGCCTGGCTGTTTATCGGCGTGATCATCATCGCCTTCATCGCCTCCGCCCTGCTGGCCGTGACCCGGGCCGTGCCGCTGAAACTTTTGCCGTTCGACAACAAAAACGAGCTGCAGCTGGTCATCGACATGCCCCGAGGCTCGACGCTGGAGCAGACCGACGAAGTCGCCCGGGCTTTAGGCCGCTATCTGTCCACCGTCAATGAAGTGACCGATTATGAATCCTACATCGGCCTGGCCTCGCCGATGGATTTCAACGGCATGGTGCGTCATTATTATCTGCGCCAGGGCAGTTATGTCGGCGAAGTGCGCATCAACCTGATCGACAAGGAACACCGCGAGCATCAATCGCATGACATCGCCCTGCGCATACGGCCTGAAGTCGAACGCATCGGCAGAGAGTACGGCGCCAAGCTCAAAATAGTCGAGCTGCCGCCCGGCCCGCCCGTGCTGTCGACCGTGGTCGCCGAAGTCTACGGTCCGCCCGAAGCGAGCTATCAGGACATCATCAACGTCTCCAACCGCGTCAAGGCCGCTTTGGCCGAAACCGAGGGCGTGGTCGACGTCGACGACATGGTCGATGCCGAGCATGAAAAAATACACTTCCGCCTGAACCGCGAAAAGGCGGCCCTGAACGGCATTACCGCCGCTCAGGTTGCGCAAACCCTGCAGCTGGCCGTGCAAGGCTCGGCGGCAGGTTCCATGCATATCATGACCGAACGCAAGCCGCTGGAAATCTATCTGCAGCTGCCCCGGGCCATCCGTTCCACCCTGCCCGATCTGTTGTCGCTGCGCGTTAAATCGGACCAGGGTCATCTGGTGCCGCTAGGTGAAATCGGCACGATGTCCGTCGAATCGGGCGACACGACCATTCACCATAAAAATCTGCAAAGACTGTCTTATGTAACAGCTGAAATGGCCGGCCGCAGTCCGGTAGAAGCGATACTGGACATGTTCGACTACTTCGACGAGAACCCTTTGCCCGACGGTTACACGGCTGACATGGCCGGCGAAGGCGAATGGAAAATCACCGTCGACGTCTTCCGCGACTTAGGCCTGGCCTTTGGCGCGGCCATGGTCATGATCTACGTGTTGCTGGTGGGACAGACCGGATCGCTGGGCATTCCGCTGGTGATGATGATCGCGATCCCGCTGACCATCATCGGCATCATGCCCGGCTTCTGGCTGCTGAACCTGTTCACGGAGCCGGTGGCGGGTTATCCGACGCCGATCTATTTCACGGCCACGGCCATGATCGGCATGATTGCTCTGGCCGGCATCGTGGTCAGGAATTCGATCATCCTGATCGACTTCATCGAACGCACTTACAACCGTGACCTCGAAACGACGCTGGCCGAAGCGCTGATAGAAGCCGGCGCCATACGTCTGACGCCGATCTTCCTGACCGCAGCGGCCGCCGTATTCGGCTCCGCGATCATCGTGCTGGACCCGATATTCTCAGGGCTGGCCTGGAGCTTCATATTCGGCATCGTGGCGTCTACGCTGTTTTCGCTGGTGGTGATTCCGGTGGTTTATTTCCTGATCAAACGGAACGAGCCCAAAGAGCTGAATATAGAGACGGAATTGTAAAATCAAATTCTAGCCTTAGCAGTAGCTATTTTCTTACCACAGAGGCACGAAGATTAAGTAAAAAACTTCGTGTATTCTGTGGTATTTTTTGGCCTCACAACATCAGCTAAATTTTCAAGCTAAAAGGCCAACTATGAAATATCAAGGAAGTTGCCACTGCGGCGGCATTCAGTTTGAAGTGGAAGCACCGGAGGATTTACAAGTGGAAGAATGCAATTGTTCCATTTGCGCGAAATCGGGCTTCCTGCATTTGATCGTGCCGAAATCGAAATTCCGGTTATTGAGCCCGGAAGAGAATATCAGCACCTATACTTTTAACACCGGAGTAGCCAAACATATGTTCTGCAGGACATGCGGCATCAAGCCGTTTTATATTCCGCGCTCGAACCCGGACGGTTACGATATCAATGTCCGCTGCCTGGATACAAAGCCCCGTTCGATAACCATAGAACAATTCGACGGTCAAAACTGGGAGAATCATGCGCACAAGCTGGCTCACAAAAGCCGGGAAGTCTGACAAATGCGAATGACATGAAAAAATAGTTAACCCAACTCAACCGTTGCTGTCCATAAAAACATGGCCGAGATATCCGTAGAACGACTGAAAACGCATGTGTACAAACTTGCCGGCGAGATTGGGCAACGGAATATATTTCATCCGCAGGCGCTGGATGCCGCCGCACACTACATCACTGAGGAATGGCACAAGCAAGGCTATGAAGTCCGGTCGCATGTTTACAAGGACCGAGGGGTCGAGCGCGCCAATCTTGAAATTACCTGTGAAGGCAAAAACCGCAATCGCGAATACATTCTGGTGGGCGCCCACTACGATTCGGTCATCGGCAGCCCCGGCGCCAATGACAATGGCAGCGGTATCGCGGCATTACTGGAACTGTCCCGCCTGTTCAGCGGCTTAAAGCCCAATGTCAGCCTTCGCTTCGTGGCTTTTGTCAATGAAGAGCCGCCTTTTTTCTACAGCGAAGAAATGGGCAGCATGATCTACGCCAAAGCCGCGAAACAGCGCCGCGAACCGATACGCTTCATGATTGCGCTGGAAACCATCGCCTGCTATAGGAATGACCCGGGCAGCCAGGCCTATCCTCCCATGCTTAAATACTTCTATCCCGATACCGGCAATTTTATCGCCTTTGTTGCCAACCTGAGATCCCGAGGCGTCATGCTGGAAAGCGCTCGAGCGTTTTCCGCGTCAACCGATTTTCCGCTGCAAATGATTGCGGCGCCGGACATAGTGCCGGGCGTTTCCTGGAGCGATCATTCATCGTTCTGGCGGCATGGTTATAAGGCATTTATGGTGACCGATACGGCACTCTATCGGTACCCCTATTATCATGCGCCTGAAGATACGCCTGATCAGCTCGATTACGAGCCGTTTGCCAGAATGACTCAGGGGTTGTTTTTGATGTTGGCTTCGCTGACGGGTTAAGAACAAACTGTAGGGTCGAATTCACTTGTGCCCTATAGGGTATTCGACCCGGGACGCCTCGCTGCTGTTAAACCCTGTAGGGTATGCACCGCATACCTTTTTCAAAAGTTGATAACTTTGAAAAGGTACGCGGTGCATACCCTACGCAAGGTCTGCTATTTATCTGTCTCTACGGCTTCGGCCTTCTCCCGATAAGCCTTGATCCGGTCAAAGTTCAGATAGCGGTAGGTGTCTGCCGCCGTTTCGTCGATCTGATGCGCGAACTGCATGTATTCCTCAACCGTCGGGATTCTGCCCAGTATCGAGCAGACGGCCGCCAGTTCCGCCGAGGCCAAATAGACGTTCGCATTATTGCCCAAACGGTTCGGGAAGTTGCGCGTGGAGGTCGAGACCACGGTCGCGCCATCCGCGACCCGGGCTTGGTTGCCCATGCACAGCGAGCAGCCCGGCATTTCCATGCGCGCGCCGGACTTGCCGAAAATGCTGTAATAGCCTTCCTCTGTCAATTGCGACTGGTCCATCTTGGTCGGCGGCGATACCCACAACTGGGTCGGCAGGCGGCCTGCATGCTTGTCGAGCAGTTTGCCGGCGGCGCGGAAATGGCCGATGTTGGTCATGCACGAACCTAAAAAGACTTCGTCGATCTTGGTGCCGGCGACTTCCGACAGCGGTCTGACGTCGTCAGGATCGTTCGGGCAGGCCAGCAGCGGTTCCTTGATTTCATTCAGGTCGATTTCGATGACTTCATAGTATTCGGCATCGGCATCGGGCTCCAGCAATACCGGATTAGCCAGCCATTCCTGCATGGCCTTGATGCGGCGCTCGATCGTGCGCGCATCGCCGTAGCCTTCGGACAACATCCATTTCAACAGTGTAATGTTGGAATTGATGTATTCGCGGATCGGCGCTTCATTCAGGCGAATCGTACAGCCGCCGGCCGAACGCTCGGCCGAGGCATCGGACAATTCAAACGCCTGTTCGACTTTCAGATCCGGCAATCCTTCGATTTCCAGGATACGGCCCGAGAACACGTTCTTCTTGCCTTTCTTCTCGACCGTCAGCAGGCCTCGCTGAATCGCCGCATATGGAATGGCGTTGACCAGATCGCGCAGGGTGATGCCGGGCTGCATTTCGCCTTTGAAGCGCACCAGCACGGATTCGGGCATATCCAGCGGCATGACGCCGGTAGCCGCCGCGAAAGCGACCAGGCCGGAGCCGGCCGGGAACGAGATGCCTATCGGAAAACGCGTATGCGAATCACCGCCGGTGCCGACCGTATCGGGCAGCAGCATGCGGTTCAGCCAGGAATGGATGATACCGTCGCCGGGGCGCAAGGATACGCCGCCGCGGTTCATGATGAAATCGGGCAAGGTATGCTGCATTTCCACATCGACCGGTTTCGGATAGGCGGCGGTATGGCAGAACGACTGCATCACCAGATCGGCCGAGAAGCCGAGGCAGGCCAGGTCTTTCAGCTCATCGCGCGTCATCGGGCCGGTCGTGTCCTGGGAACCGACCGTGGTCATGTGCGGCTCGCAATAGGTGTTGGGCCGCACGCCGGCCACGCCGCAGGCTTTGCCGACGATTTTCTGCGCCAGAGTAAAGCCCTTGCCGGTGTCGGCAGGACTGCCCGGACGGCGGAAGACGGTCGATGCCGGCAGGTCCAGCGCTTTGCGCGCCTTGTCAGTCAGGCCGCGGCCGATAATCAGCGGAATGCGGCCGCCGGCGCGCACTTCATCGAGCAGCACGTCGGTCTTGAGCGAGAATTCGGCGATGATTTCATCGCTGTCATGGCGCTTGACGGCACCCTGGTAAGGATAGATGTCGATCACATCGCCCATGTGCATGTTCGATACGTCGCACTCAAACGGCAGCGCGCCTGAATCTTCCATCGTGTTGAAGAAGATCGGCGCGATCTTGCCGCCTATGCAGACGCCGCCGGCGCGCTTGTTCGGCACATAGGGAATGTCGTTGCCGGTAAACCATAATACTGAGTTGGTGGCCGATTTGCGCGATGAGCCGGTGCCGACCACGTCGCCGACATAAGCGACCGGGAAGCCTTTCTGTTTGAGTTCTTCAATCTGCTGCTCGGCATGGGTGATGCCCTCCCGGGGCATTTTCAGCATGGCTTTGGCGTGCAGCGGGATATCGGGCCGCGACCAGGCATCGGGCGCCGGCGACAGGTCGTCGGTATTGGTTTCGCCGGTGACTTTGAATACGGTCACGGTCAGTTTTTCAGGCACTTCGGGCTTGCTGGTGAACCATTCGGCCTCGGCCCATGATTTGAGCACCTGTTGTGCAAATTCATTGCCGGCCTCGGCTTTTTCCTGCACGTCGTGGAAGGCGTCGAATATCAGCAAGGTGTGCGAAAGCGCCTTGGCGGCAATCGGCGCCAGTTCCTGGTTGTCGAGCAGTTCGATCAGCGGCGCGATATTGTAGCCGCCCAGCATCGTGCCCAGCAGTTCGGTGGCTTTAGCGGCATCGAGTATGGGTGAAGCCACTTCACCCTTGGCGATGGCGGCCAGAAAACCGGCCTTGACGTAAGCGGCTTCATCAACACCAGGCGGCACGCGATTGGCCAGCAAATCGAGCAGAAACGCCTCTTCGCCTGCCGGCGGCTGTTTGATCAGCTCAACCAAACCGGCAACCTGCTCTGCATTCAACGGTTTCGGAACTATTCCTTCAGCTGCGCGTTCTTCAACATGTTTGCGGTATTGATCTAGCATGAGGCTCCTTGTAAATAAATCAAATAATCGGTAGAAAGGAGGCTATTTTAACAGATTCTTGAAAGCGAGGCGTCGTGAAGACACTTTACTACAGCCATGCCGATTTCCTGCTTCATGACACGGGCATAGGCCATCCGGAAAGCGCCGACCGGCTCAGAAGCATAGCCGATGCCCTGGACACGCCCGAATTCTCCGGTTTAATCAGGGCGCAGCCGCCGCTCGGCACGGAGCGGCAAATCAGGCTTGTCCATACACAAGCTCATATCGATACCGTGCTGAATGCCGTCCCCCGGCATGGACTGCATTATCTGGATTCCGATACGGTGCTTTCGCCCGGCTCGGGAAAGGCCGCCTTGCGGGCTGTGGGCGCTGTCTGCGATGCCGTCGATAAAGTGCTTGGCGGCGAAGCCGACAACGCCTTCTGCGCGGTGCGCCCGCCCGGCCATCACGCCGAATCCGGACGGGCCATGGGTTTTTGCCTGTTCAACAATATCGCCATTGCGGCCGAATACGCCCGCACGCACCATCATCTTCAGCGCATCGCCATCGTGGACTTTGACGTCCATCACGGCAACGGCACGCAAGCGGCATTTTATGAGCAGCCGGCCGTGCTTTATGCCTCCAGCCATGAAATTCCGCATTACCCCGGCACGGGCTATCCAAGTGAAACCGGCGTCGGCAATATCGTCAACGTGCCGCTGGCGGCCGGCGACTCAGGGGCGGAATTCAGGCATAAATACAGCCGGATCATCCTGCCGGCGCTGAGAGCTTTCAAGCCGGAACTGCTGCTGGTTTCGGCCGGCTTTGACGCGCACCGGGACGACCCCTTGGCATCGATCGGACTCGTTGAAGACGATTATCGATGGGTTACTCAGGAACTGATGGAGATTGCCGGCATCTATTGCGGAGGCAGAATAATTTCAATACTGGAAGGTGGCTATAACCTTAAAGCCCTGGCTGCCAGTGCTGCCGTTCACGTCAAAACACTGTTGGCATACGAGGTACAAGCCGGCAAATAAACAGTTCTTCACTATTTTCAGGGAACAGGCATGACAACTCGATACATTTATTCTTTTCACGAAGGTGACGGTAAAAATAAGGTGTTGTTAGGCGGCAAAGGCGCCAATCTTTGCGAGATGACCCAGATCGGCCTGAATGTGCCGCCCGGCTTTGTCATTACCACGGAAGCCTGCCTCGACTATCTGAAAAATCAACAATTGCCCGCCGGTCTCATGGATGAAGTCAAGCTGCAGATGCGGATAGTCGAGCAGGCGACAGGCAAGGAATTCGGCGCGCCGGTCAGACCGCTGCTGGTCTCGGTACGCTCCGGCTCGGCGATTTCGATGCCGGGCATGATGGATACGATCCTGAATCTGGGCTTGAATCAAGCCACCCTGGAAGCGTTGATAGAACAAACGCAGGACCCGCGCTTCAGCTTTGATGCCTATCGGCGCTTTATTCAACTATTCGGCAAAGTTGCGCTGGGCATAGACGACGAAAAATTCGACGTGCATTTCGACAACGTCAAGCGACAGGCAGACGTCGAGGCCGATACGGATCTGAGCGCCGACCACCTGAAACAGATCTGCGAACTGTTCCTGCAGGTGGTGCGCGACGAAACCGGCCGGCCTTTTCCTGATAACGTGTACGAGCAACTGGAACTGGCCATCAAAGCCGTGTTCAATTCCTGGATGGGCAAGCGCGCCGTCGATTACCGGCGCGAATTCCGCATCACGCCGGAAATGGCCAATGGTACGGCCGTTAATGTCGTGGCGATGGTGTTCGGCAACATGGGCGACGATTGCGCGACCGGTGTCGGCTTTACCCGCAATCCGGGCACCGGCGCCAATGAAATGTACGGCGAATACCTGGTCAATGCCCAGGGCGAGGACGTCGTGGCGGGCATCCGCACGCCCAAGCCGGTTCAGGAACTGGCCGTGGAAATGCCGGAGATGTACCGGCAACTGGTTGAACTGCGCCATAAGCTCGAAAGCCATTACCACGAAGTTCAGGACTATGAGTACACGATAGAACGCGGCGTGCTCTACTGCCTGCAAACCCGCAACGGCAAAATGAATGCCACGGCCATGGTCAGAACCTCTGTCGAAATGGCCAATGAGGGCATGATCGATAAGGAACGGGCGTTGCTGCGCATTGATCCGGAGCTGCTGGAGCAATTGCTGCACCCGCAGCTTGACCCGAACAACAAGATCTCCGCGCTGACGCAAGGCCTGCCGGCATCGCCGGGCGCTGCCTGCGGCAAATGCGTATTTGATGCCAATACCGCCGAAATCATGGGCCGCGCCGGCGAAAAAGTCATCCTGCTGCGCGAGGAAACCAAGCCTGAGGACATCCACGGATTTTTTGCCGCCCAGGGCATACTGACCAGCCGCGGCGGCAAAACCTCCCATGCCGCGGTGGTCGCGCGCGGCATGGGCAAAGCCTGCGTGGCCGGCGCCGAGGATATCAGAATCGATGTCAGGTCGCGCCAGGCCACCGTCGGCCATGTCCATATACAGGAGGGCGACGTCATCACCATCGACGGCGGCTCCGGCTTGATCTATCTGGACGA
Organism: Methylobacter sp. BBA5.1; assembly: GCF_000746145.1. NCBI lineage: Bacteria > Pseudomonadati > Pseudomonadota > Gammaproteobacteria > Methylococcales > Methylococcaceae > Methylobacter > Methylobacter sp. BBA5.1. The sequence goes on from NZ_JQKS01000004.1 coordinate 78,720, forward strand.
AATTCCGACGGTCACGCCGTCTGTTTCCGGAGAACTCCAAACCTTATTGTCCTGGGCTGATCACTATGCCGAGCTGAAGGTGTACGCCAATGTCGATACGCCGGCCGGCGCCCGGCTGGCCATCGATTACGGTGCCGCCGGCATCGGCTTGTGCCGCACGGAACGCATGTTCAACGCCAGGGACCGCCTGCCGCTGGTCATTGATATGATACTGGCCGACAACCAGAAAAGCCGCGAAGCCGCATTGAAAAAACTGTTCCCGATACAACGGGAGGACTTTGTCCAGTTGTTTACCGTGATGTCGCCTCTTCCGGTCACGGTGCGCCTGCTCGATCCGCCCATGCATGAATTTCTGCCTAATGAGCAGCAGTTAAAGGACGAAATACAGGCGCTCAAGCAGTATGAAATTATTGCCAAAGGCCAGCGCGTCACACTGGAGACACTGGGCGAACATGACGAACTGCCGGCACCGTTCAATCGGCTCGGCAAGGATGTCATTCGCAAAGCCATCGCCAAGAAGCAATTAATGCTGAAAAAAGTTCGTGAACTGTATGAAGTCAACCCGATGCTAGGCCATCGCGGCGTGCGTCTGGGCATGTCGTATCCGGAAATTTACCGGATGCAGATCCGCTCCATCCTCGAGGCCGCCGCCATCTGTACACAGCAGGGACTCCGGATTTCGCCGGAGATCATGGTCCCGCAAGTCATTACTGCACAGGAACTGAAACGGGTGAGAGAGTATGTCCATGACATACAGCAGGACGTTGAAGACCGCTACAGCCTCAAACTGAATTTCAAGTTCGGCTCCATGATTGAGACGGTGCGCGCCTGCACCCGCGCCGGGCAGCTGGCGAAATTCGCCGAGTTCTTTTCATTCGGCACCAATGACCTGACGCAGGCGACCTTCTCCTTCTCGCGCGAGGACGCCGAGAACAAGTTTCTGCCGCTCTACAATGAAGTGGGGCTGCTTGAGGACAACCCGTTTGAAGTGCTGGATGTCAAAGGCGTCGGTCAGCTAATGAAGATGACGGCGGAGCTGGGCCGCAAAATCCGGCCCGATATCAAAATCGGCATCTGCGGCGAACAGGCCGGTCACCCCCAGTCCATCCGTTTTTGCCACCGTATCAAACTGGACTATGTCTCCTGCTCGGCGCCGCGCATACCGATTGCCAGGCTTGCCGCCTCGCATGCCAAACTGCTGGAAAATGACTATAGGGAGAATGAATAAACCTGTGATTGATCGGCAATTGTCATTTTTGAAATATTTTTAACCACGAAGAACACGGAGAAAAACAGGTAAAAACTTCGTGTTCCCCGGGATCTTCGTGGTTTCTAACTTAAACCTGTTGGCTAAAGTCGACTGAAGTCGCCCCCCACATTCATCAGAAAAAGTGAAATTTCTGGTTCAGGGCATAGGCCAGTGCCAAAACAATTATCTGCGCAAAAATGAGCCCCCAGAAATAGAGACCGAAAAGCACCATTTTGACTTGTGTCTGCGACTGTTCGGTATGCCGCCGGACGAAAAGGATGCCACCAAGGGCGGCAACAATCACCATGACGACACCTATAATGGCAATATTCATGGTCAATCCTTGACCGGCGGTGGAGCCAAAACGACTCTTGAGCCATTTGACTCGGCGGGACTGACGACACCGGCCGCTTCCATTTCTTCAATCATAGTGGCGGCGCGGTTATAGCCAACCTTGAAGCGCCGCTGCACACTGGAGATTGAAGCCTTTCGCGATTCAGTGACAAACTGCACAGCCTCATCATACAGCGGATCGCTCTCGCCGCCGCCATTGCCGCTGCCACCGCCCATGCCGAAGCTATCGCTGGAATCGGATGATTCGCGCGTAATCTCATCGAGGTAATTGGCGGGAGCCGTTTTCTTCAGAAACTCGACGACCCGATGAACTTCATGGTCATCGACAAAGGCGCCATGAGCGCGGATCGGAATACTGGTGCCGGACGGCAAGAACAGCATATCGCCGTTGCCGAGCAAGGCTTCCGCACCGCCCTGATCGAGAATCGTGCGCGAATCGATCCTTGACGAAACCTGGAATGAAATCCGCGTCGGCACGTTGGCCTTGATCAGGCCGGTCAATACGTCAACGGACGGGCGCTGGGTCGCCAGGATCAAATGGATGCCGGCGGCCCTGGCTTTCTGGGCCAGACGCGCGATCAGCTCCTCGACCTTCTTGCCGACGATCATCATCATATCGGCCAATTCGTCGATGACGATGACGATGCTCGGCAAGGTCGTCAATACCGGAAACTCTTCACCTTCTTCAAGCTCTCTGACCAGTTGGAACATCGGGTCCCTGATGGTTTCCCCCCTGGCCTCGGCGTCTGTAATCAACTGATTGAAGCCAGCCAGGTTTCTGACGCCCATTTTGGACATCAGCTTGTAGCGCCGCTCCATTTCGGCGACAGCCCAGCGCAAGGCGTTGCTAGCCTCTTTCATGTCGGTCACGACCGGCGTCAGCAAATGAGGAATGCCTTCATAAACCGACAATTCCAGCATTTTGGGATCGATCATGATCATGCGTACCTGTTCCGGCGTCGCCTTGTAGAGCATGCTGAGGATCATGGTGTTGATGGCGACCGATTTTCCCGAGCCTGTCGTACCGGCCACCAGGGCATGGGGCATTTTACCGAGATCGGCGACGACCGGTGCACCGGAAATATCCTTGCCCATCGCCAGGGTCAACAAGGATTTGGATTTTTCAAAATTCTTTGATGCCAACAACTCCCGCAACGTGACCATTTCGCGTTCGCGATTCGGAATTTCAAGACCGATGACCGATTTGCCCGGAATCACTTCGACGATACGCACACTCGTTACCGATAAAGCCCGCGCCAGATCCTTGGACAAGCCGCTGATACGACTGACTTTAACGCCGGCAGCCGGCTGCAATTCAAAACGCGTGATCACGGGCCCCGGAAGCACGCCAACGACTTCTACGATAACATTGAAATCCTCAAGAATGCTCTCTACCAGCCGCGACATTTCCTCCAGATCGCTCTCGGAATAGCCCTTGACGCGCGTATCACGTTCATCCAGCATCGTTAAGGGCGGTAAGACGCCTTCACCCGAGGGCGACTGTTTTTTTGCCTTGCTTATTTTTTCAACTTTGCTGATGATGACTTTTTCAGCCTTTTCGATAATGGGCACCGCTTCGATGGCGGGCAACATTTTCATTTTGGGCTTTTTCTTGACCTCGGGTTTCGCGGCGACAAACTCGGGTGCCTGAACTCGAGAGGGCTTGACTGATATCTGAATACGATGGATTGGACTCATCTGCCAGAGCGTCATGAGTTTAATCCCTATAAAGCGGCAGAGAATAACCGTGGATTTACCGATCATATCTAGCAAGGTTATCCAGGACAGTCCCGTAAACAAGGTGACCCCGGCCAATAAGACAACCAATAAAAACAGTGTCGTCCCTGAATTGCCGAACACAATCTGCAAGGCATCACCGGTTTCCTGGCCCAGAATCCCCCCTGTAGTACCCGGCAGTTCAACTCCCGTTCTCAGCAAATGCAGGGAAAATAACGCCGCTCCTGAAATAATGGTGGCAATAAAGCCAGTCCAGCGCAATGCCATCAGCATGAGGCTGCCGGTTCGCCAGCCTTGTTTGTATATCAGATAGCCGAACCAGGTAATCATGCCCGGAAACAAGTACGCAATTAAACCAAAAATACTGAGGGTAAAATCAGACAACCATGCACCGACGACGCCACATGCATTGGTAACTTCCTGTATTGCGCCGCTATGTGACCAGCCGGCATCTTCGTTACTGAAAGTGACCAGTGAAATTAAAAAAAATAATGCACAAGCGGAAAAACCTAATAAAGCAACTTCGCGCAACCCCCGGTAAGTTTTTTCTTCCATCACAGCAGCCATGTAACAACTCGTCTGACAATATTACCAATAAAACATCATTATAGATGAATAATCACACATTTTACATTAGTAATGTCCACAACAGCTCCCCGCCTTCCTGCAGACAAACGTTAGATAAAAAGTTTACGAAATAATATTTCGCCTTCATAATTCCTGAAGTTTTGTCTATCTGTTACCCTTTGGAGGATTTTTGATGAGCGACGTCAAACACTGCCGTCTTTTGATTCTTGGTTCCGGCCCTGCCGGATACACGGCCGCCGTCTATGCCGCGCGCGCGAACCTGAATCCGGTTATCATTACTGGCATGCAACAAGGTGGTCAACTAACCACAACCACAGAAGTCGATAACTGGCCCGGCGATGTTGAAGGTTTGCAGGGACCTGATCTGATGGAAAGAATGCGTAAACACGCCGAACGATTCGATACCGAGATTGTTTTCGACCATATCCATACGGCCGATTTATCCACCCGTCCCTTCAAATTAACAGGCGATGCGGGCAGTTATACTTGTGACGCCCTGATTATTGCCACCGGCGCCTCGGCACGCTATTTAGGCCTGGAATCGGAAGAAGCCTTTAAAGGCAGAGGCGTTTCAGCCTGTGCGACCTGCGACGGGTTCTTCTACAGAAACAAACCGGTGGCAGTTATTGGCGGCGGCAATACCGCTGTTGAAGAGGCATTGTATTTAGCGAATATCGCCTCTAAAGTCACCGTCATTCATCGTCGCGACAAATTCCGTTCCGAAAAAATCCTGTCCAGCAAGTTGCTTGAAAAAGCGGAAAACGGTAATGTAGCCATTGAATGGAATCATACGCTGGATGAAGTACTGGGGGATGATATGGGGGTTACCGGCATCAGAATCAAAAACACCCATGACGGCTCAACCAAGGAAATGGATTTGCACGGCGTTTTTATTGCCATCGGCCACACGCCCAACACGAGCATTTTTGAAGGTCAGCTTGATATGGAACATGGTTATATCAAGGTCAAAAGCGGTCTTCATGGCAATGCCACGGCAACGAGCGTGGAAGGCGTATTCGCTGCCGGCGACGTGATGGACGCCGTATATAAACAGGCGATCACTTCAGCTGGAGCGGGCTGCATGGCCGCTCTCGATGCGGAAAAATTCCTGGATGAGTCTGTATAGGAGATACATACAAGATGAAAAGCTCAAGGCAAATAGATACTTTTTCTATCCTTGCGCCTTTCTTCTGGCATTATGCAACTGACAATCCTAGACCTCAACAACCCGGATGAGGATTTTCCTCCGTTAAGTAAAGCGTTGCGAGAACCTGACGGTTTGCTTGCCGTGGGCGGCTGCCTGTCAAAAACGCGATTGCTTAAAGCTTATAGAAACGGAATTTTTCCTTGGTATAACCCTGAGGATCCTATTCTTTGGTGGTCGCCCGACCCCAGATTAGTCTTATTCCCGGACAAACTGAATGTATCCCGCAGTCTGCGCAAGACTTTGCGCAAAAATATCTTTTCAGTGACTTTCGATCAGGCTTTCAAGCAAGTTATCAATGCTTGTGGAGAGCTTCGAAAAAACAGTACCGGAACCTGGATCACAGATGAAATAACCGAGGCCTATAACGAACTTTACCGACTCGGCTTCGCTCACTCGGTGGAAACCTGGCACAACGGCGCACTGGTCGGCGGACTCTACGGCGTGGCCCTGGGCCAGGTTTTTTTTGGCGAATCCATGTTTCATAGTATGACCGACGCCTCCAAGGTAGCCTTCGTCAGACTGGTCGAGCAACTTAAACAATGGGACTACCAGCTAATAGACTGCCAAGTACATACGCGCCACCTGGAAAGTTTGGGCGCTCAAGAAATTGACCGAGCCTATTTTGTAGAGTTACTTGATCGATATTGCGACATCCCCGCCAATAAACACGCTTGGCAACTTCAATGACGATGATTTCCATCCCGTTATTTTTGACCCAGGAATACGACTGCAGCTATCTGACTGGAGAGCAGGCCCAGTCCGCGTTCGTGCATCCAACATTTCAACTGACTCCCTCTCTCTATTCGCAACTGATCGAACAAGGCTTTCGTCGCAGTGGCGATCAAGTCTATATTCCCAAGTGTCCCCAATGCTCAGCCTGTCTTCCGGCAAGGCTGGCGGTGAATGAATTCAAGATCAACAGAAACCAGAAGCGCTGCCTGAAAAAGAACAGTCAAACCAGGGCCATCGTCAAGCCGCCTGTCTTTGAACAACAACATTACGATATGTATATGCGGTATCAGAAAATGAGACACGGCGATGGCTCCATGGCGGAGTCCAGTCCCGATGAATATCTCAATTTTCTGAGCAGCACATGGTGCGACACACGCTTCGTGGAGTTTTCCATTGGCAGTAAATTGGCAGGAATAGCCGTAATAGATTACCTGGACAATGCCTTGTCGGCTGTTTATACGTTTTTTGAACCTGAATTTTCCAGTCACAGCCTAGGCGTTTATGCCATCTTATGGCAAATTGAACAGGCAAAACTGCAACAACGGGAATTTTTATACCTGGGGTTCTGGATAAAAAACTGTAAAAAAATGTCTTATAAAAGTAAATATCAACCCTTGCAATTATTTATCGATAATTGCTGGGCTGAATTGTCTCTTTAAACAAAAAATCCCCTTTTCGATATACGTGTTTGTTGTTAAAAACAAGCTTATGTTATCATTGGCGGCTTTATATTACTTGGATTAAAACAAATGGCTAAAGAAGATCAAATTGAAATGGAAGGCAAAGTGATTGACACACTTCCGAATACTATGTTTCGTGTTGAACTTGAAAACGGTCACATTGTGACAGCACATATCTCCGGAAAAATGCGTAAACATTACATCCGCATCCTCACCGGAGACAAAGTTAAAGTTGAAATGACGCCTTACGATTTGACTAAAGGCCGTATCACGTTCCGCATGCGCTAATCCATCCTCAATTTATTGGACATCGCGCATGCATCCAGAACGATTAACTGCCTTCAGGAACACTTAACTCATTGCTTTCGATCGCAAAGGCAAGCGCATTGTCTTCCACATAAATCCGCACATCACCTCCATGAGCCAACTTGCCAAATAGCAAATCATTAGCAAGAGGTTTCTTGATTTTTTCCTGAATTAATCGCGCCATTGGCCTAGCTCCCATTTTCGGATCACAGCCATTTTCAGCCAGCCACAATCGGGCATCGGGTTCCAGCGTCAGCGTAACATGCTTCTCTGCCAGTAAAGCTTCCAGTTCAAAGATGAACTTATCAACCACGTGCCCGACAATTGAAATATCCAGAGGTTTAAACTGAATAATAGCGTCCAGGCGGTTGCGGAATTCCGGCGAGAACCCTTTTTCGATCACTTTCATGCTATCGCTGGCATGATCCTGCTGAGTAAAGCCAATTGAAGCACGGCTACCCTCTTCCGCCCCGGCATTTGTGGTCATGACCAGAATAATATTCCGGAAATCGGCCTTACGTCCGTTGTTATCGGTCAACGAACCGTGATCCATGACCTGCAGCAACAGATTAAACACATCAGGATGGGCTTTTTCCAATTCATCAAGCAGCAACACGGCATGAGGATGCTTGGTCACTTGTTCGGTCAGCAACCCGCCCTGATCGAAGCCTACATATCCGGGAGGCGCACCAATCAACCTGGAAACCGTATGCCGCTCCATGTATTCGGACATATCAAAACGAATGAGTTCAACACCCAATACTTTGGCTAATTGACGCGTCACTTCTGTTTTACCTACACCTGTAGGTCCCGCGAAGAGGAATGAACCGATGGTTTTTTGCGATTCCCTCAGGCCCGCACGCGATAACTTTATCGCTGACGCCAGAGCCGAAATCGCCTCATCCTGACCGAAGACCAGCATTTTCAGGTTTTTCTCCAGATTCGCCAGCTTATCTATATCGTTTGAAGATACGGATTTTGCCGGTACCCTGGCTATCTTTGAAACAATCTCTTCAATTTCAGCGGCATCGATAACATCCTTACGCTCAGCATCAGGCATCATGCGCTGTTTTGCGCCCGCTTCATCAATAACATCAATGGCTTTATCGGGCAAATGCCGATCCGTGATATAGCGGTCAGATAATTCCGCCGCCAGCCGCAAAGCTTCGACGGAATATTTCACATCGTGATGTTCCTCGAAGCGCGATTTAAGACCTTTTAGAATGAGGATGGTGTCCTCAACGGAGGGCTCGACGACATCAACTTTCTGGAATCTGCGTGCCAGCGCATGATCTTTTTCAAAAATACCGCGGTATTCCTGATAAGTCGTAGAACCGATACAGCGCAACTGGCCGGAAGCCAGCACCGGCTTAATCAGATTGGATGCGTCCATGACGCCGCCCGAGGCTGATCCCGCGCCGATAATGGTATGAATCTCATCAATGAACAAAATCGATTCAGGCTCTTTCTTCAATTGGCTGACCAGGGCCTTCAGGCGTTTTTCAAAATCACCGCGGTATTTGGTCCCGGCCACCAGCGCACCTAAATCCAGGGCATAGATGGTGCTGTTCAGCAGGATTTCAGGCACGCTCTCCTCGACGATTCTTTTCGCCAGGCCTTCCGCGATTGCCGTTTTGCCTACACCGGCCTCGCCCACCAATAGAGGATTATTCTTACGGCGACGGCAGAGTATCTGAATGGTTCTTTCAACCTCAAGCTCACGCCCAATTAACGGATCAATCCGACCCTGTAAAGCCTCCTCATTGAGATTGACGGCGTATTTATCCAATGGACTGCCTGAAGCATCAGGATCCGAAGCCCCAATTTCAGATGCCCGCTCATCGGAAGACTCTCGTTCCTGTTCCACTTTTGAAATGCCATGCGCAAGATAATTGACGACATCCAAACGTGATATGTCCTGCTTGTTCAACAGATAAACCGCGTGAGAATCCTGCTCACTAAACAAGGCCACAAATAAGTTGGCGCCGGAAACCTCTTTCTTGTCCGAGGCCTGCACATGAAAAACAGCACGCTGAAGCACTCGCTGAAAACCCAAAGTAGGCTGAGTTTCACGCTGCACACCTTCCGGAATCAATGACATTGTCTCATCAATAAATTGAGTCAACTGTGCACGTAACAACTTAATATCACATCCACATGCTCTCAGAATCGGCTCCGCGGAAGCATTATCGAGCAGCACCAGCAGTAAATGCTCAACCGTGATAAATTCATGTCGCTTATCATGCGCATTTTTAAAAGCATGATTCAATGTAATTTCAAGTTCTTTACTTAACATAATCTATCTCTCCAACCTATGCTTCTTCCATTGAACACAATAATGGATGATGATGCTCTCGCGAATATTCATTAACTATATATACCTTGGTTTCAGCAACATCCTTGGAATAGGTGCCACATACACCAACTCCTTGCGTATGCACCTGCAACATCACTTGTGTCGCCTTTTCTTCAGTCATAGCAAAAAAATCCATTAAAATCTCAATTACAAAGTCCATCGGTGTAAAATCGTCATTCAACAAGATGACCTTGTATAAAGGTGGCCGTTTCAGTTTAGGCTTGGCCTCTTGAACAACCAAGCCGTCGTCATTATCTTTAGATGGATCAAAACCGGACATATCAACCAAATAATAAAAGTACTTTAAGAGCTTACCATAGTGCCAACATCAGTAAATTTCAACCCTATCCTAACAAAATACAGTCATTCTTCGTAAATATCGAAAAATCATTGATCGGCATTAGCTTGATCAGTCATCCCGCATTCTTAGACAACATTTACGACACCAACTTTGACTTGTTTTATAGGCAGAGTTCAAAAATCTTTACGAACATAATATAACCAAATCAAGTAAAATATCAGTTTTTTGCAGCCGGAATTTGTTAATGGTTTGGAAACCGCATGTTACAGTTGCCGCCGTTATTGAACAGAACAATCGTTTTTTGCTCGTTGAAGAAGAAACTTCCAACGGCCTTCAGTTCAACCAACCAGCAGGCCATCTTGAAAAGAGCGAGGACCTGATTGCAGCCGTCAAACGTGAAGTCTACGAAGAAACCGCCTGGCATTTTGAGCCCGAGCATGTCCTCTCCATTCAACTTTGGCGAAAAAATCCTGAATTCCCCAGTTTCGTCAGAATCTGTTTTTCCGGGCGGTGCCATTCATACAACCCCAACCAGCGACTGGATGAGGGTATTATTGCCACCCACTGGCTGAGCCGTGACGAAATAGCCGCCAGGGAACATCGTTTACGCAGCCCTTTGGTGCTTATTGCCGTGGACGAATACCTGAGCGGACAGCGTCACCCTTTATCATTACTAAAATCATTTCTCGATCTTGACCATGCGTAAAAACATAATCGTCGGCATGTCCGGCGGTGTCGACTCCTCAGTAACAGCATTACAACTTCTGGAACAAGGCCACCAGGTCACCGGTTTATTCATGAAAAACTGGGAAGAGGATGACGGTACCGAGTACTGCACAGCCATGGAAGACCTCGCCGATGCGCAACAGGTCTGCGACAAGCTGGGCATTGAATTAAAAACCGTCAATTTCGCCGCCGAATACTGGGATGAAGTATTTGAAGTGTTCCTGTCCGAATTCCAGGCCGGCCGCACACCCAACCCGGACATTCTCTGCAACAAGCACGTCAAGTTCAAAGCCTTCCTGAACTATGCGATTGAAGACCTCGGTGCGGAATACATTGCCACGGGGCACTATGCTCGCGTCAGCGAGAAAAACGGCGAATACTTTTTATTGAAAGGGCTAGATCCCGGCAAAGAGCAAAGTTATTTTCTTTACACGCTGGGGCAAAAACAGCTGGCGCGCACCCTGTTTCCAATCGGCCACCTGTATAAAACCGAAATCCGGGCCATGGCCGAAAAAGCCGGTTTCGCCAATTACAGGAAAAAAGACAGCACCGGCATCTGCTTTATCGGCGAGCGTAAATTCAAGGAATTCCTGCAGAGGTATCTGCCAACCCAGCCCGGCGAAATGCGCACACCGGAAGGCCAGTACATCGGTCCGCATCAGGGCTTGATGTATTACACCCTGGGTCAACGTCAGGGCTTAGGCATAGGCGGCGTTAAAGATGCACCGGACGAGCCGTGGTATGTCCTCGAAAAAGACCTCGAAAACAATATTCTTATCGTTGGCCAGGGTCACGATCATCCGTTGATGCTGCACAATGTACTGGAAGCCAGCCAATTGGACTGGTGCAGCAATAGGCCGTTAACTCAAACAATACGCTGCAGCGCCAAAACGCGTTACCGGCAGGCGGACCAGCCTTGTCGGCTGGAACCCATCGGCAGCGATCGCTGCAAGGCTGTTTTTGATCAACCGCAAAGAGCCATTACGCCGGGCCAGTCCGTCGTTTTTTATGACGGCGAAATCTGCTTGGGCGGCGGCATTATTGAATCCAAGACTAATGAATAACATCTAACGTTTTTTGTGCGAAGCTGAACCCTGTTACTCCGCACCGGCATGGCTTCGTCGTAATAAACTCTTTAAAACATTCGGAATAACCATGACAAATTTTGCCCTTACCGCTATTTCCCCCATTGATGGCCGCTATGCCGACAAAGTGAAGGAATTAAGGCCTATTTTCAGCGAATACGGCCTGATTCGCTTTCGCGTACAGGTTGAAGTGCGCTGGCTGCAGGCGCTGGCGGCTCATCCGCGGATTGCGGAAGTCAGTCCGCTGAGCGATTCCGCCAACCAATTATTGAACAGCATCGTCGATCACTTTTCGGAAGCCGATGCCCAGCGCGTTAAAGACATCGAGAAAACCACCAATCACGATGTCAAAGCCGTTGAATATTTGCTCAAGGAAAAAATAACCGGCCATGCCGAACTAGAAAAAGTCAGCGAATTCATTCATTTCGCCTGCACCTCGGAAGACATCAACAACCTGTCCTACGCCTTAATGCTGAAAGAAGGCCGTGCGGTCATTGCCGCGCAAATCGCCGACTGCATCAATGCGATCAAGGCCATTGCCGTGGAAACGGCCGGCCAGCCCATGCTGTCGCGCACTCACGGCCAATCGGCCAGCCCGACCACTACCGGCAAGGAATTCGCCAATGTGGCCGCGCGCATGCTGCGCCAGAAGGAACAACTGGAAAATGTCGCCTTGTTAGGCAAGATCAATGGCGCTGTCGGCAATTACAACGCCCACGCTGTCGCTTATCCTGATGTGGACTGGGCGGAATTTTCCAGAAATTTTGTCGAATCCTTAGGCCTGCAATGGAATCCTTATACCATCCAGATCGAACCGCACGATTATATTGCCGAGTTTTTTCATGCATTGTCTCGCTTCAACACGATTCTGCTGGATTTCGACCGTGATATCTGGGGTTATATTTCGCTGGGTTATTTTCGCCAAAGAACCATTGCCGGCGAAATCGGTTCATCGACGATGCCGCACAAAGTCAACCCGATCGATTTCGAAAACTCGGAAGGCAATCTGGGCATAGCCAACGCCCTGTTCTCGTTTTTAGCCGAGAAACTGCCGGTATCTCGCTGGCAACGCGATTTGACCGATTCAACCGTGCTCAGAAATATCGGCGTCGGCATCGCTCATACCAGCATCGCGATACAGGCCAGCCTGAAAGGCATTTCCAAATTGCAGATTAATGCCGAAACCATCGAAGCCGATCTGAATGCCAACTGGGAGGTGCTGGCCGAGCCAATTCAAACCGTCATGCGTCGCTACGGCATTGAGAAACCCTATGAGAAATTGAAAGAACTGACCCGCGGCCAGCGCATCACGCCGGAGCAGCTACAGGCTTTTATTGATACGCTGGACATACCGGCCGAAGCCAAAACGGCGTTGCTGGCGTTAACGCCTCGCAATTACACCGGCTATGCGGAAAACCTGGCCAAGAACGTTTAATGATTCCTTTTGTGAGACGAATCACATTAAAAATTACCGGCTTCTGTAACAATCCGACCACGATTGCCATCCAGGTTAACTTTCTCCCTTGTTAAGCTAACTCGGCAATCTGTCCTTATGGCTGTGTCGCCGCTCCTGGCACAGCCTTTTTTATTTCCGGCAAGACAATCACCGCTTTCAGGCTTTAAAATAGCGCACAGTTTTTACTCACTGGCCTATTGTGCTCAATATCATCTGGATTTTCTTTTTCATCGCCGCTTTTCTCACCGCGCTGTTTAAACTGCTCTTTCTGGGCGATCAACAGGTTTTCGCGCAAATCATGTCCGCGATGTTCAGCCTGTCGAAATCGGCATTCGAAATAGCCCTGGGCCTGACCGGCATCCTGGCACTATGGCTGGGCATTATGCGCATCGGTGAACGCAGCGGATTTATCCAGTTATTGACGCAAGGCCTCGCGCCGCTATTCAGCCGCTTGATGCCCGATATCCCCAAAGACCACCCCGCCCTGGGCGCCATGGTCATGAATATCTCGGCCAATGCGCTGGGACTGGACAATGCCGCCACGCCACTGGGTATTAAAGCCATGAAGGAACTGCAAACGCTGAACCCGCACCCTGAAACCGCCAGCAATGCACAAATACTGTTTCTGGTCATCAACACCTCAGGGGTCACGCTTTTTCCGGTAACGATTTTCACATACCGCGCGCAACTGGGCGCGACTGACCCGACCGATGTGTTTATTCCAATCCTATTAGCGACTTATACGTCAACGCTGGCCGGTTTGCTGGCCATTGCCTTCGTGCAAAAAATCAACCTGTTCGACAAAGTCATTCTGGCTTATCTGGGCGGATTTTCCCTGTTTGTCGGCGGCGTTATCAATTATTTTTCAAGTTTGCCCCAGCAGCAAATGCTTGAACAATCCGCACTGATCAGCAATGTCATCCTGTACACTTTGGTCATCGCATTTATTTCCGGCGCCCTATATAAAGGCATCAATGCCTATGAAGCCTTTATCGATGGCGCCAGGGAAGGCTTTCAGACCGCCATTACCATCATTCCTTACCTGGTTGCCATGCTGGTCGCCATCGGCGTATTCAGGGCCAGCGGCGCCTTGGACCTGCTGGCGGACCTGGCCCGTTACACGGCTCATCTATTGATGCTGGACGATCGCTTTATTGATGCCCTGCCCTCGGCGCTGATGAAACCATTCAGCGGCAGCGGCGCCCGGGCCATGATGATCGATACAATGAAGACGATGGGCGCCGACTCGTTTGCCGGACGCCTGTCTTCGATCGTGCAGGGCAGCACGGAAACCACTTTTTATGTATTGGCCATCTACTTCGGCGCGGTCGGCATCAAAAATATCCGTTATGCCGCCGCTTGTGGGATAATAGCCGATTTTGCGGGCATCATGGCCGCCATTTTTGTTGCCTACTGGTTCTTCGGATGATGTTATGAATATCCACCTCAAAACGCTCGGCTGCCGCCTTAACGAAGCGGAACTGGAAACCTGGGCCCAGGCTTTTCAAAAAGCCGGCCATCAAATAACGCGACAAGCAGAAGCCGCCAATCTGGTCGTCATCAACTCCTGCGCCGTGACCCAGGACGCCGCCAGAAAATCGCGCCAGCTGATTCGGCGCATCCATCGGGACAACCCGTCAGCCAAACTGGTCGTCAGCGGTTGCTATGCGACCTTGAACGAAGATGAAGCGGCGCAGCTAATGGGCGTCGACCTGGTCGTCAGCAACAAGGACAAGGACCAACTGGTCGAAAAAACCCTGACCACGCTCAATATGGACAGCATGCCGGCCATGTCGACGGAACCGGGCGAGATCTCCCTGTTCACGCGCGGCCGGCAGCGCGCCTTTGTCAAGGTGCAGGACGGCTGCCGCTACCGCTGCACGTTCTGCATCGTGACCGTTGCGCGCGGCGTCGAGCGCAGCCGGTCTGTCGCGGACGTCATCGATGAAATCAACGCGCTGCACAGCCAGAACATCGATGAAGTCATCCTGACCGGCGTGCATCTGGGCGGCTACGGCAGCGATCTGGGCAATAATTTATCGGATCTTATTAAGTCCATTCTGGCCAAAACAGACATACCAAGACTGAGACTGGGGTCTTTGGAACCGTGGGAATTGTCCGATGATTTTTTTGCGCTGTTCGATAACCCTCGCTTGATGCCGCACTTGCACCTGCCCTTGCAGAGCGGTTCGGATGCGGTGCTAAGGCGCATGGCGCGGCGCTGCAAAACCGACGAGTTTGCCGCCATCGTGGATCGGCTGCGCGCGCAAATACCGTACTTCAACATCACGACCGATATCATCGTCGGCTTTCCCGGCGAAACCGAACAGGAATGGCAGGACAGCTTCGGTTTCATCAAGCAGACCGGTTTCGGCCATATCCATATCTTCACTTACTCGCCGCGAGAAGGCACTAAGGCCGCCACGCTGCCCGATCAGTTATCCAATGAGATCAAAAAGCAGCGCAGCCAGCAGCTGCATGAACTGGCCGAGACAATGAAGCAGCGGTTTTTCGCGGACAATGTCGGCAATGCGTTCCCTGTGTTATGGGAGGGCTACAGCGAAGAGCTCGATGCCGGCAAAAAGCGAGTGTTCGGCTATACGCCCAATTATCTGCGCGTAGGCTGCGTGATCAATCAGGATGAATCGCTTGAGAATCAAATTATTACTGCCAGATTAACGGCGAATGCCGAAAATCACCTGGTTGCGGAACTGGCGTAATCAAGCCTGCTCGCGGCACGGCGGAGCAGTGTCTAAATCATTCCGGGAGTTTAGCTTTAAGTTAAAATGATATATGATTTATTCATAGCTCAGCATGGCGGCGGCACCGAATCCGCGCCATTATTTTTAGCACATTGAGACAATAATGAAGGGAGATTTTTCAACCGCGTCTCAACCCTTTAGCAAAGAAGATTTTGAGCCGTATACAACTCATCCGTTGTAGCTGACTAACAAGACCGGCTTAGACCGTTAACATAATTAGTGATGGTAAAAAGCCATCCACAGGAGGTTTTAATGAGAGGATTGAGCCCAGATGATTTGGGATTGAAGAGCGTGGGCACTGTTTATCGTAATCTCAGCTATGATGAGCTGTTCACCCATGAAACCAGCAATAATGAAGGCAAGGTTTCAAGCAACGGCACAATGATGGTCGACACCGGCAAATTTACCGGGCGCTCGCCTAAGGACAAGTATTTTGTCCAGCAACTTCCCTCCAGCGATAATATCGCCTGGGGCAAAATCAACCAGCCCGTGTCGGCCGAGATATTTGACGAGCTCTACGCGGACGTCATCGATTATCTTTCCGGCAAGGATATTTATGTAACCGACGGTTACAGCGGCGCCAACCCGCACTCGCGCAAGTCCGTGCGTTTTATTACCGAATTTGCCTGGCAGTCGCATTTTGTCAAAAACATGTTTATCCGTCCTGAGGACGAGGAACTCAATCATTTCGCCCCCGATTTTCGGGTCTATAATGCCAGCAACATGATCAATGAGAAATGGCAAAAGCACGGTCTCAATTCGGAAGTGTTCTGCATCTTCAACGTCGAAAAGAACATCGCCATCATCGGCGGCACCTGGTACGGCGGCGAGATGAAAAAAGGCATCTTCACCATGATGAACTATTGGCTGCCGCTGGATGGCATCCTGTCCATGCATTGCAGTGCCAATGTCGGCAAGGAGGGTGATGTCGCTTTGTTCTTTGGCCTGTCAGGTACCGGCAAAACCACTTTATCGACCGATGCCGCGCGCAAACTGATTGGCGACGATGAACACGGCTGGAGCGATGAAGGCATCTTCAACTTCGAAGGCGGCTGTTATGCCAAGTGTATCGGCCTGTCTCCGGAGAATGAACCCGAGATTTATGGCGCCATCAAACGTCATGCCTTGCTGGAAAACGTGGTGTATGACGAAGACGGCGTGGTCGATTTCTTCGACAGCTCCAAAACTGAAAACACCCGCGTCTCGTACCCTATCGAGCACATCGAAAACCATGAGCCGACACTCAAGGCCGGCCTGCCGAAAAATATTATTTTCCTGAGTTGCGATGCCTTCGGCGTTCTGCCGCCGGTCTCCCGGCTGACCAAGGACCAGGCCATGTACTACTTTCTGTCCGGCTATACCGCCAAGGTTGCCGGCACAGAACGCGGCATCATCGAACCCCAGGCTACTTTTTCCGCCTGCTTCGGCGAAGCGTTTCTGCCGCTGCATCCAACCGTTTACGCCAAGCTGCTCGGCGAAAAAATGGAAAAACACGGCGTTAACGCCTATCTGGTCAATACCGGCTGGAGCGGCGGCGGTTACGGGGTCGGCAAGCGCATGAGCATCAAAGCGACGCGCGCCTGCATCAATGCGATCCTGGACGGCAGCATCAACAAGGCTGAATTTAACAAAATACCTTACTTCGGCCTGTTCATTCCCAAAGAGCTGGCAGGCGTCGATGATGCCCGACTCAACCCGCGCGATGCCTGGGCAGATAAAGAGGCGTTTGATGCGACGTCGAAAAAGCTCGCCGGCATGTTCATCGAGAACTTCAAGAAATATACCAACGCCGGCGATGATTTTGATTTCACCAAAGCCGGACCGCACCTGTAGTTCAAGGCCGGGTTGAGTCAATCACCCCATTGAATGCCGCCTCCCGAACAGAAAAGGCCGGGACGCAAGCAATAAAAAACCGGATTTAATGGAAAAACGCCATTAAATCCGGCCTTGAAACGCAAAAACCGCTTATCGGGCAAAATGATTTTCATAGTCCGCCATGGACTTGCTAATCACCTCATGTGCCTCTTCCCGCCCGTAAATATTGGTTATTTCGCAGGAATTGTTTTCTTCGGGAAGACTTTTATAGGTTAGAAAATAATGTTTCAGGCGGTTGATATAAGACACGGGGCAGTCTGATACATCACGCCATTGCCTATAAAACTCATCGTCCTTCATAACCGCGATAATCTTATCGTCGGCCTCGCCTTTATCGAGCAAACGAAACCCGCCGATAGGAATAGCCGGCAAAATAAGATCGCCATGCGTGATTGTGCGCTCGCTTAACACGCAAATATCCAGCGGATCTCCGTCACCCTTGATAACCGTCCTGCCGGACCTTACGGCCGCAAACTCGGCAACTTGCTCAGCGCAATAAGTTCGCGGAATAAAGCCGTACAGCGCCGGCACCGTATTGGAAAACTTCTGCGGCCGGTCGATTTTAAGATAACCGCTGACTTTGTCGATTTCATACTTAACCGTATCGGTCGGGACGATTTCGATAAATGCCGTAACAACGGACGGAGCGCTATCGCCGGGACTGATTCCATGCCAGGGATGCGCTTTATATTCTCTATTCATGATCAACCTCGTGTCTTTAGTCTTGTTTAACTTCATGAAGATAAATAGTCGCGCCGATAACAGCAGCCGGTGCCACAACAATATTTAACAAGGGTAACGTTAATCCCGCCATCGTGATGCCGCCAAAGCCCAATGCGCCCAGGCGTATACTTTTGGCCAATTGCTTCTGTTCCGTGAACAGCATGCCTTCGTTTTCAAGCGGGTAAGCCATGTACTCGAGCGCCATGCCCCAGGCGCCGAACAAGGCCCACAGAAAAGGCGCGATCACGTTGATGCCGGGAATAATGAACAACAGCAGCAACGGCAAGGCGCGCACGACGAGATACCCGATGCGCTTGAGTTCTGCAACCATGACTTTAGCCAAAGGCTGTTCTTCGCCGGCACCGGCTTCCCCCGTAATGATGCTCAGTGTTTTCGCCGCCAGCTTGCCATAAAAAGGCGCCGCTATCAGATTCGCCAGTACCGTAAAGCTGAAAAAACCGGCGATAAAAAAGCTGATAAAAAACAACGGCCACAATATC
This sequence comes from Methylobacter sp. BBA5.1, assembly GCF_000746145.1. Taxonomy (NCBI): domain Bacteria; kingdom Pseudomonadati; phylum Pseudomonadota; class Gammaproteobacteria; order Methylococcales; family Methylococcaceae; genus Methylobacter; species Methylobacter sp. BBA5.1. The sequence continues at coordinate 97,357 of NZ_JQKS01000004.1, forward strand.
CAGTTCAGCCACTGCAGCCAGTCGGGAATAAACTGATCAATCAAGTCGCTGACGTAAAAATACCCCAGCGCCAACACAACACTGTACAGCACCAGATTGATCAGGACCGGAATGATCAGGAATGCGCGCAGTTGAGGGTTGGTCAATAATCTTAGTCCTCTGAAGAAATAACCGACCGCCAATACCGGATTATTACCTTTTTTACTTAGTTGCATACGTTAAACTCCTGATTCCGTGTTCAGATGGATTCAATACCACGCCTTTCTCGGTCACAATCGCTGAAATCAATTCGGCCGGCGTCACATCGAATACCGGATTCCAGGCGCTGACCAGTGAATCCTCCCGGATGTAGCAAGGCGCCAGCAATTCATTCGGATTGCGCTGCTCGATCTCGATCTGGCTGCCGTCCTCTATGCTCCAGTCTATCGTCGAAGTCGGCGCCGCCACCATTAACTTGACGCCATGCTGTCTGGCCAGCACCGCCAGTGAATAAGTACCGATTTTATTGGCTGCGTCGCCATTCGCGGCAATACGGTCGGCGCCGACAACGATCCAGTCGATTGCGCCCGATTTCATGAGCCAGGCCGCCGCCGAATCGGCGATCAAAGTCGCCGGTATGCCGTCCTGCGCCAGTTCCCAGACGGTCAGGCGCGCGCCCTGCAGCCAGGGCCGGGTTTCGCCGGCGTAGACAGCGACCGGCTTCCGCCGATAGACGCTGCGAATAACGCCCAGCGCCGTGCCGTAACCGCCCGTTGCCAGGGCTCCGGCATTGCAATGCGTCATAATGCCCTTGGCGCCGGCCAGGATATCGGCGCCCAGTTCGCCCATGGCATGATTGGCGGCGATATCGTCGGCGTGGATTTTTTCGGCGCAGTCCAGCGCCGCCGCCAAAGGATCATCCTGCGCTTGATTCAGCGCCGCTTTCATCCGGTCCAATGCCCAGAACAGATTGACGGCCGTCGGTCTGGAATGGGCCAACCGGTCGAAGTCGGCCGCCACGTGTTGCCGCCATAGGTCGGCTCCGGCCGCATAATGCCGCATGACCGACAGCACGACCCCATAAGCCGCCGCAATGCCGATCGCCGGGGCGCCTCGCACGCGCATGGAAGCAATGGCTTCCGTTACGCCGACAGCATCGCGGTATTCGTCGTAAACGATTTTTTCGGGAAGTTGGCGCTGATCCAGCACTTTTAAAGCATCGCCCGTCCAATGCAGGGCTTGTACAGTCAATTTAGTCTGTCTTGTCATTATTTATCAAAAATTAAGTTAAAAAAGTTATAATTCCGCATCTAAATAACAGGAATACCTATGATAGTTGACACAGTAATCCATGCGCGCTGGATTATACCCGTTGAGCCGGAATCCGTAACCTCGCGCATTGCTCCCGACAATGGCGCGACTGTTCGTGAGAGCGCGCCTGACGCCCTATACGAATACCATACACTGGTTATCGACGACGGCCGAATTATCGATCTGTTGCCGACAGCGATGGCCAGACAGAAGTACCAAGGTACGACAACGGAAAACCTGGAAAGTCACGCACTGCTGCCCGGTTTCATCAACAGCCATACGCATGCGGCCATGACCTTACTGCGCGGCATCGCCGATGACCTGCACCTGATGGACTGGCTGCAAAACCATATCTGGCCCCTGGAACAGAAATGGATGAGCGAAGCGTTCGTGCGCGATGGCACTGACCTGGCCATTGCCGAAATGATCCTGGGCGGCACGACCTGCTTCAATGACATGTATTTCTTTCCTGAAATCACGGCGCAGCAGACCATGCATCATGGCATACGCGCCAGTGTCGGCCTGATCGTGATTGATTTTCCGTCGGTCTGGGCCGAAAACAGCGAGGCCTATATCGAAAAAGGCCTGGCCCTGCACGACCAGCTCCGCCACCATCCATTGATTTCAACGCCGTTTGCCCCGCATGCGCCCTATACAGTTTCGGATGAACCGTTGAGCAAGATCAGAACATTTGCCGACGAACTGGAACTGCCCGTGCATATGCATGTGCACGAGACCCTGCACGAAGTCGAACAGGAGCAGCAAAAAACCGGCCAGCGCCCGCTACGGCGGCTGCATGAACTGGGCCTGCTCAGCCCGTCATTCATGGCTGTGCACATGACCCAGCTGACGGATGACGAAATCCAGTTGGTCGCGGAAACCGGCGCGCATATTGTCCATTGCCCCGAATCCAATCTGAAACTGGCCAGCGGCTTCAGCCCGATTGCCAAATGTCTTGCGGCGGGCATCAATGTCGCCCTGGGCACCGACGGCGCGGCCAGCAACAATGATCTGGACATGCTCGGGGAGATGCGCATGGCCGCGCTGCTCGGCAAGGCCGTCGCCAATGACGCCAGCGCCATCCCGGCCATGACCGCCTTACGCATGGCGACCATCAATGGCGCCAAGGCTCTGGGCCTGGATCATGAAATCGGCTCGCTGAGCATCGGCAAATCCGCCGATGTGATCGCCATCGATCTGGATCGACTGGAAACCCAGCCGTTGTATTGCCCGATCTCGCAGATCGTCTATGCCGCCAGCCGCCAGCAGGTCACTGATGTCTGGGTAGCGGGCAAACACTTGTTAAAGCAACGCCACCTGACCACGATCGATATAACGGATTTAAAACGGAAAATCGGCGAATGGCGGCAACGCTTAGGCCAGTAATGACGAATAACCTACTAATATAGTACACTATAGCCATCCAACACACGGTTCATACGATGACAGCAACAGAGAACGTACATCCGCACGAAATCAACAAATTCGGCTCAATGGCCGAACGCTGGTGGGACCCGCAGGGCGAGTTCAAGACCCTGCACGACATCAATCCGCTGCGCATCCAGTTCATCCAGCAGTATGCTGAAATTGCCGGCAAGCGCATCGTTGACGTCGGCTGCGGAGGCGGCATATTAACCGAAGGCCTCGCCAAACAGGGCGCCGATGCACTGGGCATTGATCTCAGCGAGGAATTGATCGATATCGCCGATCTGCATGGACTGGAAGCCGGCGTCAACACGCACTATCAGAAAATCAGCGCCGAAGCGCTGGCCGAGCAACAGCCCGAAAGTTTCGACCATGTCACCTGCATGGAAATGCTCGAGCACGTGCCCGACCCTGGCTCCATCATTTCCGCGTGCGCCCGGCTCGTCAAACCCGGCGGCATGGTGTTTTTCTCGACCCTGAACCGGCAACCGAAAGCCTATCTGCTGGCCATTGTCGCGGCTGAACACGTGCTCAGAATGCTGCCCAAAGGCACGCACGATTTCAAAACCTTTATCAAGCCGTCTGAACTGAGCCAGTCCGCCCGTGATGCGGGTCTCGAACTGCAGGGCATGGTGGGCATCGAATACAATCCGTTCACCAAGCGTTTCAGACTGGGCAGGGATATCGATGTCAACTATCTCGCCGCGTTCAGACGCCCCGAGTAACGTGCCGATGCCGAGCGACTTCAAACTTTCCTGCGTGCTGTTCGACCTGGACGGCACCCTGGTCGATACCGCACCCGACCTGATCGCCAGCCTGAACCGGGCATTGACCGCGCACGGCCTGACGGCCGTCGCCCCGGAGGCTATCCGCCCCTTTATCTCCTACGGCGGCGGCGCCATGGTCAGAGAGAGCGTCGGTGCCGACACCGACCCGGAACTTCAGGCGGCCATTCTGAAAACCATGCTTGACCACTATCAGAGCAACATTGCCGAATACACGGTATTTTTCTCGGGCATGGCCGAAACGCTGCGCATCATCGAGGCGCGGGGATTGAAATGGGGCGTCGTGACCAATAAACGCAAGCGCTTTACCGACCCGCTGATGGCGGCGTTAAAGCTGACCGCCAGAGCGGCCTGCATCGTCAGCGGCGATACCACGGCCAACAGCAAGCCGCATCCGGAACCGATGCTGGAAGCTTGCCGGCAGGCCGGCGTCCGGCCGCAGGAATGCGTTTATATTGGCGATGCCATTCATGACATTGCGGCAGGAAAAAATGCCCGGATGAAAACGCTGGCCGCGCTTTACGGCTACCTGAAGCCGGGCGACACGCCGGAAACCTGGGGCGCCGATGCGCTGATCGCATCGCCCGAACAAATTCCAACCTGGATCGAGTCACTCACATGCCGCTAACCCATCACGTCATCCTCATTACCGGCGCGGGCGGAGGCCTGGGCAGCACGGCGGCGCTGGCACTGGCCAAACAGGGCGCGCATATTATTCTGCTCGATAAGAACATCGCCAAACTGGAAGCGACCTACGATGCCATCCTGGCCGCCAACGCACCGGAACCGATTATTTACCCTTTCGATCTGGCCGGCGCTAATGAAGCCGACTATCAGGAACTGGCCGACAGAATCGATGACAAATACGGTTCCCTGCAAGGCGTTCTGCATTCGGCAGTCGAATTAACCGCATTCTCCCCTATCGCAGTCACCAAAACCAGGGACTGGGGACACACGCTGAATGTCAACCTGAATGCGCCATTCCTGTTAAGCCGCGTATTGCTGCCGGTGCTGAACAAAAGCGAGCACGCCTCGATCGTCTTCACCTCCGACTCGTCCGCCAGACATGCGCCGGCTTATTCAAGCGCCTACGGCGTGTCGAAAATAGCACTGGAAGGCCTGGCCAACATTCTGGCCGAAGAACTTGAAGGCTTCAACAGAATCCGCGTCAATACCTTGGTGCCCGGCCCTGTTGACTCGCCGCTAAGAAAGCGCGCTTATCCGGCGGAAGACAAACACAAGCTGCCCGCCATGGAATCCCTGGCACCTGTTTATGTCTATTTATTTAGCGCCGCGAGTCTTGGTGTCAGCGGCCAGATTATCGACGCCCGCACTTTTAACCTATAACTGAATCACTATGGCAGAAAGAGAAACCGTTGTCTTAACCCGCGATGTCAACGTTGTCACCATACCCGACGGCAACACCGGAACTTTGAGCAAAGGCCACGAAGTAACCATCCACCAGTCTCTCGGCAACAACTACACCGTCGTGACCGAGCACGGCCACATGGTCCGCATCGCCGGCGTTGATGCCGATGCGTTGGGCAAGGATATGCATCAATTGCATACCCTGGTATCGGAAACCAGCCCCGAGGCGGTCGAGAAAAACTGCTGGGAAGTCATGAAAACAGTTTATGACCCGGAAATACCGGTTAACATCGTCGATCTGGGCCTGGTTTACTCCTGTAAGGTCACGCCGACAGGCGAAGGACTGAATGATGTGCACGTCATGATGACCTTGACGGCGCCAGGTTGCGGCATGGGCCCCGTGATCCAGAGCGACGTGGAAAAATGCATACGCGCACTGCCCGGCGTGGACAATGTCAATGTGGAGATCGTGCTCGACCCGCCCTGGTCGCGCGACATGATGTCGGAAGTCGCCCAACTGCAACTGGGCTTGTATTAACGCACGCCCCGAGCCCGAATTAACGCTTTTTGCCTTTCCGCCACTCCCGGATTCGCGGCCAGCTCCGTATGACGGCGGTCTACGCCCGACTTCGACCCTTTAATGCTTACCGTTATATCCGTTTTACTGGCGTCCCTTCATCAAAAATCAGCGCGCCTGCCGGGAAAACTGCCATGACGGCAGTCTTCCCGGCAACTGTTTCAATGGCCCTGCTTTTCCCAAGGATTCACCGGACCGGTCGCATTTGCTTTTTAAAAACGATTTTTTAAATCCAGGCTTGAGCTAGACTGTCAGTATTTGCTGACATAATTATAATTCTTTCATTATTGAACAAAGCCATCGGGTACTGTAACTTGCTTATTGCCTTCAAATTTCTATTCTATGATCTATGGCAATATTTATTTGGGATACCCAATTAAGTACCGGGATTGATGAAATTGATACTCATCATCAGCAGATATTCAAACTAATCAATAACCTGAATGAAATCATTGCCGCAAATGGAGAACATCAAATCCGCCTCAGGGCGCTGGATAAGCTGGTCGCCTACATCTATTACCATTTTGATGCCGAAGAGCATTTCATGCGCCAAAACGGCTATCCCGAGCCGTTTTTTCTCGAACATCAGATAAAACACCAGGCATTCATCAAAAAAATCGCCAAGGAACAGCTTCGGTGCACGTCCACCCCGGAAAGAATCACGCTTGAGCTGCTTGATTTCCTGACCAACTGGTTTATCGACCATATAATCAATGTCGACAAACAGATAGTATTAACTGTAGCCGGCGCCGAACAATCCGTCGAGGAAACCGGCGCGGGCTATGTCATCAAGGACGCTTGCCGTAACCTCTCCCGGGCAAATGACAGCCGTTTTTGGGAGTTTGCCGACAATGTGCCCGCCTTTATCTGGCTCAAGGATGAACTCAACCAGTCCATGTATTGCAATAAACACTGGCAGCAAACCACCGGATTTACGGCGCGCGAATGCCCGGCGGCAGTATGGCTGAATTTCGTTCATCAGAATGACCGGGACCGGCTGTCAGCGGAATACGCCAGAGCTTTCGCGGAGCGTTCAACATTACAGATTGAATATCGCTTGATGTCTCACGAAGGCAATTACCTGTCCATTTTGGAAACCGCTGCACCCGGCATACTTGAAAATGACGGATTTGCCGGTTTCACAGGCTGGGGGACCAATATCTCCAGGCACAAACAGATTGAAGCGGCACAGGCTTTGTCCGTCGAACAACTTGAAGAAATGGTCAAGAACCAGACAGAGGAATTACAGCAGACCCGGGAAATGCTTAACCGGGAAAAGGAGGCGCGGCGAGCTTTAAAAGAAAAGCTGACTGAAGCCCAAGGGCACTTGATACAATCGGGAAAAATGGCCGCGATAGGCAAACTGGCTTCGGGCATCGCGCAGGAAATTAATAATCCGCTGGATTCCGTCTATTCCAACCTGAACACCCTGAAACAATTTCTACACAATATCAACCGCCTTACCGATATGACCAAACGCCTTGCCGGACAGCTTCCGCATGACAATAGCGAAGTGGCGGCCTTCAATGCGCTTAAAAAGCAACTGGCTCCGGCATCGCTAATCGATGACTTGAATGGCCGGTTGAAAGCGGCGATAGCAGATGCCGACCGGGCCCAAAAACTGGTCCAGGATTTATACAGCCTTGCACGTAATGATAAGCGCGATAAAGAGCCTTTCGATATTGAACAAAACCTCGACTCCATCCTGACCATCCTCAACAACGAGTTCAAATACAAGGCCGAGATTATCAAGGACTACGCCGGAATCAAGCCCGTCCGCTGCATAGGCTCTGATCTCATTCAGGTATTCATGAATTTATTGATTAATGCCGCCCAGGCTATCGAGGGCTTCGGCAAAATCACCATCAGAACCGGTTATAAAAATTCCGACTGGCTATGGTTTGAGATTGAAGATACCGGCACAGGCATCCCGGACTCGATAAAAAACAGAATCTTCGAGCCCTTCTTTACTACCAAACCCGCCGACAAGGTCCTCGGACTCGGACTATCCCTTTCCCATAAGATTATCCAGGACCATCAGGGCGAATTCGTCATTGATTCCACCGTAGACCAGGGCACCCGGTTCAGAATTTATCTGCCGGCCGGTTAGCGCCAGCCCCTGGCTGATCCATCTTGAAGCCATGACCTGCGAGGTCCCCTGGCCGACACGGTTCTATTGCTGCCTGCCTCGCTTCCGGCCTGACAATCATCGCCAATTGACTCCTTCCCGCGACCCTTCTCTCCGGCACGGCAAGCGAAAGATAAAAACCGCCCGCGCGCAATATCAAGGATAATAGTGATAAACTTTATCTTTATGCCTACCCAGCCAGCCTGTAATCTAAATTGAAAATAGCCATCTTTATTTTCTTGACCCTGTTTGCTTCTATAACGTCCTCTTCACCGTTAGAAAAAGTTACCCTTCAACTTGGCTGGAAGTACCAGTTCGAATTTGCCGGTTTCATTGCGGCAAAAGAGAAAGGTTTTTACAAAGAAGCAGGCCTTGATGTTGAGTTAAAGGAACGGGAAGCGGATATGGACGTCGTCGAGGTGGTTTTAAACGGCCAGGCCGATTACGGTATAAACGATGCCGATTTAACCCTGGTCAAGGCGCAAAACAAACCGGTTGTGCTGTTGGCGAACTACTTCAAGCGCCCGGCACTGGTTATCATCAGCAAGCAAACGCTGCTGACGCCTTCCGACCTGATCGGCAAGAAAGTCATGATCACGGAAGAACAGTTGCGCAACAGCTCCCTGGCCTTGCTGTTAAAAGCCTTTAACATGACGGCTAATGACTTTCAGGCGATTCCTCATTCATTCGATGCGGCTGACTTTATTCGCGGCGATATAGATGCAATGTCAGCCTTCCTGTCGAATGAGCTCTACCAGATCAGGCAATCGAAAACGCCTTACAATATCATTGATCCGTCCGCCTATGGCATCAACGCCTATCACGGCAATCTTTTTACCGCCTATTCAACTGCCGAGCATTACAGACAACGCACGCAGAAACTGATCGACGCCAGCAACAAGGGCTGGGAATATGCGCTGAGTCACACGGAAGAAATGGCCGAACTCATTTATAACAACTACTCGCGGGAAAAGCCTCTGGACGCGCTGCTCTATGAAGCCGACATCATCAAGAAATTGATTTTGCCCGATATAAAAACGCTAGGCTCTGTCAATACAAACCTGGTCCTGCACAATTTTGACGTATTGAAAGCGGCAGACCTGATCGATTCGTCCGCCAGCCTCAACGGCTTTTTCTTCGAAGCCGCCGCGGCATCGAAAACGCCACTGTTTTCAAAACAGGAACTCGACTACATACAATCCCTGGAAAAAATAACGTTATGCGTAGACCCGCAGTGGATGCCCTATGAAAAAATTGAACAAGGCCAGCATATTGGCATAAGCGCCGATTATTTTAATTTGCTGCGCCAAATGATACCGACCCCGATTGAACTGGTGCCGACCAGTAATTGGACTCAATCGCTGGCATTTGCCAGACAGCGAAAATGCGATCTGTTATCGCTGGTCGCAGCGACGCCTGAACGTGAAAAAGACTGGAATTTCACCAGCCCTTACCTGAACTCGCCTTTGGTTATCGCCACCCGAACAGATGAACTGTTTGTCGCCGACATCGAAAATGTGCTCAACAAGAAGCTGGGCATCGTCAAGGGTTATGCCTTTGCCGAGCTGTTGCGAAATAAATATCCGACCATCAATCTGATTGAATTCGACACGCTTGATGAAGGCCTGAACAAGGTCGCCCAAGGCGAACTGTTCGGTTTTCTGGATTCATTGACAACCATCGGGTATGCCTTACAAAATCATTACATCGGCGAGCTTAAAATTGCCGGTAAATTTGATGACAAGTTTGAACTCGGCATCGGCGTGCGTAATGACGATCCCATATTGCTGGCGATCTTTGAAAAGATGGTTAACGCAATTCCCGCAGCAGAGCACCAGACCATTATCAACAAATGGATCTCCGTCAAGTATGAAAAAGGCACTGATTACGGTTTGCTCTGGAAGCTGGTGGCCGGAATTGCCGTTATCGGCTTCCTGCTGCTCTACCGCAATTTCGTGCAGGCCAAATATCTTAAGGAAATTGCCGAACAGAATGAATTGCTGCTGAAACTGTCCATAACCGATAAGCTGACGCAGGTATACAATCGCGCTAAACTCGACGACATTCTGCAGGAGCAATTCGATTTATATCAACGCTACCGGAGACCATTCAGTATCATTATGCTGGATATCGACCATTTCAAAGCCATCAACGATACCCATGGCCATCTGACCGGTGATGCCGTGTTGACCAGCATCGCCGATATCCTGAAAGGCCATATTCGGCAGACTGATATACTCGGGCGCTGGGGCGGCGAGGAATTCATGATTATTTGCCCACAGAACAGTGCCGAGAGCGCGGCCATTCTGGCGGAAAAATTAAGAGTAAAAATCAGCTCGCACCACTACAAGCATGAGCGGCGGATTTCCGCCAGTTTCGGCGTCGCGCAAATAGGCGACGGAATGGATATCGAGCAACTGGTCAAGCGAGCCGATGACGCGCTTTATCAGGCAAAGGATCAAGGCAGAAATAGAGTAATCACACAGAGGGCTTAAAAAATGACGACCAGCGAACAAGACCTGAAATTCATGGCCATGGCTTACGACCAGGCGCAAAAAAGTTACGACGAAGGCGGCCTGCCGATCGGCGCGGTTATGGTTGAAAACGGCCAGGTTTTAGCCGTGGGCCATAACAGGCGCGTTCAGGAAGGCGACCCGATCGCGCACGGTGAAATGGACTGCCTGCGTCGAGCCGGACGGCGCGGCAGTTACAAGGACGTCACGCTATACACGACGCTCAGCCCCTGCATGATGTGTGCAGGCACCATTGTTCAGTTCGGCATTAAACGCGTCGTTATCGGTGAGAAGGAAAACTTTGCCGGCAACATTGCATTTCTGGAAAGCCACGGCGTTGAAGTCGCCGTGCTTGACGACCCTCGCTGCATCGCACTGATGGCCCGGTTAATCAAGGAAAAACCTCAACTCTGGAACGAAGATATCGCCGTGGAATAAAAAACCGGCGGTATAAAACACTATCGGCCGCTGCCTCGCCAGCCATTCCCTGTTGTCCTGAATTGTCACATTGCTGACATAATCATACACTCCAGATCCTGAGTAAAATTCATAATTTATTGAATTTTATATATTTATACAAAATGGCACAGTCCTCGCTTGAGTTGTTATGTCAATTAAATCCCAAGGTGAGAGTAGGCAATACCGTGAAAAAATCCGTAAACCTGGCCATGGTCAGCAATACCGCATTTGAAGCTGGCAAAGCGGAAAACCTGAGTCAGTACGATATCAGCAACGCGCTACAGACGACGCTGGAATTTAACGAACTGATCTCCATTTTTTGCAGCAGAATCGAATCGATGATTCCGCATAGCGGTTACGTCTATAGCAATCGGGAATTCAGCCTGGAAATTAAAAATGGCGTCTTTACCAAGCATGCCTATAGCCATGCCTTTAAAATCGAGCAACAACCACTGGGTGAATTAAAACTGATGCGCAATCATCAGTTTACCGAGGCTGAAATCGAGTTACTGGAAACGCTGCTGCGCTATTTGATCTATCCGCTGAAAAACGCAACGCTGTTTCATCGGGCGCTGAGAATGGCGTATATGGACCCGCTGACGCAGACCCATAACAGAGCGTCCTTTAACGACACGATAAACCGGGAAATCAGGCTGGCCATACGCCAGGCCAAGAATCTGGCCATTATTTTCCTGGACATCGACCACTTTAAAACGATTAATGATGATTACGGCCATGATTGCGGCGATATCATGCTCGCCTCTGTCGCGGCATGGATCAAGGACAGCCTGCGTAGCAGCGATCTCATCTTCCGTTATGGCGGCGAGGAATTCGTCATCCTGTTAAGCGACACCGATCTGGCCTACGCCGAATTGCTGGCGGAAAAAATACGCGCCGCCATCGAACGGCGCACCATGACCTATGACATGAACACCCTCAGGATGACCGCAAGCCTCGGCGTCAATGCCTTACGCGCCGACGACACGTTCGAGTCCTTCATTAAACGCGCCGATGCCGCCATGTACCAAGCCAAAAAGAACGGCAGGAACCGGGTCATAGCCGCTCGATAACGGCTGGCGGCAATCGGCAACGCGGGGCGCCTCTGCGATTGGCGGGTCAGCGAACCCGCCTGACCTTAATGCCGTCTGTGCTTGTGGCTTTTCATTTCCGTTTCGGCTACCGCTTCCCGTTTCTCTCTTGCCATGCCGGCAAAATCAAACAGCAGATCCAGTTCTTTATCGGTCAACTCATAGAACGCATGCGCTTTCAGGCGCTCCGGCAGCACCACGGGCCCATAACGCAGGCGTATCAAGCGGCTGACGGTCACCTCCTGCGATTCCCACAAGCGCCTGACCAGCCTGTTGCGGCCTTCGGTGACGATGACGTGATACCATTTATTGGCGCCCTCGCCGCCGGCAAAATGGATTTCGTCAAACCTGGCTTTGCCGTCTTCCAGTTCCACGCCTTGCTTGAGCTTTTCCATGGTCGCCTCCGACACTTCGCCCAGAATACGCACCGCGTACTCACGCTCCACGGCCGTCGACGGGTGCATCAGCCGATTGGCCAGCTCGCCGTTGTTGGTCACCAGCAATAGCCCCGAGGTGTTGATATCGAGACGCCCTACCGCTATCCAGCGGCCCACGGGCAATTTCGGCAACTGCGTGAATATGACCGGGCGCCCCTCGGGGTCGCGGCGCGTGACGACTTCGCCGGTCGGCTTGTGGTACAACAACACGCGCGTCGGCTGCTGATCGAATTTTTCCCAATGCACGACCCGGCCATTGATCTGTAAAAGATCGCCAGGCTTTAGCCGGGTGCCCGGGCTGACTTCCGCCCCGTTCAGCTTGACCCGGCCTTCTTCTATCCAGCGCTCGATTTCCCGGCGTGAGCCGACGCCACCGCGTGCCAGCACTTTCTGGATGCGTTCGCCGTCTGACGGCTGACTCGCCTCGACCGTCTCAGACACCTTTGGCCTGGCGCTGACCGGTTTCTTTTGCGCGTCTGCCGAAGCGCCGCGTGGCGCGGTTTTTTTATAGCGCTCGCCCGGCGATGCCTGGCGGTCGGTTTTTTTCGCTGCCTTGTTATTGTTCAGCTGTTTCTGCGAGTTCTTCGCGGGTTTCTTGCTTTTCACTCTTTACCTGCATGGGTTGTTGCCCGTTATCCACCGACAAATCAAGATTTTGAATCTCCTGCAAAGTCGGCAGTTCATCTAACGAGGCAATATTGAAATAATCCAGAAATTGTTTGGTCGTGCCGTAAATGGCGGGCCGGCCCGGGGCTTCCTTATGCGCCACCACCCGCACCCACTCGCGTTCAATGAGCGTCTGCATAATGCTGCTGCTGACGCTGACACCGCGAATATCCTCGATATCGCCGCGCGTTACCGGTTGCCGATAGGCGATGATGGCCAGCGTTTCCAGCAAGGCACGCGAATATTTGGGCGGTTTTTCCTCAAAAAGTCGCGACACCCAACGCGACAGCTCCTGTTTAACCTGAAACCGATAGCCGCTCGCCACTTTTTTCAGCTCGACAGGCCTGGACCGGTATTCCTCGACAATGGCATCAATGGCCGACTGGATTTCCGCCAATTCCGGCTGCTCGATTTCGGGAAAAACCTGTTGCACCTGTTTCGCTGTCATCGGCCGGCTGGCTGCAAACAAAATGGCTTCGACTATGCGCTTGATTTCCATGTTGGGTTCTGGCTGTTCAATAACGGGAGGTGGTACCGGCAATTGCGCCGATTGAGACTGTCTGCGCCGATTCTTGTGCCTGACGTAGGCTTTAAGCCGGTCTAAGTCGACAGGCGGCCCCTTGACGGGCTCGGGAATAATACGGACATTCGAGTCAATCGCATCGTCTGTTATCGGTTTGGTTTTTCTGGGCTTTGGCTCTTTCTTCGCTTTAGGAGGCGGAGACGGCGCTTCGGACTCGCAGTTCGGCAAGGGCGTCTGACTGGATGATGTCGATGAGTCGCTCTTTGCTGAGTTCGAGGATGGCCAGAAACGAGACAACGACCCCGTGTCGCCCTTCTTTTCGGATAAATAATTGCGAGAAAAGGAGACTATCCGCTCCTTTAAGGTTTTCCAAAATGGTTGCCATTCGTTCACGGACTGATAACGGTTCTTTAGTGATTTGGTGGTGACTGAGTTGTTCTACCCGTTTCAGCACATCCTGAAATGCCAGCAGCATTTCCTTTAACTGCACATCGGGCAGGATTTTTTCAACATTGAGCGTGGAAACATCGACAGCGGTCTCAAACAAATCGCGCTCAAGCCTGGGCATCAAGTCTATCTCTTCGGCCGCGTTTTTAATACATTCATACTCCTGCAACCGGCGAATCAGCGTGGCCCGAGGGTCCTCTTCCTCGTCTTCCGCTTCCGGCTGCCGGGGCAGCAGCATTCTGGACTTGATCTCCGCCAGCAGCGCGGCCATCACCAGATATTCCGCCGCCAGTTCCAGATTCAGCAATTCCATCATCTGGATATAGGCGACATACTGGTGGGTAATCTGAGCAATCGGTATGTTGACGATATCGAGGTTCTGCCTTCTTATCAGATACAGCAGCAAATCCAGCGGTCCCTCAAAGGCCTCCAGAAACACTTCCAGCGCATCGGGCGGAATATAGAGGTCTTCCGGCAACTGATTGAACGGCGCACCGTGGACCATCGCAATGGCTTGCGGCTCATCCAGGATTTCGGCTGTGTTTTGACTCATCTGAAAAAATTAGCAGTGCCTGCCGGTAACCGGAAGATCGTTGCGCAATACCACACCCTATAACCCGGCAATTGAAAAAAACAGCTGCTGGGCGATGTACATCGGATAAGCCAGAATCGCGCCCAGGGCGCCAGTCATTAACAGCAGCACCAGTATAAGGAATCCATAACGCTCCAGCTGGTTATATTTCCAGGCCAGCCGGGACGGCAGAATGCCGGTCAAAATACGACTGCCGTCCAACGGCGGAATCGGCAACAGATTGATCATCGCCAGCACCAGATTGATGGATATGCCGGCAATACCCGTATAGATCATCGGCAATGATATGGCTTCCATGTTCAGGATCACGCCCAGACGCACGCACAGCGCCCAGGCGATCGCCATCAGCAGATTGGAGACCGGACCCGCCAATGCAACGATCGCCATATCGCGGCGCGAATTCTTGAAATAACGGGGGTCGACCGGTACCGGCTTGGCCCAGCCGAAAATAAAGCCGGTGCCCGTCATTAACAATATGCCAGGCAGGATAATGGTGCCGACCAGATCAATATGCTTGATCGGGTTCAGAGTCAGCCGGCCCAGCATAAAGGCCGTGTTGTCGCCGTATTTTTTCGCGACCCAACCGTGAGCGACCTCATGCACAGTAATCGCGAAAATCACCGGCAACACCCAGACAACGATACGCTGCAGCAGCGTCAATTCATTCATCATAACTTCGCTTCCTGTATCAATCGAGCATGGGAGCAAGTCCTTTGCCCTGTCTGACAACCTCGCAGCCATTACCGGAACACTCGATCATGGTCGTCTGTTCGGAGGCAATAATACCGGCATCGATCACCAGATCCAGCTCATGTTCAAGCCGGCTTCTGATTTCATAAGGGTCGGTGAGCGCTTCGCTATCGCCCGGTAATATCAGGGTGGTGCTCAGCAAGGGTTCACCCAGCTCCTGAACCAGCAATTGCGTCACGGGGTGATCGGGAATGCGTATACCGATGGTTTTTTTCCTGGGATGCTGGAGCCTGCGGGGCACTTCGCGCGTGGCATCGAGAATGAACGTAAACGCGCCCGGCGTTAACGCCTTGATCAACCGATAGGCATCGTTGCCCATTTTCGTGAAATTCGAAACCTGCGTCAGGTCCGTGCAGACCAGCGTAAGATTGTGTTTATCGTCCAGTTGCCGGATGCGGCGAACCTTGTCCAGCGCCTGTTTATCGTCTATTTGGCAGGCAATCGCATAAGACGAATCCGTCGGATAAGCGATAACGCCGCCTTTTCGGATGATGTCCACGGCACGGTGTATCAAACGCAACTGCGGGTTCTCGGGATGGATTTCGAAATATTGAGCCATTACCTGAAGTGACAAGTTATAAAACAGGGAGCCATTATACCGTATTATCGCTCTGATTCTTTCTTTGCGACCTTATCGCGCAAATAAACCGGCATTGCCTGTTCGACATCGACGGCCAGCCCTTGTTCGAAACCACGCGCGCCCAAACGCGCAATGGCGCCGGCACGCGGCAATAAACCGGGCTCGCACCGATCGACCAGGCCCGCCAGCCGGGTCATTAACTGGTCCCGATAAACGCCCCAGCCGGAGCCCGCGCCCACGCCTTGCAACGGCGGATATTCAACCTGTTCGGCCGGCGTCACCGCTTCCCGTCCCAACAATTCGGCATGACCGTGCTGATCGCGCCGGTAAACGCCCCAGAAAATCTCGCCCATGCGCGCATCCATGGCCGTGAAGCATACATTATCATCATGGTGATCGAAAAAATCCTGCGCGATGGCGGCCAGCGTGGACACCGGCACAACCGGCAAATCGGCGCCGAACGCGATGCCCTGAATGATGCCTGTGGCAATGCGCACGCCGGTAAAGCTGCCCGGGCCGCGGCTGAAAGCCAGGGCGTCAAGCTGCTGCGGCATCAGCCCGGCTTCGGCCATCAAGGCATCGATCATCGGCAAAATCAGCCGGGTATGCTTCTGGGGCGACACTTCAAAGCGCTCGGCCACCGCGCCGTCTATCAACAGCGCTGCCGAGCAGGCTTCGGTGGACGTTTCTACCGCTAATAATTTCATTGCTCAGTCTCTTGTTGAAAAAAGGCCCGCACATCTTCAATATCGCGGGTTCGCTTCATAGGCGGCACGCTGTCCAGGAAAACCTGGCCGTAGGCGCGTTTCAGCAGACGCGGATCGCAGACCATCAACACGCCCCTGTCCGTGACGTCGCGAATCAGCCGGCCTATGCCCTGCCTGAGCGCAATCACGGCGGCCGGCAGTTGATGCTCGAAAAACGGATTGCGCCCCTGCCGTTCCATGGCGTTCAGGCGTGCTTTCAGCACCGGATCGCCGGGTGATGAGAACGGCAGCTTGTCGATGATCACGCAGGACAAGGCTTCGCCGCGCACATCGACGCCCTCCCAAAAGCTCGAGGTGCCCAACAAGACCGCATTGCCGGCCGCTTTAAATTGCTCCAGCAGCCGCCCCTTGGGCCGGCTGCCCTGAACCAGCAACGGATAGTCCAGCTTGTCTTTCAGCAGCGTTTCGGCCTGTTTCAGCGCACGGTGGCTGGTAAACAGAAAAAACGCCCGCCCCTTGCTGGCCTGCAGGACCGGCAGGGCGAAATTCATGATAATCGGGATGAATTCGGGATCGTTCGGCTGCGGCAAGCCTTTGGGATGATAAAACAGCGATTGATTGGCATAATCGAAGGGACTACCCCAACTGGCGCTGACGGCATCGCCCAGGCCCAGATTATTGGAAAAATGATCGAACTTTTGCGCCACGCTCAGCGTCGCCGAGGTGAAAATCCACACCGCCTGATGGTGTTGCATGAACGAGCGGAATTCGGCCGCGATGTCGAGCGGCGTCCGGCTCAGGGTAAAGGTTTTCCTGTGAATCTCGTACCAGCGTATCCATTTGCCGCTGTCATCATCGATAATGATCTTTAATTGCTGAAGCAGCTCGTCGGCGCGCTTGAAGCACGACTCCAGGCCCTTGGTCTTGACCGAGGCCAGTTCCAGTTGATCGGTCAGGCGCTGCAACTGCTCCTTAACGGCAGTCAGCCCGGCGGCTATTTTGGGATTAGCTTCAATGTCCCGCCATTCGCCGCGTTTCAGTTCTATCCCGAAAGCCATGCGCAGATCCTTGACTTCATGTTCAAGGTCTTCGCAAGCCGTGCGCAAAGCCGGGATATCGGTCGCGTCTTTAAAGTATTCCACCAGGGCGTCGCCGGCCAGGTCATTTAGTTGCTTGGCCCCGACATTGATGCCCAGAAAGTTTGACGCCGTATCGGCCAATTGGTGCGCCTCGTCGATGATCACGACATCGGCATCCGGCAACAGCTCGCCGAAACCGCTGTCACGTATCGACCAGTCAGCGCACAGCAGATGATGATTGACGACCAGGATCTCCGATTCCTGCGCCTTTTTGCGGGCTTTGACCAGAAAACATTCGGCATAATCGGGACAATCCTGGCCCAGGCAATTTTCCAGCGACGAAGTGGCCTGATACCAGATCGGATCGGCTTCGGCCACCTCGGACATTTCCGAGACATCGCCGATTTTCGTGCGCTGCGCCCAGGAGCGGATCTTGGCCAGCGCCGCTGCGTCTTCCTTGCTGAAACCCAGGGTCGATGCAAAGGCGTTCTTTAGCCGATAGGTGCACAGATAATTACCGCGGCCTTTCAGCAGCGCGGCCGTGAAAGGTTGCTTGATTGCCTCGCGAATAACCGGCAAATCCTTATTGAACAGTTGATCCTGAAGATTCTTGGTGCCGGTTGAAATGATGACTTTCCTGCCCGATAAAATAGCCGGCACCAGATAGGCGAAAGTCTTGCCCGTGCCGGTTCCCGCCTCCGCTATCAAATTCCGGTTTTCATCGACGGCACGCGCGATCGCTTCGGCCATCTCAACCTGAGCCGCCCTGGGATGATAACCTGGAATTACCTTGGATAAGGCGCCGTCACTGCCGAAGAATGTTTCTAATTCTGTCACTTGAGAAATAATAAAAATGCCCGTGCCATGGGCTGACCTGGATGACTCCACACAAAGGATAGAGTGTACGAAACAACCCGATGCGGTTTCAAGTTATAAAGCGAAATACAGTGCCGATTACCTGATAAACGTAAATCCAGGGTCTGTTTTTTTATCGCGGCATGCTGTCGGACATAAGCCTTGTCTGGCCTACTCTTTCGGGTCCAGGCGGCGGCGTTCGGCCAGATAGTCCTCACGCTGCATGGGGCCTATCAGTATCAAGCCGGCGACAAAACCGCCGGCATGCGCCCAGAACGCCACGCCGCCGCCCGGTCCTTCCGCGCCGAACAGGCTGCTGACCAACTGAATGAAGAACCAGAGACCGAGCATATACACGGCGGGGATTACCGCTGTGGTGATAAAGAAACCTATTGGAATCAGAGTGTAGACAGAAGCCCTGGGGTATAACCGTGCATAGGCCCCCATCACGCCGCCGATGGCGCCGGATGCGCCGACCATGGGCGTAATCGCCGCCGGATTCGATACGATTTGCGCGGCGGCGGCCGCTACAGCGCAAAGCAGATAAAAACCTATAAAGCGAAAAACGCCCATGACATCCTCGACATTATCGCCGAAAATCCACAGGAACCAGAGATTGCTGATAATATGAAACCAACTGCCATGCAGAAAGGCATGCGTAATCAAGGTTGTAACACTGCCCTTGCCGTCTACGACACAGCCCACATCCTCAATCATCGGTATAACGGTGCCGGCCGGCACAATACCGAGCAAATCGCCCGGAATCAGGCTGTAGAGGCAAAATGAGTTAATCAGCGGCCAGACGCTTCCGGCGCCCTGAACAAACAGCCATACCAGGATATTAAGGCCGATAATGGTAATGGTTGCTACCGGCGCGCGTACTGTCGGATTTTCATCTCTGATTGGAAACATAAACACCTTGCCTTAACAATTTAAGTCTGTTTATAGCTTATTGTGGGGCAAATAAAAATGCCTGTCACCACCTAATAAACCTGAAGAATACTCGACGTTTTCGGCGCACAGCGGCGCGGCCTGGCTATATGGCAAAATAATAAAGACGCTTATTGGCGTCATCTGCCTTCTGGAGCGCTTTATTCGCCGCCGTTAACAGTTTATCGAGCGTTTTGCCGTTCTTTGGATAAATCGATATGCCAACGCGGCTTGATAAGGAAAGATTGCGCCCTTCCATTTGGATAGCTTCTTCAATTCCCTTGACCAGCCTTTCGGACAGCAGGCAAAGTTCTTCTTCGGTCTGAAAAAACGGCACAAACAGGTACAGTTCATTGCCGTCCAATTTCACTGCGAATTCGTCTTTTCTGCTTAAGCTGACAATTTTGTCGCAGATCTGATTCAATAAATTCTCGCAGTCCTTCTGGCCCAGCATGTGGTTCATTTTTTCACAATCACCCACAAACACATTGAGGAAGGCTATGCGCATTCCGTATCTGTCGGCTTTCGTTTTAAAAAAAGGGAATATTCTTTCCAGTTCCGTCCTGTCGATTAACGGCGATAAAGTCAGCAGGTCTTCCTGAACCTTTTTCATCAATTTCTGTTCATCTTCTATACTGCCTGCTATTTGCTTTTCCGCCGTTTCAATCTGAACCCGTTCGACCCGCCTGTTACTTCTGTTGCCAAATAACCAGCCCCAGGCTCTGCCAATATCGTCAAGCCCGCGATGTGATGTTTTTTTTCGCATAATGCCCCTTTATAAAATCCGCTGTCGGCGCGACAACATTAGCCCCCCTGATAGCCTAAACAGGCCCGCCGGCAAAGTTCACCTCAACAAGAATCCATCACTTCGGAGTTTCCTGTTTCCGCCATCCCCTATAGTAAGAGCAAATCCGGTCATTATCTATCCGTATCATTATCTAAGTGGTTTTACGAATACTACTAATTCGGTCGATCCGCTATAACTATTTCCTACAAACCGGATCGAGTTTTATTTAACTGGCTGAACGGGCCAGACTTAGCCGACTCGATATCAACAATAAGGATTGGGATTTGGTCAATAATCACGTCTCTGAATCGGTTACGGGTGTAGTCCATGTTGTCGTATCAGCGGCTGCATGGCACTCGTGCCTCCAGGTCAGGTAACGCTGTCAAGCTTCCTGCCCTGCCTGTTTTCATCTTGATTCAAGCCGCATTATTAAATGCATAACAATTATTAGACAAAGGCATAACATAATGGCTGACCGCATCAACAAACCACAAGTCGGGGCACCTGATCCTGAATTAACCACTTCACCTATCCTTGAAGAGTATCCACTGGAAGCTCAGGATTATAAACTTCAGCAACCCGGTGCCCCGAACTGCGTGTTTAACAATAGAAACTATGCCCATGGTACCTATGTCTGCAGCGGCGACAATTTATTGCATTGCGATTATGGCGTCTGGATAAAAATCGGCTCCTGCGATCCCGATAACACGTAGATAATCCCATAGACGAGAGATCAACAGCCCGAATACCGGATCTGTCATCATCTAAATAGAGAGGCTACGAACCATGCATAACTTATCCGAGTTTCAGATCAGCAATTTCAAGAAGCAACTGAAATCCCGATTTCTGGAACTACGCCATGAAATACGCGATGAACTGCTGTCCTACGATAATGAGCAGTACAGGGAACTGGCCGGAAGCGTTCATGACTCGGCGGATGAAGCTGTGGCGGACCTTTTGGTTGATATCCATCTCGCCAGCATCGACCGGCATGTGCATGAAATCAATGAAATCGATTCCGCCCTGTTGCGCATCGCCGAGGGCCGTTACGGCACCTGTGTTGAATGCGAAACGCCGATTGAGCTTAACCGCCTGGTGGCGAATCCCGCGGCCAAACGCTGCATCGTCTGCCAGACGCATTACGAAAAAACCTATGCCGGCAATAGAAAACCGGACGCGGAAGTCCGCCTGTAGGGCACGGACACTTTCATGACCAGGCTCGGGCGCTTGCCGCAGCTAAACGCCGGCAATCATTGAGCCGACAAAGCGCCCGTCCTTTCAGCGTTCAGCACACACCGCCCTATCGGCGCTCCATCCGCATCGCACCGGGCAAGCGATTTTCCTCGATAATCGCCCGAATCAGGGCTTCGGCGCCGTCAAGCTGATCATCATAGACTTCGGTCAGATAAGTTCCCGGCGGCGTTGTGGTCAAGGGCTCCAAAACCGAACGCCCCGGCTTGCCGGTATCGATGCGCGTAACGGCCGAAAGCCCGGGCCGCAACGGATGCGCCCGCAATTCCTCCGGATTCAGGCTGATTCTTACCGGCACACGCTCGCTGATATGGATATAGTTGCCGGTGGCATTTTCCGGCGGCAGCAAACCGAAGACGCTGCCGGTGCCAGCGCCCAGGCCCAGCACCTCGCCATGATAAACCACGTCCGGCCCGTACAGATCGACGGTGATTTCGACCGGCTGTCCCGGTTGCACGAACGTCAGTTCGCTTTCCAGAAAATTGGCTTCTATCCACAGATAATCCAGCGGCACGATAGCCAGCAGCGGCGTGTCGGGATGCACCTGTTCGCCGGGCTGAATGCTGCGCTTGGCGATGAATCCCGATACCGGCGCCACGATTTCCTGCCTGACCCGGTCCAGATAAGCCTGCTTGAGTGCAGCGGCGGCCTGCCGGACCCTGGGATTGTCCGCCAGTCCGGCGCCATGCACCAGCGCCTCGGCTCCGCTCAATTCGGCGCCAATCCGCCGGGTCGCGGCTTCGAGTTCCAGAATGGCAAATTCGGTATCCTCGATCTGCTGCGCCGAAACGGCGCCGTCTTCGGCCACGCTGCGGTAGCGCGCCAGATCACGGCGGCTTCGCCTGAGCGTCGCGTCCTTTTCCGCCAGCCGCTGGCGCAGCATCTCGACCTTGCTGAACAGGATCTCAACCTGGCGCACGGCTTCGGCCAGGTTGGCCCTGGCCCGCTCCAGCGCCACTTCAGCGTTCAGGCCATCGAGACGCACCAGGACATCGCCGGCGTGCACGTACTGGGTGTTGTCGACGCGCACATCGACGATCGTGCCGCTGGTCTGCGCCTTCAGCGAAGCCTGATTCCCCGTGACGTAAGCATCATTGGTCACGACCACATGCCGGGAATGGAACTGCCAGTAAGCCAGGCAGGCAAGCCCTGCCAGACCGGCAAGCAAAGCGACCACGAGCAACCGGCGCGCTCGCCGGTCCCGCCATTGCCGCAGGCGCGGCCCTTTATTTCCCGGAGCCGATTTGAGCGGGCTGATGTTGCTGTCCTGCCTGTTATTCATGAGAGTCGTTCTTGTTTTCGTAGCCGCCGCCCAGGGCTTCGATCAGTCCGACCGCGGCTTGAAGATGTTCGGCATGCAATGCGCTGAGTTTCAGTTGCTGCCCGATCTTGCGGATGTCGGCATCGATCTCGCCGTCGCGCGGTTTGAGCCCGGCCCGATAGCGCTTGCCATTCAGTCTGGCTTCCGCTTCGGCCGCCTGCAGCGCCCGTTCCTGGGCGGCATCATGGGCCAGGCTCTCGCGCCACCGCGCCAGTGCATCGGCCACTTGCTGAACGGCGCCCAGCAAGATTTCGTTATAGCTTTCCACAGCGGCATCGTAACCGGCCTGCTCGTTCTTCAGCGACGCTTCCAGGCGCCCGCCTTCAAAAATCGGCAACGTGACGGTAGGCCCGATCGAATAAGCCACGCTGGCGCCGTTGGACAGAAACAGATCCTTGAGATTCAGGCTGTGCAAGCCCGCGAAGCCGACCAGATCGATGTCAGGATAAAACTCGGTTTCGGCGACTTTCACCCGCTTCGCGGCCGCCTCGATCCGCCACAGCGCCGCCGCGACATCCGGCCGATGCGCCAGCAAACCTATCGACAATGATTCAGGCAGCGGGAAGGATTCGGCAAACGCATTCTCCGCCACCGTGATGCCTTCTCCCCAGTCCGGCCCTTGCCCCGCCAGCGCGGCCAGCCGGTTGCGCAATACCTTCGCTTCCGCGCGCAAGCTGACCGCCTGCTGATGTGCGGCCGCCAACTGTTGCTCGGCCGCATGCACAGGATCCTGCGTATCGATGCCCTTGTCCCGGCGCAGCCTGGCAAGACGCAGTTTTTCCTCGGCATTGGCAACCAGGGTCCGCACCAGCCTGCTCTCGTCCTCGGCCGAACACAGGCGGAAATAGCCGCGCGCGATGGCCGTGCTTAACATCAATTGCGCCACCGCCAGTTCCGACGCCTGCGCCCGTGCCTTGCCCAATGCCGCTTCCAGCGCCGCCCTGTCCTTGCCCCAAAGATCGAGATGATAGCGAAACACTAGCGGATCAATGTAGGCGCCGAAAGCGGTACTTCCGCCGGTGGGGCCATAGAAATCGGTCTCGGAAAAATGGCGCAAGTGAAGGTCGGCGATTGCCCCGATACTGGGCAGCATCTCGGCGGCCTGATAATCGGCCACGGCCCGCGCCTGGCCCAGCCTGGCGCGCGCCACCCGCAGCGCGGGGCTGGCGCGCAACGCCGTCCCCACCAGCCGTTCCAGCTCCGGGTTGTGGAAGTCACGCCACCAATACGCTCCCGGCCATTGGCTGACCCGCTTTTCGGCGCCCTGCCCCGCCTCCACGGTCCGCTCCAGGCTCGGCATTTCCATCAGCTCCGCCCTTTCCCCCTGCTCAGGGAACAGCGCGCAGCCGCTGATCAATAATGGCAAACCGGCCAGCAACCGGATTATTGTCCGGCTTGTTCTAATAGGTCCGCACATCGGTCAAGGCTCCTCAACCAGCGCTTCCAGGGCGGTTTCACGCACGGCTTGCCGAGGCGGAGGCCGGCGTGCAGGCCCTGCCGGCCGGGCAAACCAGACCAGGGCCGCGAGTCCCAGAAACAGCAAGGCCGAGAACCGGAACGTGTCATTAAGCCCCAGAATGGCGGCATGGCGGCTGGCTAAACCGGCGAGTTTGGCCGTGGCGATCTGGCCGTGCATGCCGGCCGCATTCAGACTACCGATAATCTCCCTGCCCAAAGTGTCGTAAGGTGTCAGGGTTTCAACCAGACGGCTTTGATGGAACGCGGCGCGCCGTTCCCAGATCACGCCGATCAGTGGCGATGCGATACTGCCGCCCAGTACGCGCAGCAGACCGCCCAGCTCCACGGCCTGACTTTGCCGGCGCGGCGTCAGGCCCGACAGGAACAGGGTCGTGAGCGGCACGAACAGACCGCCCAGACAGAAGCCTTCCAGAACCTGAGACCCGAGCGTGCCGCTGAACAGACTGCTGCGCTGGAAAAAATCATAACGGCTGGTCCAGAAGCAAAATCCGGCGAACGCTACAAGATTCAAGCAAGCCAGCAGGCGTGCATCGAAATAATGCACGATCCGGTGAAAAAAGACCGCCATCGGCTTGGCCAGGATCACCAGCGGCAGCAGCACGGAGCCGACCATAAACGAGGTATAGCCGGCCACCGACTGCAGCCGCACCAGCAGAATGGACAGCAGGCCGTACATGAGCAAAAAGCTCGCGCTCAGGACGATGGCGCCGATAGCGAAGTTGCGGCGCGCGAACAGGCGTATGTCCAGCAACGGATGACGCTCGGCCAGTTCCCAGACGATGAAACAGGCCAGAGCCAGCAGACCGGTAAATACCAGCGACACGATCAGGCCGGAGTTGTACCAATCCGCATCCTGGCCCTGGTTCAACGCCGCCTGCAAGCAGCCCAGCGCCACGGCCAGCAACAGAAAACCGATACGGTCGAAAGGCAGTTTGACGCGTCTCGATACGCTATCGAACAGCAAGGCCCAGACCAGCGCCGCCGAAACAACCGGCAGCGGCACATTAAGGTAAAACAGCCAGCGCCAGCCCAGCGTGTCGGCGATCCAGCCGCCCGCCGCCGGACCCAGCGTGAACGGGCTCAGCGCGGCCATGCTCCAGAGCGCGACGGCGAAGGCTTTTTTAGGCTCGGAATATGCACTCAGCAACAAGGTCTGCGACAAGGGGATTGTCAGTCCGCCGAAAAAGCCCTGAAAGACCCGGCCCAGGAGAAACCACATCAGTTCATCCGTAACCGAACAAAGCAGTGATCCCAGCGCCATGAGCATCATGGCGGCGATGAACAGGCGCACTTTTCCGAAGCGGGAAGCCATCCATGAACTGACCGGCAAGGCCATCGCCAGGCTGATGAAATAATACGTCTGCATCCAACTGGCATGACTCGGACTGACGCTCAGACCACCCGCGGCATGCAGACTGATCGACGCGAACGCGCCGGTATTGAAAAGCACCAGCACATTACCCAGCAGCAAGGCGAAATTAAGCAGGAAAAATTGTCCGCCGTTCAGGTGACCCGGATCAGCCCGAACCGCTTTCAGGCTGTCGCGCCTCGTTACAGTCAGGATATCCCGTGCTTTCTCGCTGGCGACACTCATGATGGAAACCTCTCATTATTAGAATATTAGGATATCTAATAAAGAGCATTTTCCCTGCCAACTTGAAAAAATCAAAAAATATCAAATAAAATCAATAAATTAATATTATATTTAAGCTGAATTCCAGCGATAACCGGCAGCGATAGTCACTTGATATCGTTAAATAACGAAATATCGTGAATCGTATTGGGCATGAGCGGATTTGATTTTGTTTGCCGTGAATTAGTTACTTGCGGGGTATAGAGGTCGTGGAAGGCGTATTGCGTAGTGTTGCAATACTGGAATGCACCGGCGGATTTTAACCGGTTTGCAATGCATGAGGTGTTCAATTACTTTCGATCCGGATGGAGCAGATTGCCCGTCCGGAACGTTCGACCTGGCCAAGCGCGGCAGCTTCGCATTGGCGCCATGGAAATCTTGATTAAAGAAACAAGAGCCTATTAGTCAGTCAATTTAATTATGGCGGTTAAATTGTAGGTGCGAATTTATTCGCACTATTCGCACGCCATGAATACGCTGCAAATTTTACTCGTCAGAACAAGGCTGACTGAGTACTACATTCCGCAGCAAAATTTGACCTAATCAGAATTATTTCAGTATCGATTTAATCGGCCTGTTCATTTTCCTTGATTACCAGGCGTTTCAATCTGGCAATTCCTACGGATTGATGCCCTGATACCGTAAAATGAACAGACACGCAAGGGCGAACCTGTGTGTTTGTCCCTGCCCAACGGTTCGCCTTTGGCCAGCGGTTCTCCGATAACCCGTTGTGCACCCGAAACAGGGCGGACACGCAGGTCCGCCCCTACAATGTACCTGCGCGATACAGACGTCCCCTTTGATTTGTATGAGCCGCATCGCAAATTATTAGGTGATTGCCATATTAAATATTATTCCGGTAGTGGCTGAATTGGCTTCGGAATGTCGGTAAGAGGCTATAAAAACCGCCTTCCGATGCCCGAAAGGCGGCTGATATTAAGCAATAGCCGAGTTGTATCTATGCAGCTAACGGTTGAGCGCGCTTGCGATTGAATCCCAGCAACCCCATCAAGCCGGAACCGAACAGCCAGACAGCGGCAGGAACGGGTACAGCGGAGACATCCGTTGTAATCTGAAATTGTGCTCGCCCGCCTGTAAAATCAAACGTCGGATTACCAGCTCCCACATCGTAACGGATATGAACACTATTATCTGAAAAATTCAATATGGCCGCCAACCCCAGATCCGTGATATTCCCTGATATCAATGATAATCCGGTAATACGCTCGCCTGCGTCGAAAACAATATTAGTGATCCATGCATCGAATGTCTCAAAATCCCATATGTCTTGAGAATGAAGTGTCAATATGTTTGTCAATGGATCCAAATCCATATGGACAACACCGCCACCCCAATTTGATGGATTTTCAACAAAATTGGCCCCCGTTAACTCCGCCCCGTCACCGACGGGGGCACCGATATTTTCATGCACTAGAGGCCTTCCTCCGCCGCAACAATACGGCAGGTCAGATTCAGTTCTGAAATCTCCGGATAAAATTGCCGCCTCAACATTTCCGGTAACTAATAGTACGGTTATCAGTACAATAGCGCTCCGTAATCTCTTTATCGTAGTCTTCACTGCTTTCTCCTGATTGATGCTTACTAGAATGGAAAATGGTCAAACGCTGGATGTCTTAACCCGGAAATTTCATGGAACCACAGAGAACGCAAAGAAAATCACGGCATTATCATTTCTAACTGATAACCTCATGGGCTCATTATGAAAAATATTTGCAAGTAATTGAGCCTTTGTGTCCTCCACACACCGCTACGCTGCTCCTGCGTTGCCTACAGGGATGTAGGTACTTAGCGTGAGCAGGAGCAATTACCGAGGAGCAGGTTTCGACCTACCGCCTGCATCCTGCAGTCGTTCGTGGTGAAATATTCAGATTAAGCGCCTAATCAAGTTGACCATGAGAAAGAGTATCCTTGTATATTGATGCCCGTCATCACCCATATGGGTGATAAGCTGCAAAAATAGTTATTTTTTTCCGATAAGAGAAATTTCACCCCGTACGGCGCCGCATTACTGGCCACATAATCGCCCAATGAACTATGAACCGCGCCTGCTTATCCCAAGCTTCAGCATGCGCGAGCGCAAGGTGTTCGGATTCATGCCCAGCATGGCCGCCGCGCCCTTGGGGCCCGAGATCACCCAGCCGGACGCCTCAAGTGTGCGCAGGATATGATTGCGCTCCATCGCTTCCAGGGTGGCCGGACGGTCTGGTGCGGCTTGGGCGTAAGGATTGAGCAATGGGCCGATTTCCAGCACCGGCGTCTGACAGAGGATTACGGCGCGCTCGATCACGTTCTGCAGTTCCCGCACATTGCCGGGCCACGCATACTGCTGCAGCGATTCCAGCGAGGCCGGATCGATGTCATCGATGCGTTTGCCGAGCTTCCGCGCGTATTTGGCCAGAAAAAACCGTGCCAGCAGCGGAATATCGGCCTGACGCTCACGCAGGGCCGGAATATTGATGGGAAATACATTCAGGCGGTAATAAAGATCGGCCCGGAAGCGGCCTTCGGCGACATCATCGGGAAGATTGCGATTGGTCGCCGCGATCACGCGGACATCGACTTTCAAGGTCTCGCTGCCGCCCACGCGTTCGAACTCCTGTTCCTGAAGCACGCGCAGCAGTTTGGCCTGGGCCGCCGCCGGCAGCTCGCCCAATTCATCCAGCAGCAAGGTGCCGCCGTGCGCCAGTTCGAAACGGCCCTTGCGCTGCTGGGTCGCGCCGGTAAATGCGCCTTTTTCATGGCCGAACAGTTCGCTCTCGATCAGCTCGCCAGGCAACGCCGCGCAATTGACCTTGACCAGTATCGCGCCGCTGCGGTCGCTGAGATCGTGAATGCCGCGCGCGAGCAGTTCCTTGCCGGTGCCAGTCTCGCCCAGCAGCAGCACCGGCGTGTCCGTGCGGGACACCATGCGCGCCTGCTCGAAGACGGCGCGCATGACCTTCGAGCCGCTGACGATCTCGCCGAAATTATGCTCGGAGTCGATCACTTCCTGCAGATAACCTTTCTCGAGCTGAAGCTTGCTGAGCGCCTGTTCGGTCAGCCGCCGATCGTTCACATCACGCAAAATCAATGTATTAAGACACTGCCCGCCAGCCTCCAGCGGTGAAAAACTGACTTCGATCGCAAACTCCTCGCCGTCGGCTCGGCGCGCGCTGAGACCTTCCGGCAGCCAGGCCGGTGCCTTGACGGCCTGTTCGTCAAAGCCGAGAAACTGCCTGAACAAAGCATGACAACTCGGCGCGATAAAGCGCTCGACGGGCTGGCCGATGGCAAGATCGGCCGCGCAGCGAAAAATCCTCTCGGCGGCGGCATTGAACAAGGTGATGCGATGCTGCCGATCAATCGCCACGATAGCATCCATGACCGAACCTAAAATGGCGGAGAAGCGCTGTTCGCTTTCCGCCAAGGCCTGCATGGTCAACCGCTGCCCGGTCCGGTCGCGCTGGGTTTCCACGACAGCCACGACTTCGCCCCTGGCGTTGGTAATGGCCCCGGCATCAATGACCAGATAAAGCCTGCGCCCATCCGGCATCGGACACCAGTTTTCCGTATGCAGCGTACCGGTATCCGAAACGACGTCACCGGCTATTTCATAGAGGCTGTCCAGTTTTCCGAGCGAGCGATCGAGCAGCAGGTCGGCAAGACAGGGGCGCGGCGCGGGGTAGAAGCCCTGCCAATGCCTGTCAGTGCCGATCATGTCCTCGGCCTTGAGCCCTGTCAGCCGTTCGCAGGCCTTGTTCCAGATCAGGACCCGGTGCCGGGTGTCCAGAACAAAGGCCGGAACCGGCATGTGTTGCAGCAAATGCTCGGCGAAAGCATCCTTTGGCATTGGGGCCGGCCGCATTATTGAGCGCTTTTTTGTTTAGCCTTTCTTTGCCGCGAAATACGGGCTAATTCCAGATACTGCTTGCGCAACAGCGCGAGCTCTTCTTCTTCCATCTCTTCCAGGTCCAGCAATTCGTCATTGGCGCCTTCGATGACTCGAATCAACTCGTCCAGCTTGACCTGCAGCGCATCGGTGTCACGATTTTGCGTGTGTTGGATCAAGAACACCATCAGAAATGTCACGATGGTCGTGGCGGTGTTGATGATCAATTGCCAGGTATCGCTAAAACCGAACAGCGGGCCGGTGATGATCCACGACAGGATGACCAGTATCGCGATATTAAAGGCGAGCGGTTTGCCGGTCAAACGGGCCCACGAGCGGGCAAAGTGATCGAATCGGGTGTTCGAATAAACCGTATTCTGTAGTTTGTCGACCCACTGATTTACGGCTTTGTTAATAAGCGCTTTGTAGTCTATTAGCTCATTCATCGGATTGATTTCGGTTAGTTGAGGGGCTGTCGAGTGCTGACCGGTAAGTTACGGTGAACAATACACTTCTGTCGCTCAATATTATCTAGTTACAATAGAACGGTCTAGCAGGACTATGACTTGGCTTTAATTTAATTACATGGAAAAATCTCATGCCAGTCGAAATCATGCTCACTGTAGTGGCCACGTCTATTATCCAGTCCGTCTTCGGGGCGGGCGTTTGCTGTTCGGTACGCCTTTATTGCTGTTGTTTGGCTACGAATTCCTGGCTGTTCCACGGTGAGTCGATCCAGATGGAAAGAGTGATCGATAAACTGACCCAACAATTACATGTGCCCCACGCTGTCAGTTGGACCGCGTTAAGCCATGTCCCGGATGAGTGCCCGTAAAAAAACGGCCGTTAATAAGTTCAAAGACCGAATTTTGAATTGTTGTGAAGGACGGCAATAAATCGAGTGAGCGGCTAAGAATTTGGCTAAAAATGACTTCCTGAAACTGGAATCTTGCATAGGATGAGATGAGAGCACAGCGAAGCGCATCGCTCGCAAATGATGCGTCTCCTGTCGTCGGCACATCCTATGTTTAAACAGGGAAATTATTGACGACCAAATCCTAAATTGCCGGACTGCGTCAATTGCAAAGGGTCGGGCCCCGGTATTTTATTTGCAATAAATTATGAGTCCATGCCACTGAAATGCAAGCTCACTTGCAGATAATCCGAGCCTTTATACTTAGCGATGCAATCGCCAACTCAGCCAGGTAGACTCACGTTCCAGATACTGACGTCTGGTCCGGCGCTTACAGCTCGATCCGGGAAGCCGCGGCATGCGTCTGACGTGGCATGGAAGAACAATAGAACGTTAAATTTAACTATCGCCTCAATCTTTCCATTTCTTCCAGCAAATCCAGGATCAGCGCGCTGCCTGGCAGATTGATGTCCAAATCCTGCTGCAACCTTAAGGCAATCTGCAGGCGCTTCAGGGCGTACGTGTCGAAACGCCAGGTATAAACGGAAGAACCTTCGGGTTCCAGCACGCCTTCTTCCACCATTTCAATGACCTGCTCGGGACTGGTTTTGGCGAACTCGCACAGCTCGACCAACGTAAAGCGCATGCTTTCATCGAGCACTATACCGGAAATCACGATTATCTCATTTTTCATTTCATACCCCCATCGCCGCACGCGGATTCATCGGCATCACTTTGGCCATTTGCTCATACAGGGCTTTTGCTTCATCGGTTCTGGCCGATGGCGTGACGATCTTCAAGGTCACATACTGGTCGCCGGCAGGCGTTCCGGGCAGACCGCGGCTTTTCAGGCGCAACTGCTTGCCGGCCTGCGAGCCGGCCGGGACTTTCAATTCGACGGTGCCGCCCAGCGTCGGCACCGGAACGGTGGCGCCCAGGGCGGCCTCCCACGGCGTGACCGGCAGTTCAAGATGAATATCGCGCCCCTCAGCGCGAAAATAACGGTGGGGCTTGAATTCAATTTCCAGATACAAATCGCCGCTGCGGCCGCCGCCGACTCCCGGCATGCCCTGCCCTGCCAGGCGGATGCGCTGCCCGGCCTTGATGCCTTTCGGAATCTTGACATTTAAGGTCCGCACGCTTGAAACCAGGCGGCCTTGGCTGTCTGTTTGCGGTACGTTCAGGGAAATCAGGCTGTCGGCGCCGCGGTAAGCGTCCTCCAGATCGATCTGTATCCTGGCGTGCTGGTCGCTGCCCTGCATGTGCGCCTGCCTGCCGTAGACGCCGCCCCGCCCGGCGCCGAAACCGCGCCCGAACAGCGCCTCGAAAAAATCGCTGAATCCGCCCCCCGTACCGGTGAAGCCCTGCTCGGCACCGAAATCAAAGCCCCAATCAGGCGGCGGCGTAAAGGGCTGCCCCTCCTGCCAGCCACGGCCGACCTGATCATAGGCGGCGCGCTTTTTAGGGTCTTTAAGCACTTCGTAGGCCTCGCCCAGTTCCTTGAATTTCGTCTCGGCATCGGGCTCCTTGCTGACATCGGGATGGTATTTGCGGGCCAGTTTGCGGTAGGCCCGCTTTATCTCCTCTGGCGAGGCGTCCCTGGAAAGCCCCATTATTTTGTAATAATCTTTATATTCCATAGTGCGAATCGGCTCCGCTTTAGCATGGGAAAAGGGTAAAGTGAACGTGCCATACAAATGTGGCTATAATGTAAAAGCCCTGCTGGCAAAGGCTCGACAAGCACCAGGCGAGAACTTTTATAAAGCCATGGTTGTCTCTTTATATCATGACATTGCCGTTAGTTGGAGCCTTTATAACAGGGTAAGTTTCTCGTCCCGCCCGGGCATGAAACATTCATAACAACTGATAAAAACCAAGGCTTCCAAGCAAGGTTCATTCTATGAAAAATACACCGCTGGCTCCGTCACAACTTTATAAACCGTGCAATATCGAGCAGTTAAAATTCAATTCCACTGACGAGCTTGAAAACATCGATATCATTGTCGGCCAGGAACGCGCCATGGAGGCGATCAAATTCGGCATCCGGATCAACAAAAGCGGTTACAACATTTTCGCGATGGCGCCTTCCGGCACCGGCAAGTTCACCACCATCAAGCAACTGGCCGAACACGAAGCCTTCCACCGCCCCGTGCCCTCGGACTGGTGTTACGTCAACAATTTCAGCCAGCCGGCCAAGCCGGCCGCCATCCGACTGGCGCCGGGACAAGGCAGGATTTTCCGGCATGACATGGAGCAGTTGATCGACGAACTGAGCATCGCCATACCCTCGGCATTCGACGGTGACGAATACCGCTCCCGCGCCGGCGAGATCGAAAGCGAATCGCGCCAGCGGGAAATCCATGAATTGAACCAGTTGCGCGAGGAAGCCGAAAATGCCCATATTCTGCTGACCGAAACGGTCACCGGCTACGGTTTCGCGCCGGCCGATGAAAACGGCGTCGCGCTGACGCCCGAGCAGTTCAACAAGCTCGATAAAGAGCAGCAGCACCAAATACAAAACACGATTTTCAACCTGCAGGAACGCCTGCAGCAACTACTGAAAAAATTCCCGATCTGGCGCAAGGAAACCAAGCGCAAGCTGCAGGCCCTGAATCGAGAAGTCGCGGCCCTGGCCGTCAACCATTCCATCGACGAGCTGATCGAAAAATACGCCGACCAACCGGACGTCATCAGTTATCTGAATGACGTGCAGAAAGACATCATCGAGCACGTCCGGGATTTCGTTCCGCATACCGAAAAAATGCTGCCGTTTATGGATTTTCAACAGGATTCCAATCCGCTGAAACGCTATCAGGTCAACCTGATCGTCGACTTCAGCAACAAGCGCGCCGCGCCCGTGGTTTACGAGGACCTGCCGAATTACAGCAACCTGATCGGCCATACCGATCACCAGGCCTATATGGGCTCGTTGATCACCGATTTCACCATGATCAAGCCAGGCGCCTTGCATAAGGCCAACGGCGGCTACCTGATCATCGACGCCCGGAAAATCCTGTTTCAGCCGTATGCCTGGGAGAGCCTTAAACGAACGCTGCAGGCCCGTGAAATCCGCATCGAGCCGCTGGAGCGGACACTCAGCCTGATCAGCACCTCGTCCCTGGAACCGGAGCCCATACCGCTGGAGGTAAAGATTATCCTGTTCGGCGACCCGCTGCTGTATTACCTGTTAAGCGCCTATGACCCCGAGTTCCACGACCTGTTCAAGGTGGCCGCCGATTTCGACGTCTCCGTTGTCCGGGAAAACAGCACCCATGAATACGCCCGTCTGCTGGCCACGATTGCCAAGCACGAAAAATTGCGGCCGTTGAGTCCGGCGGCCGTTGCCCGGGTCATCGAGCACAGCTCCCGCATGGCCGGTGATGCCGAGAAGCTGTTGACGCATCTGCGCAGCATCAAGGATCTGTTGACGGAATCCGACCATTGGGCCGAGGAAAACGGCCATTCCCTGATCGCCAACAGCGATGTCCAGAAAGCCATCGACCATAAGATTTACCGGCTCGACAAGCTCAGGGAAAAACTCTATGAGAATATCGATCGCGGCACCGTGCTGATCGATACCGAGGGCAAAGTGACGGGCCAGATCAACGGCCTGTCGGTGCTGCAACTGGGCGAATTCGCCTTCGGCCAGCCGTCGCGCATCACCGCCACGACGCGTCTTGGCACCGGCAAAGTGGTCGATATCGAACGCGAAACCGAACTGGGCGGCGCTCTCCATTCCAAGGGCGTGCTGATTCTGTCGAGCTTCATCGCCTCGCGCTATGCCCGCAACAGCCCGTTCTCGCTGTCCGCCAGCCTGGTGTTCGAGCAGTCCTACGGCCACGTCGACGGCGACAGCGCCTCGTTGGCCGAACTGTGCGTTATTCTGTCGTCCCTGGCCCAGGTGCCTCTGCGGCAGGATCTGGCGATTACCGGCTCGGTCAACCAGCTGGGCCATGTGCAGCCGATAGGCGGCGTCAATGAAAAAATAGAAGGCTTCTTCGATATCTGCGTCAAAAAGGGTCTGACCGGCACGCAAGGCGTCATCATTCCGTCCACGAACGTCAAGTTCCTGATGCTGCGCTGGGATGTCGTGCACGCGGCCCAGTCCGGCCAGTTTCATATCTACGCCGTCACCACCGTGGACGAAGCGCTTGAACTGCTGACCGGCATGGAAGCCGGAGTCGTCGACGAGCAGGGCAAATACCCGCCGGCCTCGTTCAACGGCAAGGTCGAAGCCCAGCTGTTGCAATTTACCTCGCTGAACAAGGAATTCCACCTGAGGGCCGAGAAGGAATCGTCGAAAAATAACGAAGGCTAGGAGGCTGTCGGATTTAATTATGACGGGTAAATTGTAGGTGCGAATTCACTTGTGCCCTTCAGGGTATAAATAAATCCGCACCTACACCGGAAATTCATCCGCGCACTTGAGGAAGTTATTTTATGCGCGTTCCTTAGTATGCATTCCCACGCAGGAGAGAGTGTGAAAGAATTAGTAAAAACATCATAAAAAGCCTTATTTACCACGAAGATCACGAACGACCGCATGGATGCGGGAGGTAGAGCACCAAAAGTAGGCGCTTTAGGCGACGCAGGAGCAGTTGCCGAGGACACGAAGAAAAAAATCAAGTTAATCAAAAACTTAAAACTTCGTGCTCTCGATTGCTGTTCCAGACGCAATTCTACCGCCTCCTTCCTTGGAGGCGTTCGTGTCCTTCGTGGTTAAATCCTTTAAATTGAATACTTTCACAGCCTCAGGAGCGTGGGTACGAGTATATCTGGCCGGACGTGTATTGGCCGAGCCCCTGGATCCCATGGTCCTCCGTGGGATCCGATACCCAGGCGCTAAGTACACTTGTCCTATATTCTTACACTGCCGTTCTTATGGAGCCCGTAACACATGACCATCCCCAAATATTTTCGCCCCGATATGGAACAGAAACTCGACGGATTGAGCGATCTGGCCCGGGATTGCAGTTATTCCTGGGTTCATGGCGCTGATGAGATATGGCGCGAGCTGGATGCCGAATTCTGGGCGCAAACCCGCAACCCCTGGCTGGTGTTGCAGGCTATATCGCGCGCGCGCCTGGAAGACCTGTCGCAAAACGAAGCCTTCTGCGAGAAGCTGCGCACCATCGTTTCGGCCCATCGCCAGGCCTTGTCGGAACAGCGCTGGTTCCAGACCAAGAAGCGGCAGGGCATCGCCCTGCGGAAAATCGCCTATTTCAGCATGGAATTCGGTCTCAGCGAGGCCCTGCCCATTTATTCGGGCGGGCTCGGCCTGCTGGCCGGCGATCACTTGAAGGCCGCCAACGACCTGGGCCTGCCGTTGGTAGGCGTCGGCCTGCTCTACCAGAAAGGCTATTTCCGCCAGGCCTTCGATGCCGACGGCAACCAGATCGCCCTTTATCCGTCCAGCGAAACCAGCGACTTGCCGGTTTGCCCCGTGCGCATCAATCATGGCGAATGGCTGCGCATACAGTTGTTGACGCCGTCCCGTTTATGGGTGCGGGTATGGCAGGCACAGATCGGCCGCATCAAACTGTATTTGCTCGATTCCAACGATCCAGCCAATCATCCGGTGGACCGCTGCATCACGGCCGAACTGTACGGCGGCGAGTCCGAATACCGGCTGTCGCAGGAGATCCTGCTGGGCATCGGTGGCTGGCAGGTTTTGCAGGCACTGGGCATCACCCCTGAGGTCTGCCATCTGAACGAAGGCCATGCCGCGCTGCTGGTGCTTGAGCGCGCGCGTCATTTCATGAACGCGCATCGCGTCGATTTCGCGACGGCCTTGACGGTAACGCGCGCCGGCAACCTGTTTACCACCCATACCTCGGTCGAGGCCGGCTTTGACCGCTTCAGCCCCGAATTGATCAAGAACAGCCTGGGCCTTTATGCCAAGGCCCTGAATATCGACCTCGATACCCTGCTGGCTCTGGGGCGAAATCCCGGCGACAACAACCCGGCGGCGCCTTTCAATATGGCCTGTCTGGCCATCCGCGGCAGCGCCGCCGTCAATGGCGTCAGCCGCTTGCACGCCGAGGTCAGCCGGAATATTTTCCTCCCCTTGTTTCCAGGCTGGCCGAAATACGAAATCCCGGTCACGCATGTCACCAATGGCGTCCATGTGCCAGCCTGGGATTCCATGGAAGCCGACGAGCTCTGGACCAATTTGTGCGGCAAGAACCGCTGGTTTTGCGATCCGGATCATCTGGCCGCCCAATTCCGCCACGTCAAGGACCACGACCTCTGGAATTTACGCGCCCAGAACCGTTCCCGGCTGGTGCAGTTCGTCCGCGACGAGTACAGCCGGGAACTGAACGTGCACAGCACCTTATCCGACACCGAACTGGAAGATCTGGTGTTGCGCCTGTTCGACCCGAACGTATTGACTATCGGCTTTGCCCGCCGTTTCGCCACCTATAAAAGACCCAACCTGCTGCTGACCGATCCCGAACGGCTGGCGCGCCTGTTAACCGATCCTCACAGGCCCGTGCAGCTGGTCGTCTCCGGCAAGGCGCATCCGGCGGACCTGCCGGGCCAGCGCTTGATCAAGGCCTGGCACCAGTTCATACGGCGGCCGGAAATCCGCGAACGCGCGATCTTCCTGAGCGATTACGACATGATCACCGCCGAATACTTGGTGCAAGGCGTCGACCTGTGGATCAATACGCCAAGGCGCCCCTGGGAAGCCTGTGGCACCAGCGGCATGAAAATCCTGGTCAACGGCGGCCTGAATCTGTCCGAGCTGGACGGCTGGTGGGCCGAGGCCTACCGGCCGGAAGTCGGCTGGGCGCTGAACGGGCACGAAGCCGAGCACACCGATGCCCAGCAGGCCGACATGCTGTACGGCCTGCTGGAAAACGAGATCGTCCCGGCTTTCTACCGGCGCAACGACAGCGGCATTCCCGAGCGCTGGGTAGCCAAGATGCGCGAGAGCATGACCACCTTGACGCCTTATTTCTCCGCCAACCGCATGGTGCGCGAATATACCGACCGTTTTTATCTGTCCCTGGCGGATCAATATCAACGCCGCGCCGCGAACGGCGCCCGGTCAGGCCGAGACCTGGCCCGCTGGCTGTCGCGACTGAATGACCTGTGGCCCAAAATTCACGTCGCCCATGTCGAAATCGAAAACAGTGAGAGCGTATATTCTTTCAGGCTGCAGGTTTATCTGGGCGATTTAACGGCAGAGGATGTCAAGGTCGAACTGTTCGCGGAACCGACTTACGGCGATGCCGATAATATTTATGAAATGCGTATCGACCATGAACTCCCCGGGGCGGTCAACGGTTTCGTCTACAGCGTCGAGATCCCGGCCAAGCGGCCGATTTCGGACTATACGCCCAGAATCATACCCAGCCATCCCGACGTCAGCGTGCCTACGGAAGCCCAGCCTATTTTATGGGTGAAATGAGCGAGCATGCCGGCTTTACAGGATTCCCGTTAAGGGGCTCGTCACAATAATCTGTTGAGGTGCAATATGAACATCGTCCTGACCCATGGCCTGCTCGGGTTTGATACCCTGCCTGTTTTAGAAGTCGACTACTTCAACGGCATCAAGGAGCATCTGGAACGCCGGTTTCAGGCGCGGGTGCTGGTCACCCAAGTGCCTCCGATCGGCGGCATTGACGTGCGCGGCGAGGAATTGAAGCGGCAGATTCTCGAGGCGCTGGGCCAGACCGGCGCGCCGCCCGTACTGAATCCGGACGAGAAAGTCCATATCATCGCCCATAGCATGGGCGGACTGGACGGCCGCTACCTGCTGTCGCCGGCCAATCCCGGCAATATCGCCGATCAGGTCTGCTCGCTGACCACCATCGGCACGCCGCATCAAGGCTCGCCGCTGGCCGATCTTTGTGAATCATTCGCGGACGGCGAATCGGAGATACCCTTAATGGGCGCCATCGAAGGCGTCATTCGCGACATAGCCGATAAATTCCATTGGCTTGATGCCCTGCACGATTTAACCGCGGAATCCATGCGCGAATTCAACGACACCTATATCGACAACCCGCGGCTGAATTATTTCTGCGTGGCCGGCAGCGGGCGCGAGGGCTCCTTAAAGACCTGCAAGCTGTTGCTGCCCGCCTATCGCTACATCGCCAAAATCACCGGCGGGGACAACGACGGCATGGTGCCGGTTTCCTCGGCCCTGCCTGTCGGGTGGGAAGCTATTGCCCCGCCCTGGCCCGCCGACCATTTCGATGAAATCGGCCATGATCTGGATGAGGGCGTGCACGGCAAGCCCGCTCA
The DNA here is from genome assembly GCF_000746145.1 of Methylobacter sp. BBA5.1. Taxonomy (NCBI): domain Bacteria; kingdom Pseudomonadati; phylum Pseudomonadota; class Gammaproteobacteria; order Methylococcales; family Methylococcaceae; genus Methylobacter; species Methylobacter sp. BBA5.1. The sequence continues at coordinate 136,085 of NZ_JQKS01000004.1, forward strand.
TTTCGATTACCTGCGCGGATTTGAGGACATTGTGGAGCGTGTGCGAAACTGTTAGCCGGATCGGTACTGGCGGTTGTTTCGGCAACCTCGTGGGGGCGAACCTGTGTGTTTGCCCTTGCTCAACGGTTCACCCTCGGCCAATGGTTTGCCGGTGATCCGTCGTGCATCGGATACAGGGCGGACACGTAGGTCCGCCCCTACGGTGTACACCCTCGGCCAATGGTTTGCCGGTGATCCGTCGTGCACCGGAAACAGGGCGGACACGTAGGTCCGCCCCTACGGTGTGCACCCTCGGCCAATGGTTTGCCGATGATCCGTCGTGCACCCGAAACAGGGCGGACACGCAGGTCCGCCCCTACAATGCAACCGTACGATACATCTCCCTTTGATTCGAATGGGCCGCATCGCAAGCTTCGGCCAGGTGCCTGTCCATGCTTATCGGCCAAAAGATTATTTGGACAACCTTGCCCTGATCCGGTCATAGGTTGCTTTCAATTCCTCGCCGACTATTTTTGTCTTTTCGATAAATTCTTCCGAAGTTTCCACCGTATCATCGGAGATGTCGGCCGCTTTCCGGGTAAACGCGTTCCAGTTTTTTTCAACGTTCTCAAATTCGTCCCTGGCTTCCATGGAACCTAAATGCAGTTTCAATTTAATTTCATCGCGCTCGGTTTTTAAGGATTCAAGCAGGTTTTCAAAGTCTTCTTTTAATGCCATGACACACCTCTGTTTTTAGTTTTATTTAACACATTGTGGAACCGTTCTCGGTAAAAAATTAAGCTGTCTTTGAGGCTAAGACAGAGTCCCTCAAATTCTGTTCATTCCTCAAGCATTTAAGCTATGCTTGGGCGCGAAGAACCGATGTTTGTATGGCCGTTCCGGGAAATAGCGGCTACTATCCTGTTTTCCGGCTGTTATCAGGAATCAATTGGGGCAACTTACTATCGAACAGTTGCGACAGAACCCTGATTGGTTCTGAAACAGCAGTTATTTGCAAGGGGATGATTGATGTCAAAAGCAAGCACTATCACGATTGACGGCAATGAAGCAGCCGCGCGGGTCGCGTATCTGACTAATGAAGTCATCGCGATCTACCCGATTACGCCGGCCTCGCCGATGGGGGAGTTGTCCGACAGTTGGGCTTCGGAAGGACGCAACAATATCTGGGGCACGCAGCCGCAGGTCATTGAAATGCAAAGCGAGGGCGGCGCGGCCGGCGCCGTGCACGGGGCCTTGCAAAGCGGCGCGCTGACCACGACATTCACAGCCTCGCAGGGATTGCTGCTGATGATTCCGAATATGTATAAGATTGCCGGCGAGTTGACGTCAACGGTTTTCCATGTCGCGGCCCGCACGCTGGCGACGCATGCCTTGTCGATTTTCGGCGACCATAGCGACGTGATGGCGGCCCGGACGACGGGCTTCGCGTTTCTGTCGGCCAATTCGGTGCAGGAAGTCATGGACTTCGCCCTGATCGCCCAGGCGGCAACGCTGGCCGCGCGCATTCCCATCCTGCATTTTTTCGACGGCTTCAGGACCTCGCATGAAATCGCCACGATCGAGCCTGTCGACCAAGCGACGGTGCGCGCCTTGATCGATGAGGACCTGGTCGATCGGCACCGCCGGCGCGCCTTGTCGCCGGACCATCCGGTCCTGCGCGGCAGCGCCCAGAATCCCGATGTGTTTTTTCAGGCGCGGGAAAGCGCCAATCCGTATTACCAGGCCATGCCCGGCATCGTTCAGGATACCATGGACCGTTTCGCCGAATTGACCGGTCGCCAGTATCATCTGTTCGACTACGTCGGGGCCGAGGAGGCCGAACGGGTCATCGTGCTGATGGGCTCCGGGGCCGAAACCGCCGAGGAGACCGTCCGCCACTTAACCGCGCACGGAGAAAAAGTCGGCGTGCTGAAAGTCCGGCTGTTCCGCCCGTTCGCCGCCGAGGTCTTGATCGACGCCTTGCCGGCCACGCTGCGCAGTCTGGCGGTGCTGGACAGGACCAAGGAGCCCGGCGCCGATGGCGAACCGCTATACAAGGATGTCCTGACCGCTATCATGCAGAATTATCTGGGCGGCAATCCCCGGTTTGAGCACTTGCCCAAAATCGTCGGCGGCCGCTACGGCCTGTCCTCGAAGGAATTCACGCCGGCCATGATTAAAGGCATTTTCGATGAATTGGCCAGGGAGCGGCCCAAACACCCGTTCACGGTCGGCATCATCGACGATGTCACCCATACCCATCTGGCCTGGGACCCGTCGTTTCGCACCGATGCAGCCCAGGCCACGGTCAGCGCGGTTTTTTTCGGACTGGGCAGCGACGGCACAGTCAGCGCCAACAAGAATGCCATCAAGATCATCGGCGATAAAACGCCGCTCAATGCCCAGGGCTATTTTGTCTACGATTCCAAAAAAGCCGGTGCCGTCACAGTCTCGCACCTGCGTTTCGGGCCCGAGAAAATCCGTTCCAGCTATCTGATCGGCGACAACGACGCGCGCTTTGTCGCCTGCCATCAATCGGTGTTTCTCGAGCGCTACCCGATGCTCGACAAGGCGGCGCCGGGCGCGGTATTCCTGCTGAATACCCCGGTTGCCGCCGAGCAGGCCTGGAACAGCCTGCCGCGCCGTTTCCAGGAGGCCATGATCGAGAAAAACATCGCCTTTTACGTGATCGACGCCTACGAAATCGCCAGAAAATGCGGTTTGGGACGGCACATCAATACCGTCATGCAGACCTGCTTCTTCGCGCTGTCCAATATCATGCCGCTGGATGAAGCGCTGGACGCGATCAGGGAAGCCGGGCGGAAAACCTACGCCAAGGCCGGCAAGCGCATACAGCAGGCCAATCTTGACGCGATCGACGCGGCGCTTAGCCAATTGCATCAGGTCCCGGTGCCCGCGCAGGCGACCGGCGCGATCGAAATGCCGCCCGCCGTGACCGCCGACGCGCCGGATTATGTGCAGCGCCTGACCGCCGAGATGATGGCCGGGCGCGGCGACTTCCTGCCGGTCAGCCGCTTTGCCGCCGACGGCACCTTTGAAACCGGCACCGCCGCCTTCGAAAAGCGCAATCTGGCCCTGGAGATCCCGGTCTGGGAGCCCGATATCTGCATCCAGTGCGGCAAGTGCGTGTTTGTCTGCCCGCACAGCGTGATCCGCAGCAAGCTGTTTACCGCCGACAGCGTCGAAAACGCGCCGCCGACGTTCAAATCCGTGCCGGTCAAAAGCAAGGCCTTCGGCGGCGATCTGTTGATCAGCTACCAGGTCGCGCCCGAAGACTGCACCGGCTGCACCCTATGCGTGCAGGTCTGCCCGATCCGCGATCGCGACAACCCCGAGCGCAAAGCCGTCAATATGGCGCCGCAGCCGCCTTTGCGCGTCCAGGAGCGCGAAAACTGGGACTATTTCCTGAAAATTCCGGAGCCGGACCGCCGCCTGCTGCACCACAATAAGCTGCCCGAAGCCATGCACCTGCAGCCTTTGTTCGAATTTTCCAGCGCCTGCGCGGGCTGCGGCGAGACCCCGTATCTGCGGCTTGCCAGCCAGCTGTTCGGCGACCGCATGGTGGTCGCCAACGCGACCGGCTGTTCGTCCATCTATGGCGGCAACCTGCCGGCGACGCCGTGGGCCAAAAACGCCGAGGGGCGCGGCCCCGCCTGGTCGAATTCGCTGTTCGAGGACAATGCCGAATTCGGTCTGGGCATGCGCGTTGCCATCGATCAGCAGACCCAGTACGCGCGCGAGCTGCTGCAGGGCCTGCGCGATCCGGTCGGGGCGGAACTGGCCGACGCGATTCTCGCGGCCGATCAAAGCGACGAGGCCGGCATCTATGAGCAGCGCCAGCGCGTCAGCGAGCTGAACCGGCGGCTGCCGGCGCTCGCCAATGATGCGGCGGAGCGTCTGCTGAAGGTATCGGAAAACCTGGTCAAGCACAGCGTCTGGATTATCGGCGGCGACGGCTGGGGCTATGACATCGGCTTCGGCGGCCTGGACCATGTGTTTGCCGCCGGCCGCGATGTGAACATCCTGCTGCTCGATACCGAGGTGTATTCGAACACCGGCGGACAGACCTCCAAGGCCACGCCCCGGGGCGCCGTCGCCAAGTTCTCGGCCGCCGGCAAGGCCACGCCCAAGAAAGATCTGGCGCGTCTGGCGATGGATTACGAGCAGGTTTACGTGGCCCAGGTCGCCTTTGGCGCCAAGGATATTCAGACCCTGCACGCGTTTCTGGAAGCCGAATCCTATCCGGGCACTTCGCTGATTATCGCCTACAGTCCCTGTATCGCGCACGGCGTCGACCTGTCGAACAATCTGCGGCAGCAGGATCTGGCGGTACGCAGCGGCCACTGGCCATTATTGCGTTTCGATCCGAGGCGGGCGGCGCAGGGGCAGAATCCTCTGCTTCTCGACAGCCAGAAACCGTCCATCCCCTATCGCGACTTCGCCATGACCGAAGCGCGTTTCAGCGTCCTCGGCCGCACACACGCCGAGCATTCGGAACGCCTAATGCAGCAGTCGCAACGCGATGTCAACAACCGTTACCGGCATTATCGCCTGCAGGCCGAGCAATCGTTCGCGAAGCCAGCCAACACCCAACAGGAGTCTGACCGATCATGAGCAGCATAGACCTGAGCACAAACTACATGGGGCTTAAACTGGCCAACCCGCTGGTGCCTTCCGCCTCGCCCCTGACGCGCGGCCTCGATTCGGCGCGCCGCCTGGAAGACGCCGGCGCGTCGGCCGTGGTCATGTACTCGCTGTTTGAGGAAGAACTGCGCTACGAGGAAAAGATGACGGAGCGCTTTCTGATTCACCAGACCATAGGACATCCCGAAGCCGACAGTTTCCTGCCTTTCGACAGTCATTTTCAGCAGGGGCTGGATCAGTACCTGGAGCATCTCGGAGCCCTGAAAGATACGCTGAATATCCCGGTCATCGCCAGTCTCAACGGCATTTCCCTGGACGGTTGGGTGGAAAACGGCAAATTGCTCGAAGATGCCGGTGCCGATGCGCTGGAGCTGAATGTCTATTACCTGGACACGGATCTCTATGAATCCAACATGGATGTGGAAAACCGCTATCTGGAACTGTTGCGGGCATTGCGCCGGCAGGTGAATATTCCTATCGCGATGAAGCTGTCTCCCTATTTCAGCGCACTGCCGCATTTTATCAGGGAACTGGAAAACGAAGGCGCCGATGCCGTGGCGCTGTTCAATCGTTTTTACCAGCCCGATATTGATATCGACAACCTGCAAATCATCCCGCAACTGCACTTATCCACCTCCGCCGACGCGCTGCTGGCCATGCGCTGGATCGCCATTCTCTACGGCCGGGTCAAACTGTCGATGGCCGCGACCGGCGGTGTGCACACGGCCGACGACGTCATCAAGCTGCTGTTGTCCGGCGCCGATGTCACGCACTTATGCGCCACCCTGCTGCTGCACGGACCGGAACAGCTGACGCGCATCAAAGCCGGCCTGACGGCCTGGATGGAGCAGCATGAATGCGCCTCGGTCAAGGACATGAAAGGCCGTTTAAGCCAGCAGTTTTGCCCCGATCCCAAATCGTTCGAACGCACCAATTACCTGGCCGTGCTGGACAGCTACAGTTCGCCGGCGGGGATGCGGCGTTAATTGTGGATTTGCAGGATAAAGGGTGTCACAAGCGGGATTGACTCAGACACCTGAGGATTCGGTTAAAAACAACCTCCGCCATCTCTTCAGGTTCGTGGGAGCGATGCCTACATCGCGACTTGCCGGGCGATTTTAAATCGCGATGTAGGCATCGCTCCCACTATCGTTATCCGCATTAAAACCAGGCCATTATTCCATGCCGAATCCTGAACCGGCGGCTTTGAAAGGCCGGGCTGAACAATGCCCCGGCACGGCGGACGGCATGCCCCTCTGTCTGTGCGTAAAGTCAGCTAGATAACAATAAAAAGGCCGCTTGCCGCGGCCTTTTCTTCATGTGAGTTTTACGGGATGGTTAATTTACAAAAGTTGCCCTGACCTTCTCGATTTTACCGTTTCGGGTCTTGCGCTCAATCCTGAACTTGGAGCCGATATCAGACTTGACGGTAACCCTGTCGGCGAAGCCCCAAGCTTTCGATGTGAATTTATCCAGCGAGTAAACTTCCCATTTCGAGTTATCCGACATAACAATAATTTTTCCGGAATCTTTTACACTTTTAACGGTGTGTTTGCCGATATTGTTGCAAAACATACATGCCTCCTCAGTAAACAGACAGTAATATATGCTTCCTTGTACAGGACGGTGACATCTAACGACGGGATTCATTTTGTGCATGGTAACGCACGATTAGCGGTATGCCACAAATAACAAATCATGTCAACACATCTATGGAATGAGCCAGACAAGCCCGCTGCGGCCACTCGCTTTTCCCCATCAATTCAATGATGTTGTGCCGTTTTGATGTGCTCCAGGCGGCGCAATGAAACGCATCGCCCGCGAATGATGCGCCTCCTGTCGTCGGCGCATCCTATGTTTAAAGTGGGACATTATTGCCGACCGAAGCCTAAGGAAAATTAAACGCCGCAATCACATACAGCAGCAGGGCCAGAAACACCAGGACGGTAAAACCGAATTGCATCGCGATCAACGTCGCCAATATCGCGCTGATGACCGAGGCACAGCCATTGATGCCCCAGGCCCACGGGATCAGCGTCGGCGCCGTCCGGCCGAGGCTGTCCATGGCCATCGGAAACGGCATGCCCATAAAAAAGCCCAGCGGCGCAATCAGCAGTATCGAGAACAGCAGTCGGCTGCCGCCGCCCAGTTCCAGCAAAGCGCCGGTCAGGGATTCAAAGCCCAGGATATAAATCGCGCTGAATAAAACGATGCCGGCAACCGGCCAACGGATCATCGCCTTTGCCCGGTTGCCGCATAATCTTTTCGAAAACAGGCTGCCCGCGCCGGCGCTGATCAGAAACGTGCATAACACCGCCGTGACGGCATAAATCGGATGATGCAGAATCAGGATGAATTTCTGGATGAAGGCGATCTCAACAAAAAAGAAGGCCAGCCCCAGGCAGACAAAATAAATCAGCACCGGCCGATAGCCCTGGGCGCCGGATTTGATGCCCAGCCTGTCCTTGCCCAGCACCAGCGGCAGTGCGATCAACACCAGGCTGGCGAGCAAGGCCTGCAACAGGGCGGCTATCAGCAACAGATAGCCGCTTTCCAGCAACGACATGCCGCCCTGCCCCAATAAAGGCACAATCTCGGGCAGGGTTTTCCATTTGAAAAAATGGAAGAAATAAGGCCGGTCGTCCGTCGCCGGCTCGATATTGAATTTGTAGGCCTTGATAAAAGTCTCGCCGTCAGCGCCCAACAGCGCCTTCGCCGCCTGATGGAAATACGGCTGCGGCAGAATGTTAAACCGGTTGACCTCGTCGGCCGTGATGCCGGGATAATAAGCCAGGTCGAAACTGCGATCACGGCTGAATCGCTTGAGGCTGTCGATCTCCTGGTCAGTAAAGGCCCCGTTTTTTACCAGCAGCGTGCTGGTTTGCCAACTGCGGATCAGCACGATGCGCTGCTGTGGATCTTTTATCTTCAACGCCTTGCACGCATTCACGACCGTTGCCAGCATTTTCAGCGTGTCGCGGGGCGGCATCTTGATCCAGCGGGTGATGCTGAGATAGCCGCCCGGCGACAGATGCCGCAAATCGGCCTGTATCGCCTGCTCGGTATACAGATAACTCTCGGACAGCGCATAAAGTCCGGCCGCCGAGGCCCCGAACGCATCCAGCAGGGAAATGTTGATCAGGTCATAGCGTTCATCGCTGGTGGCGACAAAACCGCGCGCTTCGCCTATGTGCAGGCTGACCTGCGGATGCTGATAAATATGGCCCGCGAAATCGGCATATTTTTTCTCGACCAGATCGATCATCTGCGGGTTCAGTTCAACCGCATCGATCCGGGGTATGGCATGGTAGTGCGCCTGAAGAATGTCGCTGCCGGTACCCGCCCCCAGGATCAGGACGTTTTGCAGCGAGCGCAGATGATACGGCAGCGCCGAGGTGGTCTGGTCCAGATAGCTCAAGGTTTCCGGGTTGCCGTCGTAACGATTGATTGCGGTCATGCCATCGGCATCGGTAAAGACGGCCAGCTGCTCGGGCGGCTCGGTCGTGGCATTAAGACTCAGCCCCGGCGCATGGCGCAGCGGCGTGATGGCGCTCTTGACCACGCTGATCAAGCCCAGCGGACTGGAATAGCGGTCGATGATCCTGGCGCCCGGTATTCTCAGCATCTGTTTCTCGCCTTTGTAAGGCGAAACATTGAGCCGGAGCCAGCCGGTCATCGCGACCGTCGCCGCCAGAACCACAATAATGCCGGCACTGAACCGGAACTTTGTATCCTCCGGCCGCGCCCGAAAACTGTAATGCGACACGATGATGGCCGCCGCGATGCCCAGACCGGTCAGGACAGTCAGAATTTTTTCCGGAAACAGCAGGAACAGCAGCAGGATGATGCCGACGCTGCCGGCGCCGGCGCCGGTCAAATCCGCGGCGTAAATGAACGACACGCGGGTCTGATAATGATAAAAAGACAGACCGATGACATTGGCGGCACAAAAGAACGGCAATGCCAGCAGCAGGTACAGCAACAGCAGATAGAACAACTGCACCGGCGCCCACAGAATCTCTTCGGGATTGAAGGGAATGATCTGGGCCAGGGCGTAACAGGCCGGCACCGATAAGCTGAACAGCAGCATATTGGCCGTGATCGCGGCCGGAAACCGGCGCTGCAGCGCGTCGCGGTTCAGCGCCAGAAAGACGCCGCTGACGCCATAGCCGAGCAGCGCCAGGCTGATGATCATATAGGCGAAATGGTGCCACTGGATGATCGAGAACAGGCGCATCAGCAGTACCTCGTACGCCAGCGCGGACGCCGAGATAATGGCTATCGCCAGTAGATACGAACCGGTCGGCCTGGCTTCGGTCATTTAGTGTTCACCCGTTAACGGTACAAAGGCAACCGGCAGAACCTGCCGGGTGGTGACCTTGCCGTCCTTGTCCTTGGTGACCAGCACCAGATGCTGTACCATGAACCGGCTGCCGACCGGTATGATCATGCGGCCTCCGGGCTTCAGCTGCTTGATCAGCGGCGGCGGAATATGGCTGGCGGCGGCGGTTACGACAATCGCATCGAAAGGCGACTCGGATGGCCAGCCATAATAGCCGTCCCCGACCAGGGTCCGCACGTTGTCGTACTTCAGTTGTTCAAGGCGTTCCCCGGCCTGCCGGCCCAACTCCTCGATAATCTCTATGGTAAACACCGCATCGGTCAGTTCCGCCAGAATGGCGGCCTGATAGCCCGAGCCGGTACCGATTTCAAGCACCCGGTCGCCTTTCTCAAGGTTCAGCAGATCGGTCATGACGGCGACGATATAAGGCTGGGAGATGGTTTGCCCGTAACCGATCGGCAGCGGCCTGTTGTCATAGGCATAAGGGCGCTGATCCTCCGGCACGAACCGGTGCCTGGGCACTTTGAGCATAACCTCCAGCACGCGTTCATCGAGCTCGCCTTTCTCGAGAAACTGCTGGCTCATCTCGACACCGGCCCTAATTTCATTAATCATGACCTGGCGCGGCTTCAGGTAACTCTCTTCGGCAACGGCAAGCGCGCCGCACAGGAACAACAGCCAGACCCAAGCGAGTCCTTTTGGCACCGAGCGATAGTTTTTCGGCATGCGGACAACCTCCGGATTCAACCTGCGTAAGTTAAAGCGCTCCGTGCCGTAAAGCCTGCCGTCAGCCCCCGTTAAATCAGGCCCGTTCGGCTAACTCAGGATTTTCGGTTATTTTGCCGGCCTGTCCATGATGCGAATCATGTAACGACGGATGTGACCACGCAGTGCCGCGCGGGATTTTCAATTGCATAAAAACAAGAACGCCCGTGTTTTACCCGCGGCTGTCCCTTGGCATCCTATGGAACCAGCGACTATTATGATGGCGCTAACCGAGGTCTTGGCCTGAGGCCTTAAATCGGCTTTTGTCACCGGCGGCAGCTGGTACAGCTGCGTGAAAGATCTCGAAACGATAAACAACCAGCAACTGCGATTTCTCCTTGCCTTGGAAAGCAATCGCCTGGTCCCGGTGGAAAAAACGCTTGGCGCCACGTCCAACAGCTGGATATTCCTGTAATGGTTTGTCAGGCGAAAACTCAGGTCTGTATTTATTACTCAAGGGTTTCCTGAACTCAAGTTCAGGGTTTCACCTGATTTCCATCGCCCCCAACCACAGCTTAAAGTCAATTTTCTTTTTGTTATCCCTTGAGCTATTGCCGCAAAAAGTGCCGAATTCAGGACAGCTTGGTATGCGGCAATAATTTCTACAATTCAGGCAGTATGGAGATATGTCATGAGATTTGCGCAAAGCAGTGACAAGCAGGACAAAGGCTTCAAAACGATCAGGCATTATCAAGCCGCAGGCATCTGCCTGCCCTTACTCGCCATGGCGCTGGCCCATGCCGGCCCGGCGCAGGCTAATTGCACGAACACGGTATCGGCCGATGTCGTGGCCCTGGACCAGGTTTTCTATTACAACCGCCTCGGCGCGATGAACCCCGCCGGCATGGTGTTCGCGCTGAAAGCCGACGTGGTCGACCTGGCGGGCGGGCCGAATCCGGGCCCCGGCAACGCCATGCTGCGCCCCGGCAAGCGCCCCAGGCCGCTGACTTTACGAGTTAATGAGGGCGACTGCCTGCAGGTCCGTTTCAGCAACTGGCTGAGCCCGACCCTGACCGGTTCTTTACAGCAACCGGTCAGGCCCAGTGATCCGCCGAACAGCACCCCGGTGCGCAACGACGACGGCCCGGCCACGCGCACGGCCTCGTTCCATGTCATGGGCCTGCAGCCGCAAGACATCCTCTCCGACGCCTCCAATGTCGGCAACAACCCCAGCGGCCTGGCCGCGCCCGGCGAAAGCCTGACCTATACTTTCTACGCCGGGCGGGAAGGCACGTTCCTAGCCTACAGCACCGCCGCCACCACCGGCGGCGAAGGCGACGGCGGCTCGCTGGCACACGGCCTGTTCGGCGCGGTTAACGTCGAAAACAATGGCGCGGAATGGTACCGCAGCCAAGTCACCGAACAGGATCTGGCCCTGGCCGCGACCGCCTCGACCCTGTCCGAAGCCGACGGCCAATACTATCCGGTCATCGACTACGACGCCGTCTATCCCGATGTGGAGACCCGCAAGCCGCAGGAAGTGCTGACCCTGATCAGCACCCTGGACAGTGCCTATCAAGCGACGCTGAGCCGACTGACCAGCGATACCGGCTTCACGGCCGGCGATCAGGGCAAGACCCTGATCACACCCGAGTTCAGCGGCATCATCACGACGGTGAATGCCGATGGTTCCGCCATCGTTGAAATGAACGCTACAACGGCTGAGAAGTCCGACGACTCGGCCAGGAATAAGAATGATTCAGCCAACCGACGCCGAGACAGCTCGGACGATAATTCAGCCAGTTCGTCGAGTAGTGCGGCCGTTGTCTCGCAGCAAGCCGCTCCGTATACCTGGCGAATCGAGGGCACGGCCCCGCACCCGCTGGCCGGCCGTCCGATCCTGAGGCTGCTCGACAGCGGCAGGCAGATTGTCCACTCGGATCTCAACGCCATCATCACCGGACCCAACCGGGGCAAATTCAGTTCGGCGGCCGAGCCCAAAAATGCCGTATATCCGGACCGGCAAGATCCGTTCCGCGAGTTCACGGTCGTGTTCCACGACGAAATCAAGGCCGTGCAGGCGTTTCCGGACTGGTTCAACGATCCGGTGCTCGGCCACACCCTGCACGGCGTCCGGGACGGCTTCGGCATCAACTACGGCACCGGCGGCGTCGGCTCGGAAATCATCGCCAACCGCCTGGGTCTGGGCCCGATGAAGGACTGCCTAGAATGCAAGTACGAGGAGTTCTTCCTGACCTCCTGGGTGCTCGGCGATCCGGCCCTGGTCGTGGACGTGCCCGCCGGCGTCAATGCCGACGGCCGGATGGGCGTGGTCGCCAATCCCTTGTTCGCGACCCGGGCCTTTTTCCCCGACGACCCGTCCAACGTGCACCACAGCTATCTGAACGACCGGGTCAAGTTCCGCAACCTGCACGCCGGCCCCAAGGAACACCACATCTTTCACCTGCACGCGCATCAATGGCTGCATACGCCCGACAGCGACGAGTCGGCCTATCTGGACAGCCAGAGTATCGGGCCGGGCGGCGGCTATACCTATGAGATCGCCCACCACGGCAGCGGCAACCGCAACCGGACGGCGGGCGACTCGATCTTCCACTGCCATTTCTACCCGCATTTCGCCCAAGGCATGTGGGAATTCTGGCGCGTGCACGACGTGCTGGAAACCGGCACCGTGCTCGATGCCGACGGCCGCCCGGCGCCCGGCGCCCGCGCGCTGCCCGACCAGGAGATCAAGGCCGGCACGCCGATTCCGGCCGTCGTGCCTCTGCCGACCCTGGCCCTGGCGCCGCAGCCCGGCGCGAAAGTGGTTATCGAAGACGGCCAGGTCAAGCTGCCCGAGGTCGCCGCCGGCAATCCCGGCTATCCGTTTTATATCGCCGGCATTGCCGGCCACCGGCCGCCGCAGCCGCCCATGGATCTGGTCGAGGATGGCGGCCTGCCGCGCCATGTGGTCACCGGCGGCACGGCCACCAGCGTGCAGACCCGCCTCGACTTCAGCAAGACTATCGACACCCTGTCGGCCATCAAACTGCCCGGCAACGGCACGCTATGGGAGCGCCAGGCCATGATTTTCCATGGCGGCGACGGCGTCACACCGGGACCGAAATCTTACAGCACGCCGAAGCCGGAAGGCGGCACGGGCCTCTTCAAGGTCAACGGTCTGCCGGCCAGGCCCGGCGCGCCCTATGCCGATCCCTGCGTCAGCGATGACCAGCAACCTACCGGCAGCGACCGCTTCTACCATGCCGCGGCGATTCAGATGGATGCCAAGTTTAATAAAGTGGGCTGGCATTTCCCGCAGCAGCGCATCCTGACTTTATGGGAGGACGTCAAGGATACGGTCGATCAGGTCCGGCCGCCCGAGCCTTTGTTCTTCCGCGCCAACACCGGCGAGTGCATCACCTTCCGGCACACCAACCTGGTGCCGAACGTTTACCAGCAGGATGACTTTCAGGTAACGACGCCGACCGACACCATCGGCCAGCATATCCATTTGGTCAAGTTCGACGTCACGTCCTCGGACGGTTCCGGCAACGGCTGGAACTATGAGGACGGCACCTTCAGTCCCGAGGAAGTGCACGAACGCCTGGCCGCGATCAACAATCAGGCGGGCGAATGGCTGGAGCCGACCGGCGAGCAGGCCGACAAGCCGCCGGTCTGCACCCTGGGCGATTTCCAACGCGGCGACGGCTCCTGCGTGCAGACCACCGTGCAGCGCTGGTATGCCGACGACGTGCTGAACAATGCCGGCCAGGGCCGTTCCCTGCGCACCGTGTTCACGCACGACCACTTCGGCCCGTCCACCCATCAGCATCCGGGGCTCTATGCCGGCCTGGTGGTCGAGCCGCCCGGCTCCACCTGGAAGCACAACGAGACCGGCACGCTGCTGAGCGGCCGGGCGGACGGCGGCCCGACCAGCTGGCAGGCCATCATCGAACCCGGCAACGGCGATGAGGCTTACCGCGAATTTCTGCTGGAGATGGGCGATTTCTCGCTGGCCTACCGAAGCGACGGCACGCCGGTCAACCCGCCCGGCAAGAAGGAGGCCGGGCTTCATGATCTGGTCGAGGTTGCGCCGACCTGCCCCGGCGGCGCGACACGGCCCTGCCCCGAAGCCATCTCGGCCGACGATCCCGGCACCATGACCGTCAACTACCGACATGAACCCATTGCGCTGCGCGTCAACAACGGCGCCAATGTCCAGACCCCGGGCCGGGCCGGCGACCTGTCGTTCGCGTTCGAATCGCGCACGGACCGGGCCATTGCCGCCCTGAACCGCCAGCCGGACTTTTTTTCCTGGCCTCTGACCCAGGATATCCTGCCCGGCGATCCGTTCACGCCAATGTTGAAAGCCTATGCCGGCGACAAAGTCCAGATCCGGGTCCTGATGGGCGCGCACGAGGAAGGCCACAACTTCGGCGCGCACGGCCTCAAATGGTTGTTCGAGCCGTCGCTGAAAGACTCCGGCTATCGCAGTTCGCAGATGCTGGGCATTTCCGAGCACTTCGAGTTCGAGCTGCAGGCCGTGGATACCGTCCAGCCGGGCACGCCCTGGGCCGATCTGGCCTATTTCCCGGGCGCGGCGACAGACGATATCTGGAATGGCCTGTGGGGCATCATGCGGACTTACAACGGCAAAGGCAACTTCTCGCCGCAATTTCCTAAACCGACGCTGGCGAAACTGCCGAGCAATCCGGACGGCGTGGCGCTGCCGCCGATGAACTGTGCCGGAGGTAAAAAGAATAACCCGAATTGCCCGGGCATGAACGGCGTTTGCCCGACCAATGCGCCCCAGACCCGTTTTACGGTGCATGCGTTTCTGGCCAAAGACCTGCTGGACGGTCCGCTGGTCTACAACCAGAGGGCCGGTCTGGAAGACCCGGGCGCCATCCTGTTCGTGCGCGATGCCGATCTGGACCCTAAAAACAAGCGGCTCAAGCTTAAACCCGGCGTGCCGGTCGAGCCGCTGATCCTGCGCGCCAATGCCGGCGACTGCATCACGCTGGAACTGTTCAATCATCTGCCTGAGAATCTGGGCAGCACGCAAAAAGACGGCTGGAGCACGCTGCCGATGATCGTCGAAGGCTTCAACAACAACGACATCCTGCCCTCTAGCCATGTCGGCCTGACCCCGCAATTGCTGGAGTTTGATCTGCTGACCGGCAGCGGCCTGAGCGTGGGCCAGAACTGGACCCTGCCGGGCGGCAACTTCGCCGCTGCCGCCCCCGGTAAATCCGTCAGCTACAAATGGTATGCCGGCAGGATGACGATCAGAAATGACCCCAATGCCCAATCGAACCCGCAGCGGCGTTTCGCCGAGCCGGTGGAATACGGCGCCGTCAACCTGATGTCCTCGGACCGCATCAAGCACGCGAGCAAGGGCGCCATCGGCGCGTTGATCATCGAACCGCAAGGTGCGAAATGGCAAGAAGATGCCAGTTCCCGCGCCTCGGCCACGGTTACATTGAAAAGCGGAAACGACAGTTTCAGGGAACATGTGCTGATATTCCAGGATGACCTGAATCTGCAGCAGGATGGCGTGCCCATACCCAACCTCGCCGACTCGGAAGATCCCGAGGATAGCGGCCAGAGAGCCTTCAATTACCGGACCGAGCCGATGTGGACCCGCACTGGCTTCGCCGCGGATGAACCGCTGGAAAACACGCGCGGCTATGATTTCTCCAATATTTTGACAGGAGCTTCGGAAACGCCGACATTCACGGCCAAGGCCGGCGAGCCGGTCCGGCTGCGTGTGCTGCATCCCGGCGGACACCCTCGCAACCATGTGTTCCAGCTGCATGGACACGGCTGGCCGGAAGAGCCTTATACTGACGGCTCAACAGTGATGGCTCAAAACAACTGGTCCGAATGGAAGGGCGCTCAAGACGGCATAGGCCCGGGCAGCAGTCTCAATCTGCTGCTGACCAATGGCGCCGGCGGTGTCTTTGCCACGCCCGGCGATTACCTGTACCGGGATCAGGCATCGTTCCAGTTTGACGGCGGTTTATGGGGCGTTTTTCATGTGGAATAGCACGCCGTAAAAGGTACGGGAGCGCAGCCGCAGCAGGCTGCGCTCTTTTTATCGTTATTGGATATTAGATAAAACAGGGATATGACTATGAAAATACCTAATTACAGAAACCTAGCGTTATCCTTTATCGTGCTGACCGCTCTTTTCTTCGCCTTCAGCGACCAGTGGCCGGCGCTACACAGGAATAACCAGTCGGCCGACGAAGTGGTCAAGGACGGCCTGACCATCGCCCTGGCCATCGATCCGGCCCCGGCCGGAAAAGACGCGGCCCTGCTGGAAGGCCGGCCGGCGCGCCTGCAATTCACGGTCCGCGACGCGCTCAGCCGGGCGCCGGTCAAGGGCCTGCATCCGGCCGTCTGGCTCGACCGCCAGAACCCCAAGGAGCAGGCCCTGTCCTGCAAGGACCGCATCAATTCCTACCTGAAAAGCCGGCTGGCCTTTCAGCCCGACGTCAACCTCAACGCCTATTTCGTGCTGGCGCTGAACAACAAGGCCAGCATCTCCGTCATCGATCCGCTCAACGGCTTCGGCGGCAGCAAGCTGATCACGCGCATCCGCCTGAACAGCCCCGGCGCGGACTGGGCGCTGAGCCAAGACCAGAAAACCCTCTATGTCGCCACGCCGCTGAGCCGCGAAGTGGCGGTCGTCGATACCGGCAGCTGGCGGATTCGGACCGTTCTGGCTTTCGAGGCCGCGCCCGCGCGCCTGGCGCTGCAGCCGGACGGCCGCTATCTGTGGGTGGGCCTGGAGACGGCCGGCGTCAGCGTTGTCGACACGGAACGGCTCGAGGTGGCCGCCTCGCTCGCTACCGGCCAAGGCGCCCATGAATTCGCCTTCAGCGCCGACAGCCGCACGGCTTACGTCAGCCATGCCGACGACCGGACCGTGGCCGTCGTCGATAGCGCCCGGCTGGCCAGCCGCCAGGCCGTCAAGAGCCAGGCCCGGCCCGTGGCGCTGGCTTTCTCGACCTTGAGCCAATCCCTGTACGCGGCCACCGACAGCGGCCGCCTGCTGGTCATCAATACCGCAGGCCAGGCCGGCGCGCCCATCGACACCGGTTCGCCGCTGACGGCGCTGCGCTTCAGCCCCGACGGCCGCTGGGGCTTCGCGCTCAGCCGACAAGCCGGCAAGGTGTTCATCATCGACGCGTCGCTGAACCGCCTGGCCCAGACCGTCGAGGTCGGCGCCGCGCCGGACCAGATCGCCTTCACGGACCGGTTCGCCTATGTGCGCTCGACCGGCAACGAAACCGTCAGCCTGCTGCCGCTGGATGCGCTGGGCAAATCGGCCCCGGTGCCGGTCACGACCTTTCCGGGCGGCCAGCGCGCGCCGGGCGCCGCCGGTCCGGCCGACGCCATCGCGCCGACGCCGGAGCGCAACGCCGTGGTGGTCGCCAACCCGGCCGACAAGACCCTGTATTACTACATGGAAGGCATGGCCGCGCCGATGGGCAATTTCGAGAATTTCGGCATGGATCCGACGGCGGTCCTGGTCGTCGACCGCAGCCTGCGGGAAACCGCGCCCGGGGTCTACACCGGCAGCGCGCAGCTGCCGCCGGCCGGGCGCTACAGCGTTTCGGTGCTGCTCGACAACCCGCCGGTCTATCACTGCTTCGCCGCCGACATCGCGCCGGACCCCAAACTGGCCCGGACGGACGCGCAGCCGGTCCAGGTGGAATACCTGCTGGACGACAAGGAGGTGCCGGTCGGCGCGCCGCTGTCGATCCGCGTGAAGCTCCATCATGCGCCCGAGGACACGGTCGGCGACCTGCAGGTGCTGGTGTTCCGCGTCCCCGGCCTGTGGCAGCAGCGCCTGCCGGCCAGGCCGCTGGGCGACAGCCTGTATCAGGTCGACCTCACGCCGCCGGAAACGGGCCTGTATCAGGTGTTCGTGCAGTCGCCGTCGCTGAATTTCACCTTTGAACAGCAGCCCATGCTGACCTTCCGCGCCATCCGGCCGGCCATCGCCACCGCCCAGATCCAGGAGTAAACGCCATGACCACCCCCTTCAGAATCCGAGTCCTCGCCACCCTGCTGGCCGCCGGCGCCCTGATCGCCGTCGTGCCCGACCCGGCGCCGGAAGCGGCCCCGTCCCCGCCCGCCCTGCCCGATGCCGAGCTGGTCGACCAGAACGGCGCCCCGGTGCGCTTCGTCAGCGACATCGCGGGCGGGCGGATCATGGCGCTCAGTTTCGTCTACACCGAGTGCCGAACGGCCTGCCCGGTGGTCTCGGGCCTGTTCTCGAAATTGCAGGACCGGCTCGGCGACAGGCTGGGCCGGGAGGTGCGCCTGGTGTCGCTGAGCATCGATCCGGCCACGGACACGCCCGAGCGGCTGAAAGCCTATGCGGCGCGCTTCCATGCCGCGCCCGGCTGGCTGTGGCTGACCGGCGAGAAGGCCCAGGTCGATGCCCTGCTCAAGGCCCTGGGCGTCTACCGCGCGGATTACGCCAACCATGCGCCGGTCATTCTGGTCGGCGACCCGGTGCGCGGCGAATGGACGCGCTTCAACGGCCTGCCCGGCCCGGACGCCCTCGCCGCCCGCATCGATGAACTGCTGGAGGCCCGCCATGAAAAATCCTGATGACGCCATAAAGGCGCTGAACCCGGCCGGCTTCCTGCTGTTGTCGGCCGCTTTGTTCAGCCCGGCCCTGTCGGCCGCATCGCTGACGGCTTCGGAAGCGCGGGGCAAGCAGCTTTATCTGACCGGCGTCAGCCCTTCCGGCCAGCTGGTCAAAACGCTGGTGGGGCCTGAATCGACGGAACTGTCGGGGAGCGACGTGCCCTGTGCCGGCTGTCACGGCGAGGACGGGCGCGGGCGGCCGGAAGGCGGCATCGTACCGACCGATATCACCTTTGAATATCTGACCCTGGCCTACGGCCACCGTCATGACAACGGCCGAAAGCATGCCGCTTTCACGGCCGATACCCTCGCCGCGGCCATTGCCGGCGGCATCGATCCGGCCGGCAACCGGCTGGATTCGGTCATGCCGAGATACCGCTTGTCCGCCGCTGACAGCACCGACCTGATCGCGTACCTGAAGCGCCTGTCGACCGATGGCGATCCGGGGTTGAACGATTCGGTCATCCGGCTGGGCACGCTGCTGCCGACGAGCGGGCCATTGGCGGGCATGGGCCTGGCCATGAAGGCGATGCTGTCGGCCTATTTTGAGGAAGTCAACGCACGGGGCGGCATTTACAACCGCAGGATTCAGCTGGAAGTCGCCGAATTCACCGGCAGCGCCGATTCGACCTTGAACAATGCGCGCCGCCTGCTCGAAGCCGAACCGGTATTTGCCCTGATAGCGCCGTTCGCAGGCCTCCTGGAGCAGGACATCCTGGCGCTGAGCGAGAGCCGGAACGTTCCGCAGATCGGCCCTTATACGCTGTTTCCCGAAGAGAATCCGGCCCGCAGCCAATCCGCTTTCTATCTGCTGCCGGGCCTTAACAACGAGTCCCGCGCCATGGTGGATTATGTGGCCGATTCATTGCGTCTGAACAATGCCGCGTCGCTGGTCATCGGCCCCGAAAACGGCAACATTGAGGCCGCCGCCGAAGCCGTCAGGAAACAAAGCGCGGCGCGCGGCTTGGGGCCTGTCGCACGATTCGCCTATCCGGCGCATCAAGCCGGCGCTCAGGCTTTTGCCGCCGAACTTAAAAAGCGGCCGCCGGAAGTGATTTATTTTTTTGGCGCCGGCGATGAACTGCCCGCGCTGTTGAAGAGTGTTCAGGCATCGACACCGAAACCTTATGTCTTTATCTCCGGCTCGCTGACCAGCCCTGGCGTTGTCAATGAAGCGCCTGGCGACCGGGTTTTTCTGTCCCTGTCTTTTCTGCCTCCCCATCAAACGGGCGCGGATGAATTTTTCCGCCTGATAAAACGGCATAAGCTTTCAACGCATCATTTAGCCGCCCAGGCTCTATCTTATAGTGCCGCCAGACTGTTCATGGAAGGGCTGCAAAGGACAGGCAAGGATCTGAGCCGGAAAAAGCTGGTCAAGACCCTGGAAAGCCTTTATCAATTCGACACGGGCGTCATGCCCCTCCTCACTTTTGGCTCGAACCAGCACATAGGCTCAGCGGCAGCCGCCATCGTATCGGCATCCCCGGGAGGTCGATAGTCCGCCAGTTGGACCTGGCGGGACATGACCGGCTGAAAGGGGCGCCTGTCGGAGCGGATGATGCCCGCCTCCCCTGCCACGGATATCAGTTCGGCCACATTATGCACATTGAGCTTTTTCATCAGATTGGTCCGATGGGTCTCCACTGTCTTTAAACTGATGCAAAGACTGTCGGCCATCTCCTTGTTCTTGTAACCTTCGGTTATCAATTTGAGCAGCTCACGCTCCCGCGTGGTCAGGATGCTCCGCAAGTGATTGGCCGACAACATTTTTTCCGCCATCAGATAGCGGTTCATGATCTTCGGCAAAATCGCATCCGACACATGATAATGGCCTGCCAGAATATTTTTCAACGCGGTAATCAGTTCATCCGTCGAAGCGTTCTTCAGCAGGTACCCGTCGGCACCGGCCTGGAATGCGTCAGAAACGCTTTCTTCCGTATTCTTATAGGTGTAAATCAAGACTTTGGTGCCGTGCCAACGCTTCTTGATCTCTTCTATGGCTTCCACACCGTTCATCTTGGGCATGATCATATCCAGCAGCACCAGGTCAGGCGGTATGCACCAGGTCTGCCGGAACAGGTCAAAAGGGTTTGTGGCCTGGGAGACTACATTAAACTGCGGTTCCTGAGTCAGTACAGCATTCAGTCCAGCTCTTATAATCGTTTGCTCCTCAACTAATGCAATCTTGTACATTTATGATTCTCCATTTATGCCGATACTTCTAAAAGCATCGAAATTAAAAAGGCGATACTTTTAAAAGTTGATAACCAAGTTGTATTAACGCTATACGGATAAAACATGCATCATCATGCCGGACACATGACGAATACCGCCCCCGTTATCAAATGTATCAGTGGATTAAAAAGAATCGGTTGCACAATTTAAAAAATGCAATTTTTACTGTTTTTACACTTTTTAACTTGACACATTGCAATGTTATGCTACCGCTTGTGTTAAGCGGGATAAATAAGCACTATTACCTAAATTTATTCCCATCTAATGATCATTTGAGCGCTTATTAATCTAAGTGTATGAAATTAATGACACTAACTTCATGCTCTAGCGTACTTTTAAGGTATTTTTGAGATATTATCGATTGATGCCATACCATGCCCTCCGTAGCGCCATTGTTCCTTATCATGCGTGAACCGGCCGATCATTTCCGGCCGCTTCGGTCTACGCCCGCCAGGACTCCATCCAATAGATCTATTCGGCAACGTATTCGGGATTACCCGGGGCCGGGCATGTTCAGTGCCATTCTTTCTGTTTAACGCTCAACAGTCGCTCCGACCACTATGGAGTGATGCGCTTGCCATTCGATTGGATGGCTTTACACCCACTGCGGAGCCGGTTTCTGACTCCCTGCGCCTAGGATTTGGTCGTCAATAATTTCCCTTTTTAAACATAGGATGCGCCGACGACAGGAGGCGCATCGTTCGCGAGATGGAGTGTGAACGACGATGAAAAAATAGAAGCGTAGCCATTTCAAGCAGGCCAGCCATCGTAGGGTACGCATTGCGTACCATTTTCAAAATTTTTTTGGTGAATTAAACCTCAAAAGGTACGCAGTGCGTACTCTACCAGGCGGTGCATAAATAGCCGTGCCGTCAGCCAGGATCTCTGCCGCGGGGCGCATGCGCTCTGCCGGATCGAACGCGCCTGGCGCATCGGCCTTTGGCATCCGCTCCCTGAGATACCTCAAACAATTCGTGCACAACCTCAGTGAATAAAAAAATCCACCGTACCGCAATGTCGCAAGCGACCATCCGGTACGGTGGAATATCTTCCTGCTGTCACTCTAAAACTGCGTGACTACCTCCTGATGTTGACCGGGACGGTGACTTGGCCGCCGCCGGAGGAAACGACGGTGATAGTGGTATTGTTTCCAATCGGAACGCCATCTCGGCTATTGAAGCGCCATCTGCCGCGTGCGTCTGCCGTCGTCGTGCCGATGACGGTTCCCGTTGCCTCGGAACCGAGATGGATAGTGACGGTGTTATTAGCCCCCGCCGTGCCGCTGACTGTCCAGCGGCCGGCCCGCGTTCTGAAATCGGCTGTGGTCACCGTCACCTGATCGGTTACGGCAACAGGATTAACCGTTACCGTTACCGAAGCCGTAGCGGTCAGGTTGCCGTCGGAAATGGTATAGCTGAACGTATCGGTGCCGGTGAAGTCTGCGTTCGGCGTATAGGTAACGCTGGAACCGGTGATGGCGGCGGTGCCATTGCCGGGATTCGTCACAGCCGTCACTGCCAGCGCGTCGCCATCCACGTCGCTGTCGTTGACAAGCACCGGAACAACGACTGCGGTGTCGGCGTTGGTCGTCGCCGTGTCATCGACCGCCACCGGCGCATCGTTGACGGCGGTCACGTTAACGGTGACCGTAGCCGTGGCTGTGAGGTTGCCGTCGGAAATGGTATAAACGAAAGTGTCCGCGCCATTGAAGTCGGCATTGGGCGTATAGCTGATCGTGTTGTCGGCATTGACGGTGGTCGCGCCGTTGGTGGGCTGAGTCGCCGAGACCACAGTCAGCGTGTCGCCGTCCGCATCGGTGTCGTTGGCGAGCACCGCAATTGTCACTGGTGTTTCCTCAGCCGTCGTCGCATCATCATCCACGGCCACCGGCGCGGCATTCGAGCCGATGACGTCGATGGTCACGGTTGCCGTACCGAATGAGTTGCCGCTGCCGTCCTGCGCGGTGTAAGTAAAGCTGTCCTGGCCAATAAATCCGGTGTCGGGCGTATAAGTGAACGAGCCCTCCGGATTGAGAACGAGCGTGCCCCGACTGACATCGGCGCCCAGAACGGCGTTCAACGCTGTTCCTTCGGGATTGATGTCATTTTCCAGCACGCCGGGTGCGGCAACATTAAGTTCGGTATTCTGCGGCGTGCTGTAGGCATCGTTGACCAGTACCGGCAATTGGCTCGCCACGACGACGACATTCTCGATGTCCGATCCGCCGGCCGTTGAAATCACCCTGACCTTGGAAGGCGCAACCGTCATGCCGGGAACCGTCAGGCTGCCATTGCTCAGATTGCCGAATCCGAAAGCCGTGAGGACCGGCGGATTGAGCAGATCGCTGGAAACGGCTTCTATGGTCATGGTCTTCGATGCCGGATTATATTCGGCGCGCGTAATGTCGACTTTATCGGTCAACAGGCTCAGCAGCCGGGTAGGCGTTTTACCCGAGCTGTCGGCCGTCACGCTGACCACTCTGGGCAATGTGGCGGCATCTTCCAGGAGCAGGCTGGTATAGAACAGGCCGTTGCCGTCGCCGATCAGCGGATTTTCTCCAGCCGGCAGATTCGGGCCGCCGCTGACGGTCACATTGGCCGCCGTCTCCGACGTGGCGAAGATATCAACCTGGCCGGCGCTGTCGGCCTGGCGGGCATAGGTGGTTCTGTTGGCCGCCAGCGCGGTCGGCTCTGTTTCTGTGAAAACCTTGCCGGAAACGACGAACAGGCTGGTCTGCACGCTGCTGGTGCCGCCGATGCCGTCGCTATCGCCCGGGTCGATTTCGAGCGGCGTCACGCCATCCAGGGCGACGGCCTCGATACGGAAGAAATTGGTCTCGCAGGGACTGCCGGTCACGGCATGGAGCACGGCCGGATTGCCGATGTATTGCCCGCCCTGCGCGTCAGTGACCGGCAGATCGGAATCCCAGCGCAGAATCGGCCCGATGCGGCCCTGATGCACGGAATTGGCGGCAAACGAGAAATCGAAGCTCTCGTTGACGGCCCGTCTGTCCGGCGTTTCGATGGTATAGACTTCGCGGCCCCAGGGATGGGTTACCGTGTAAATGCCGGCCAAGGGAATATCGATGCGGATTCGTAGCCGCGTGAACGGGAACTGGTCGCCGTCAATCGGCGTTTCGGTCAAAAAAGCGGCCTCGACGCCGGTGATCAGGCGCGCGTCAATGCCGGCGGCCGTAGTCAGGCTGGCCTCGGCCGACGCCCAGAAGCCCTCGGCGCCAAAGCCGATCTGCTCCGAGAAGACATTGCCTGGAATCACCGGATCGGAGATGCACAGGTTCGGGTCCAGGCACATTTCCACGGTCAGCCCGGTGGAATCCTGAACCGACAAAGGAAAACCGTTTTGTGGGTTAAGGGGGCCGATGTTCATGGGCGTCGCCCCTTCGATCGGACAGCCGCCGGGAATTGCGTGTGCGCTCTGAGCGCAGGCGAACAGCGCGAAGGCGGCGACAATACTCGTATTAAGCCTTGAATTCATGAGGTTTCTCCGTATTTTTTCAGTCGTTGCAAGTGTCGGCATCACTCAGTTATTGCCGCACCTTCACCGGACGATGGTTATGTCTTCGCTGTCTGTTCCCCCTTTTGCCGAGGTCACGGTGACTTTCGCAGGCGGGGCGATCACAGTGCTGAATGTGCCGCTGCCGTTGGCCAGATCGCCGAACCCGAAGACCGTGAGAACCGGATTCGTCACCTTGTCGCTGGAATTCGCCTCGATGGTCAAGGTCTGTGAGGTCACGTTATATTCGGCCTTGGTAATATTCACGGCATCGGTGAGCAGGTTGATGTGCGAGGCGTTGGCATTGCCGCTGTTCTTGGCGCTGACTTCCACTGAATCCGGCAACACGCTGGCGTCCACAGGAATGCTCTTGAAAAACAGGCCTTGCCCGTTGCCGTCCAGCGGTACGTCATCCGGGGGCAGGTTGGGCTCCCCTCTTACCGTGACCTCGGCCAGTGGCGCCGAGGTCACGAACGCGTTCACTTGCCCTTCATCATCGATCTCGCGCGCGTAGTTGGTGCGGTCGACCACTAGCGGCGCCGGGGCGTTGCCGCTGAAAATCTTGCCGGAAACGGCGAACAGGCTGGTCTGCACGCTGCTGGTGCCGCCGATGCCGTCGCTGTCGCCCGGGTCGATTTCGAGCGGCGTCACGCCGTCCAGGGCGACGGCCTCGATACGGAAGAAATTGGTGTTGCAGGGACTGCCGGTCACGGTATGGGTTATCCCGGGATCCCCGATGTACTGCCCGCCCTGCGCGTCAGTGATCGGCAGGTCTGAATCCCAGCGCAGAATCGGCCCGATGCGGCCCTGATGCACGGAATTGGCGGCGAACTCGATATCGAAGCTGTCATTGACGGCGCGCACGTCCGGCGTGTCGACCGTATAAACCTCTTGTCCCCAGGGATGCGTCACGGTATAGATGCCGGCCTGCGGGATATCGATGCGGATTCGCAGGCGCGTGAACGGAAACTGCTGGCCGTCAATCGGCGTTTCGGTCGCGAAGGCGGCCTCGACGCCGGATATCAGACGCGCGTCAATGCCGGCGCCCGTGGTAATGATGGCATCGGCAGACGCCCAGAAGCCCTCGGCGCCAAAGCCGATCAATTCAGAAAATTCATTGCCCGGAATCACCGGATCGGAGATGCACAGCGTCGGATGCAGGCACATTTCCACGGTCAGTCCGGTGGAATCCTGAACATAGAGCGGAAAACCGCTGTCCGGGGAATTGTTGAGGGGGCCGATATTCATGGGCGTCGCCCCTTCGATCGGACACCCGCCGGTTATCGCCTGTGCTGTCTGAAAAAAACTGAACGGCAACAGTACGATAGGAAGAAAAATAGTATGCCTTGATTTCATGATTTTTTTCTCCATGCTTTTCGGAAAGTGCAAATGGCGAAAAAGGCACTTCAATTCCTTTACCTAAAAATAAGGATGTAGATGTTTGAAGTGATTAAGCGGCAGTTTCATCATCGAAATCATGAAACCGGAATTATTGCGTCCTTTAACGCTTGCTCAGGCACAATAAAAGCTTGGGTAAAAAAGCGCCATCAGGTGAACACTGTATATTGGCGCTGAAAACACCTGACTAACAACTCAGGTTTTTACGGACGCAAGAAAGTCGCGCGGAGATTTGTCGAGACGGGTGCGCAGTAGCCATGTTTTTATAGCAAGTGACAATATACTCGGCGCGGTCAGGAATGCGGAAAACGAGATGGGTATGAGAATGGATTTTGCCAGGACATGTATCAGCCCCATTTTACGGAAAAAAAATTAACCGTATTTATCGGCTGTTCATGGAATTCCCTTCCGGGCGGCGAAGAAAAAAATCGCACGTTGTATCTGGAAAAGCGTCTGCTAACCTGAATATTTCACCACGCACGACTACAGAGACAGGAAATGATCCCGCCATTTCTCTGCATTCACCCCATCCCTGTGGCTTAGCGGGTAGGCAGGGTTGGCGCTTTGCGGAAATCCAGCATAAGGGGCTTGGAAATGCTGGATTTATCAACCCAGCCTATGCGCTTCGGCAACGGCAAGAACGCCCGTGTTTTACCCGCGGCTGTCCCTTGGCATCATATGGAACCAGCGGCTATTATGATGGCGCATTTCAGAAATAGCATTTCTGCTAATGCAGGAATTTCAAACGGATAATCATTTAGAGATCGCTCCTTAATAGAAATATCCTGAATATGATGTGAGTCTTTAAACCGGTGCAATATTAATTTGCCTAACTCCGAATCAACGAAATCGTGTATCTCAACAATAATATGTGCATCAAGCAATTCAGGCACCATCACAGGATCCAGGAGAAGTTTTTCTCCTCCTTCGACGTCCATAATGACAAGCGTGCGCCCTGAGTCCAGCAAAGCACCTGCTAAGGATTTGGCGTCACAAAATCCCCGGATCCGCATTCGATCCCGCACGCCATTCAGCAACGCCATTTGTTCCAGTAGCTCCCTACCATACTCATTAGCTTCAAATGCAATAACATGGCAATCGGTATATTGCCTGGCCAGCCCTACCGCGTAATATCCTTCAGCTGCGCCAACATCTACAATTGTTTGAAATTCGTGAGAGATGAGTTGCTTGAATACCGTATTCAGTTCCAGCTCATAAGTACCAAGCAATTTCGGCTCATACTCGCTACAAACACTGGTCTTCACATATTTCATGCCCAAAAATGGACCGCTTATAACCTCGCCCCCGCTTCGGCGCTCTATCCAGCGCCGTATTAATGTGCTGGGCCAGAACCTGTACGGCACAATATGTTGAGTTAACTTATTCATGCCCCCGCCTTTTTGCCTTGGATTTTAAATGAGCGTTTGGATGGCTTTGCAACCCGACTAATGGTTGATACCAGCTAAATCTTAATGCGATCTTAACGTGCTATTGCCCTGTCAATCATGCATCACCTGACTATTGATGCGTCGTTTTTGGGACATCAGATTAAGCGACTTTCACCCAAATCTGCTTGCGCTCGACCAGGCAAGGTTTTTTGTCGGACATAACGGCTTTTCCGGATGTTTGAACCCATTGGGCAATTGGCTGGCAGAGATATCGTTGCGGAAAGCGAGTTTTACTGGCGGACTGTTAATAAATCAGGACTTACGCAAGCCTGTGGGGGCGACTTCAGTCGCCCATTCAGATAAAAGGCGACTGAAGTAGTCGCCCCTACAGGTTTTGAACCCGCTTGTTTCGGCGGATGAACAGGCAAACTGCGTAAGTCCTATAAATCTTACGGCTAAAAAATGAAACCCAATCTGATGCTTTGGATTAATCCCGGCCCGCCTGTCCGCCGGTCCACGAGTCAGGCGTCTTCGGAAGCCGGCCCAGATCGTCGATGACCTGCACCGAATGAGGTTTTTCCTCCGACCATTGCCACAGCACCAGGTTATGGTTGCCCGCCGAACAGCCGGGGGCGAAGCTGCGTACCCGGATGCCGGCGATGCCGCAGGCCTGTAAGCGATCGGCCAGCAGCCAGGTCGGCGGCTCCAGGTTTCGAAAGGCCATGTCTTCCCAGGCGCAGCCGAGCTGGCAATCGATGAACCGCTGTATCTCGTGGTCGTTCAGATCGGCGATACTGGCACAGTCGACCTGATACGCCACCAGTGTCATGGGCTGGGGTTTGAAGGGGAAGCCCTGTTGCGCTTCCATCCAGGCCGTGGTCGGGTCCAGTGAAGTGTAGAGCGCGCTGTTGCCGGGCCGGTTGAAGCGTCCGCCGTGCTTTTTGGCGCCCTCCCCTGAAAGCGGCGTATAAGCCCACATGGGATGATGGGCCCGGTAGACGATGCCGGTGAATTGACGGGTGGGGAGTTTCAAGCGTAGCCGCCGTCGGCGATACGGGAAAGATAGGCTTTAACGGCGGCGGCGCGCCCTTCCTTTACCAGATCCTCGGCCGTTTTATCGCCGAACGAGGGCAGCGGCTGAGAACGGAACCAGGCAAAGGCCCGGCCTGCGCCACCGGACCATTCCGCGACGCGGTTGATGATTTCGACGGTATCCCGCAATCGGGTCTGTGTCGTTTTGCTCTTGACCCGGGCGCTCTTGGACACGGAGTCGCGCGACAGGCCCGTCACCTCGGCAAGGTCATGCTGCGTAATATGAAGCACCTTGGCCAGCGAATTCGCGGCCACATAGCCTTCATCGTTAATAACCTCATGTAAAAAATCCACGTTTGCCATAAATGCCTCGTTATTTGACCGTTAGATTGGCTTTATTATAGGGCAATCTCGAATAATCCAAAGTTCAAATCCTAAAAAACCGTCAAACAGTCAATTGCGGCCCTGCGCGTTCATTCGGTAAAACCGGTAATAAGCTATAATTCGGCAACCCAGCCAGATGAAGGGGCGCATCGGCTTAAAAGGCCGCCCAAGGCTCGTCTTTCTGGGTAGATCCGCTTAAACTGATGGCGCCCTAAGTTTCCGGGAATCCGATTTTTTAAAAAAATTAAGAATAAATTTATGAATAAACCTATGCAACCACGCCTGCCTAAAACCGGTTTAGCAGGCTTAACGGAAAACTGGCGCCGCGATCTGTCCGCCGGTTTCCTGGTTTTTTTACTGGCCCTGCCGCTGTGTCTGGGTATTTCACTGGCCTCGGGCTTTCCGCCGGCCGCCGGCATCATTTCGGCTATGGTCGGCGGCCTGTTGGTATCGCGAATCAATGGCTCGCACCTGACCATCAACGGCCCTGCCGCCGGTTTGATCGTGGTGCTCTACAGCGCCGTGCAGGCACTGGGAGAAGGCGATATGATGGCCGGCTATCGCTATACGCTGGCGGCAATTGTCATTGCCAGCGTCCTGCAGGTAATACTGGGCGTCTATCGGGCCGGGCAATTGAGTTCGTTTTTCCCCGCGTCCGTCATACACGGCATGCTGGCCGCGATCGGCCTGATCATCATCGCCAAGCAAGCCCATGTCATGCTGGGCGTCAACCTGGACTTCGGGAGTATTTTTTCAACCATTGCCCAGATTCCGCACAGTGTGCTGTACCCTACCCCCGAAATTGCCTTCATCGGCCTGAGCGGCCTGGCGATTCTGATTATCTGGCCGCTGCTCAAGCATCCGACCGTACGGAAAATACCGGCACCGCTGGTGGTGTTGATAACCGGCATGGGCTTGGGGCAGTTTTTCGGCCTGCAGCATGAGCATATCCACTTCTACCCGGACCCAACCTATCTGGCTAGCCACGAACATCTGATTCAGCCGCAGTTTTTAGTCGACATTCCCGACCAGTTTATGTCCATCTTCTATTTCCCGGACTTTTCCAAGGCGATGACCGTTGAATTCTGGGAAGCCGTAATCAGTATCTGCCTGGTCGGCAGCCTTGAGACGTTGCTAGTTACCACCGCCGTGGACAAGCTCGATCCATATAACCGTACTTCCGATATCGATCGTGATCTGGCCGCCGTGGGCATGGGCAATGTGGTCGTCGGCCTGCTGGGTGGCATACCCATGATCGCCGAGATCGTGCGCAGCTCGGCCAATATCGAAAGCGGCGCCCGAACCGGCTGGGCCAATTTCTTCCATGGCTTGATCTTTTTGGGCTTTTTCCTGCTGTTCCCGCATCTTATCCATAGCATCCCGCTGGCGACGCTGGCGGCGCTGCTGGTCTATACCGGCTATCGCCTGGCATCGCCCAAGACCTTTCAGCATGTCCTGTCTATCGGCGCGGAACAACTGTTTCTGTTTGTCATTACGATTATCGGCGTGCTGGCCACGGATTTGCTGGTCGGCGTGGCGCTGGGCATGACCGCAAAATTAGCGATTCAGATCACGCGCGGCGTTTGGCTGGACAATATGTTCCGCATTTATTTCGAAATCCACCGGCCCGATAGCCAGACCATCGTCGTTAAATTATTGGGGTCCGCGCTGTTTTCAAACTTTCTGCCGATGAAAAAGGCGCTGGCTGATCTTGAACCCGGCAAAACCCTGGTGTTTGATTTTTCAAACGGCTACCTGATCGACCATACGGTCATGGAATTCATCGACGACTTCAGCCGGGACTACAAAGCGCAGGGCGGAAAATGCCTGCAAGTCGGCCATGCCCTGGAAAAATTCTCCGACCATAAGCTAGCGGCGCGGCTTATGACCGCTGATGACAGGATCAAGTGACGTTCATACGGAAATAAGTCCAGTATCGAACAAGGATGTTCAAGGAAAAAACCAGTCCCTTCTCGTTATCGGCACCAGCAAACACTTCCCGAACGGAAGCGGACAAAAAAAAACGCCGCTTCCAGGCGGCCCCGCTGGCGCAGGCGCCTGTCAAGCCATCAACAGATCTTCAATGGCGCGCGGCGCCGGCACCGGACTTCACCTTCACCTTCACTTTTACTGTTACCGAGGCGGTGGCCGTGTCGCCGTTGCCGTCGGTGACGGTATAGCCGAATCTATCGACGCCTTTGAATCCGGCGTCGGGCTTATAGGTGACGCCGCCTTTGGCGATGGTGGCCGAGCCATGGCGCGGATTGGTGACGGCGGTGATGGTCAAGGTGTCGCCGTCCGCATCGCTATCGTTGGCAAGCACGGGGATAGTGACCGCTTTGCCGATAGTCGTCGCCGCCGCATCATCGACCGCCGCCGGCGCATCATTGACGGCATTCACGGTAACCGTTACCGTGGCGGTGGCCACGCCGCCGTCGCCGTCAGAGATGGTATAGGTAAAATTGTCCGTACCGTTGAAATTGGCATCGGGCACATATTCGACCGTATTATCCGAGTTAATGGTTGCTTCACCATTCACCGGCGGGGTCACCGTGGTCACGGTCAAGGCGTCGTCGTCCGGATCGCGATCATTGGCCAGCACGTCGATCTCCACAGCCGTATCCTCATCCGTCTCGGCCTTATCGTCCTCCGCGACCGGATCGACATTCGCTTCACTGATGGTAAGGATCACGGTTGCAGGGCTCTCGGATGAATTGCCGCGACTGTCTTTCGTCGTGTAAGTAAAACGATCCTCGCCGATGAAGCCACTGTCGGGCTGATAGGTGAACGAACCGTCCGGATTAAAGGTCAGCGCACCGTTGCCGGCCTCGGTGACCAAAACCGCCGACACCGAGACGCCCTCGTGATACAGGTCGTTTCCCAACACGCCGGGGGCGGTAATGATAAGCGAGGTGCCCTGCAAGGTGTTATAGGCATCATCGATGGCCATCGGCGGCTGCCCCTCCTCGACGGCCGCCTTTTTGAGGTTCGCCCTGTCGGCGCCGCCCTCCTTACCCGTAGCGGTACGGAGAACGGCCGGCTTTACGCTATCTTCAGCCTCGCGCATATCGGTAATCGGTTGCCTGGCGCGCGCCGCCGCGAAAACGGGCCCGGCCATCGCAGGCGCAGTGATGCGCCTGTTCGGCTCAGAAGCCCTTTCCATGACAGGCCCTGTGGAAGACTGAAGAGCCATGTTCTCAATCGGACGGCCGCCGGCAACCGCCTCAGCTGCCTGGAAAAAGCCAAGCGACAACAGTATGAGAGGAAGAAAAATATTCCGCGTTGATTTCATGTTTTTCCCCATGCTTTTCAAAATGCGAGTGGCTTGACCTGGTTCCTTTACCTGAAAAAACAAGGATAAGCAACTTTTGAACTGATAAGACCGCCTGTTTTAACGTCTAAAATGACAAAACCGGCATTATTGTGACTTTTTTATGTCCACGGAAGCGCAAGTTAATGATGGAGATAAAATTGGCTGCCGGTCCGAAACGGAACACCGGAGTATCCGAAAGCCATGCCCCACAAGGCATGGGAACCCTGAGCCGGACAGGCTATGCGCCCTGCTGAACAATTTGAGGAATTCGACAATGGCCTGCGCAATATCAGATCCCGCAACCGTTATTCCGGGGGTTCCAACAGGTTGGTGGCCGGCTTGCTGATAGCCCGGGTCAGTTCGGCGCGCTGTTTTTCCAGTATCAGCAGTTCGATTTCGCGGCGCAGATACTCGTCCGATTTTTCCGTCGCATCAAAGCGTCTTTGCTTTTCCTTGATTTCGGCTTCCAGTTGCATGTCTTTCAGACGCGCTTCGTATTCAAGCTTTTCCGCCTGCAGTTTCTGCTCCACTCTGCTTCTTTCCTGCTGCTGACGCTCCTGGGCCTTGAGTTCGACCTCCAGATCCATCTGTTGCAGGCGCTGCTGCTGCTTCAGGCTTTCAACATGCATTCTTTCCTTGGCCTCGTTCCAGCGCGCCTGCTGCTTCTCGAATTCCTTGATCTCGGCCTCCAGCGCCGTTTCCTTTAACCGCGCCCCATGCGCCAGCTGATTAAGCTGATTTTGCTCTTCGACTTCGCGCTGCAGGGCCTGACGCTTCTCCTGTTCCTCGATTTCAGCCCGCCATGCCATCTCTTTCAAGGCATTTTCATGCCGGATTTTTTCGGCATGCAGGCGCTTTTCCATGGCGAATTGCCCGATCAGCAGCTTTTCCTCGTCCTTCAGGCGCAGCTGCTGGTTCTCCGCGTCCTGAATGGCTTTCAGTCTTTGCAGTTCGTCTTCCTTGTTCAGTTGCTGCAATTGCAGCTGCTTCTGTAACAGCTTCTGATTTTCCAGCTCCTGTTCCTGGCGCCGTTTCTCCTGAGCCTGTTTTTCACGGAATTCGAAATTCTTTTTAATCACGCTCAGATACACGGACTCCTGCGCGAACCGGCCGTCCAACGCCGAGTCCTCGGAAAACTCTTCGAAAGAGGGTTTCATGATGCAGAAAGTCCGGCATTGGATGTTGCGTAGCATCAGCAACTCGTTGACGGCCTGGGCGATTCTTTGTTCCGTCTCCTTCAGGCCTGACTGTATCCAGGCGCCGTCGTCCAGATTCAGCAGCTCCCTGTCGATGGCATCCCTGACCAGCCCTGCATAGGAAGCCTTGATATGCTGATTGATATCCGGCAGAAATTCCCAGTTGTCGGCCGCATACTTGATCGACGCCTGGAAGCGAATATCCAGGCGCGTCGCGATCGTGCAAAAGCCGTCATAGAGCTTGTTATCGGACGTCAGGCTCCAGTCGGCTATCGCGAGCGGGTAGACGGTATGATAAAAGCGCTTGACGAATTTCTCGGGCCGGCTGAACAGCTTGTTGTAAAAACCGAGCCGGGTATGGACCAGGCGCCGTTCGGCATCGAAACCGGGGTCCCAAGTCTCCGGGCCGTCGGTTTCCCGGTCGAAATCGAATCCGCCCAGCCATCGTTCCAGGTCAGTGTTGTCGTTATTCATTTCCGGCCTTCTGCAATGGCGTGACTTTAGCGGCGGAATCGGCCTTGATGGCGCGGATTTTATCGCCCATGCGCTCAGCGATCAGCGGATAGAGATTAGGGGCGAATTCGACGGTCCGGGCGTCGATCTTGCGCAAGAAGCCGCGGCTTAGCAAAAAACCGACCGCGAACATTCTCGACCAGTCGGAATAACGCCTCGCCCGTTCTATTTCGGTTTTCTCGATCACCATCTCAAGCTCGTCATTTTCATTGATGCGAAACTCGGTGAATTGCCTGAGGCATTCGAAAACCAGTTCCTGCTCCTGTTCGGTCAACGGCCCGGGCGCCGTAAACTCCAGCCGGTACGAAAGCAGCACGGTGAAAAAATCCACCATGGCCGCGCAGATAAACGCGAACGCGGAAAAGCCCTTCCACATCAGGAAAGAGGGCTGTACGTCCTGGGCAAACTGCGCGTAAGACATCAACACGGGGGCCTCCGGCGCGGCGCGGCCCAGGCCGGTCGCCAATTGATTGAATCTGATCTGCACATCGTTGAGGCTGGTCAGCACGGTCTGATAGGCGCCGCCTTCATCCTGCCCGAGACTCACCTGCCTGAGGCCTGCCTGCAACTTGCGCATATCGTCGTCCAACTGCTTGAACCCCTGTTCGAGCTGGGCGAATTGTTGCGCCTTGGCCTGGTAAAGTTCGTTATAGCGTTTCCAGAACGGCCCTTCGCCGACCTGGTTTCTGTATTCGGGGGCAATTTCAGGATGGGTGCCGAAATAGGCTTGCGAGACTTCCTTCGAGGCCTGATCGAGCTGCGCGCGCTGCTGTTCGAGAATCTCGGTTTTCACGGCCAGGATCTGGTTCAGGTAATCGTTAACGTCCTGCCTGACCTGATTCAGCCGATCGATATGCAGGTTTTCCTGTTCCGAAATTTCGTAAAACTGAAAATAGGAAAATGAAATTGAGGCGCTAATGGCAATGATCAGGGAGATCAACACGCTCAAATAGCGCGTCCGGTTGGCTTTCCAGTGGATGCCGGCGATTTCGAGCGAACAGATAACGATGATGGATTGAATCGCCACGGTAATGATCAGGGCGATCCACGGCGTGATGAAATGGGACATGCCGTAATACGTGGTAAACCCGGATGCAAGACTCAACAGCAGGACAATCGGGATCGTCCATATCCTCAACAGGCCGACGAACAGCGTCTGGATACGATTGATGATGCCCCCGGTACTGCCCGAGCCCGCGCCGCGAAAGTTATCTACACCCATTTCTCACACCTTTATCTGTCTTACCGATGCGAGTATTTGCAAGATATTTTTCAGCTACTTTCATACCGGTGTTTGCATGACTGGTTATTATTAGTAGGCTTCAGGATCAAAGCCTTTATGTCTGTATTTCAATATGTTAAGTCCGGCTACTTATAGCCGGTTTTGCGCCGCGCGGTCAAGATATGAAATCGATCAAGCCGGCCATTCCCTGTATGCCCCACCATGGCTTCGTCGCTCTGCCGCCTCGAAAATGGCGCGATACGTACCCTGCTTTTTCTGGTTCCCACGGTCCTCCGTGGGAACCGATACCGGGCTTTGAGAGCGGCACGCCGTATGGCCCGGTATGCGTTCCCATTTATGCCCTTCAGGGTGCGCGGGAGCGTGGGAACGCGGAATTTTACTCGTCATAACAAGGCTAACTGAGTACTAGGGACACTTTGTTAAATCGATCTAACTTCAACTGGCCGCGTAACATCAGTTATAAAATATCCGGGTTAGGAACGCGCATAAAATAACTTCCTCAAGTGCGCACCTACAATTCCCTGATTTATTCCATGCCCATTACTTAGCTAAAACAACGCCGGCTCAGGGTGATGACATGTTAAATTAGCCACCTGAAAAAACACTTAAACCGCACATAATAATGGACATTATCTTCAAAGAATACGCCCGGGTCGTCTGGCAGAAAAAATGGTTTTTCCTGTTGGCCCTGTTCGCCTTGAGCTGCGCGGTCGTGCTGGATTTATCGGCGCCCCTTTATTATAAAAATATCGCCAACGGGCTGGCGGCGCCTTACTCCGATGCAACCCTGGCCCTGCTGCTGGACAACCTGAAGACGATTATGGTGATTTACGCCGGCGTCTGGCTGTCATGGCGCCTGCTGGAAGTCGCGATTGTGCCGCTCGACGGCGGCGGCGTCAATCTGTTGGAAAAACGCTGCTTCGAGGTGCTGAAAAAACAGAAATACGCTTTTTTCGAGAACAGCTTTTCAGGCAGCCTGATCAAGCAGGCCAACCGCTTCTCGCGGTCTTTTGAAATCATCATGGACTGGTTCCTGTTCCAGTTCTTCATGAATATCGTCGCGGTCGTGATCTCGTTCGCGATCTTCTTCCGGCAGCAACCCCGATTCGCGTTTTATTTCCTGATCTGGGTGGTGCTGTTTATCACCTGGAACATCGCCTATTCGATCTGGAAACTGCGCTTCGACAAGGCCGTGGCCCAGGCCGACTCCAAAGTCGGCGGCGCCTATTCCGACGCCATCGGCAATATCTTCATCGTCAAAAGCTTCGCCCTGGAAGCCCAGGAACAGGACCAGGTCAACCGGGCCTCGGATATTGTCTACCGCAAAAAGAAAATCGCCTGGCTACTGATGTTCATCTCCTTTGCCGTGCAAGGCCTGATGACTTTCGCCATCGAGCTGCTGCTGGTTTACCTGATGATCGGGAAATGGCAGACCGGCGACTTTCAGGTCGGCGAATTCGTGCTGTTTCAATCGATCATGCTCATGCTGATCCAGCGTTTGTGGGAGTTCGGGCGCAATTTCCGCAATTTTTTCACGGCGCTGGCCGATGCCACCGAAATGACCGAGGTGTTCAG
Organism: Methylobacter sp. BBA5.1; assembly: GCF_000746145.1. Lineage (NCBI taxonomy): Bacteria > Pseudomonadati > Pseudomonadota > Gammaproteobacteria > Methylococcales > Methylococcaceae > Methylobacter > Methylobacter sp. BBA5.1. Next base: position 172,239 of record NZ_JQKS01000004.1, read on the forward strand.
GCTGCGGGACTTTGAAACCGATGCCGACGATGCCCGCCCGCTGAAGATCACTAAAGGCGCCATCCGCTTCGACAACATCGACTTCAGCTATAATCCGTCGAATGCCGAACAGTCAAAGCTGTTCGAGCACTTTTCGCTGTCCATCAAGGCCGGCGAAAAAGTCGCGCTGGTCGGCCCGTCCGGTTCCGGCAAATCCTCATTGACCAAACTGCTGTTTCGCTTTCTCGACCCGCAGCAGGGCAATCTGTTTTTCGACGACATGCCGGCCAAGGCCTTCACCCTGGCGGCTTTGCGCCGGCAGATCTCGATGGTCCCGCAACAGCCGGAGCTGTTCCACCGCTCGGTACGGGACAATATCACGCTGGGCGCCGATATCCCGGAAGCACGGCTGATCGATGCCGCGCGCAAGTCGCGCTGCCTGGAATTCATCGAAAAGCTCCCGGAACAGTTCGACACGCTGGTCGGCGAGCGCGGCGTCAAACTGTCCGGCGGCGAAAGACAGCGCATCGCCGTGGCCCGCGCCTTTCTGGAAAACGCCCCCATCGTCGTGCTGGACGAAGCCACCAGCGCGCTCGATTCACTGACCGAAAAACAGATCCAGGTGGCTATTTTTGAGCTGATCAAGGACAAGACCGCCATCGTGATCGCGCACCGGCTGTCCACGATATTGAACATGGACCGCATCATCGTGCTGGATAAAGGCCGCATCATCGAGCAAGGCACGCACCAGCAACTGCTTGACCGGAAAGGCAAGTATTACGCCATGTGGCAGCATCAGCGCGGGGATTTTCTGGGGGAATGATCGGCCGACACCTGCCGGGCCAGGATTCATGCCATGGTCGAATTCCGGCCTGACCGCGTCGGGTATGAAAACCATGAACGGGATGCCCCAAAGCTACCTGAAAAATACAGTAGGGTACGAGACTGTGAAAGAATTCATTTTTAGTCCAAATGAGTAAATAACCACACGCGCGCGTTCCCTGGTTCCCATGCTCCTGAGACTGTGAAAGTATTCAATTTAAAGGATTTAACCACGAAGGACACGAACGCCTCCAAGGATGGAGGCGGTAGAATTGCGTCTGGAACAGCAATCGAGAGCACGAAGTTTTAAACTATTGATTAACCCAATTTTTTCTTCGTGTCCTTCGTGATCTTCGTGGTGAATAAGGCTTTTTATGACGTTTTTCACTAATTCTTTCACACTCTCTCCTGCGTGGGAACCCATACCGGTGCTCAGTTCCGCTGCGGTCTGCATTCCCATTTATGCCCTTCAGGGAGCGTGGGAACGAGGAAATGCCCTGTCGATCAGTGAATGACTTGTTTTCATGGCGACGCATGTCTGAAGGTAATGTTTCCGACTAATGAATAAACGCTCTAACGACAGCCGGACGGAGCGGTTGCCCGTCCGAAACGTTTTGCGCGAATTCAAGCCAGGAACAGCCCGGCGATTGTTTCCGGGTTGGAAGGAAAATAAAAGTGCAGATAAGACGCTGTTGCCGAACCTACCCGATAAACCGCTTCACCGCCATGCCCGTTAACCGTTTGTGCCTGGGCGATGGCGGATAACGGCGTTTGCAAGGTCGAGTAATGAAAGGTATGGCCGCGAACGATCTGTCCATCAAGCTCAGCCAGCTGCGAGCCGATCGCGGAAAGTTTGCCCTGCATGACGGCCACGCCCGGCATCACGCCCAGCATCTCGTGCCGCCGTCCTTCAACGTCCAGCAGCGCTTCCGTCAGATACATCATGCCGCCGCATTCGGCCAACAGCGGTTTTGCCTGGGCGATATGCGCCTGAATGTCCGCGCGCGGCCGGTTATTGCCCGCCAGGGTATCGGCGTAAAGTTCCGGATAACCGCCCGGCAGGTAAACCGCATCCGCGTCCGGCAATGCGTCATCGGCCAGCGGCGAAAAGAACTTCAGCCGGGCGCCCATATCGCGCAAACAATCGAGATTTTGCTGATACAGAAAACAAAACGCTCGATCGCGCGCCACGGCAATGGTTTTGCCCTGCAGCAAAGGCTCGGGCTTCGGCGAGCGGGCCGGCGCGGCGAACGCAATAACGGGCGGCAACTTGGCCAGCCAGGTTTCGCCGATCGCATCGGCCAGTTGATCGAGGCGCCCGGCTATATCGGCAATTTCATCGGCCAGCTGCAAACCCAGATGGCGTCCCGGCAGGCTGGCTTGCGGATTGCGCGGCAGACTGGCCAACTGTAGCCCCGCCGGCAGGCCGGTGCGCAACAGATCGGCATGGCGCGCCGACGCGACACGGTTGGCGACGGCTCCGGCAACCGTCAACGAGGGGCGGAATGTCGCCAGCCCATGCAGCACCGCCGCAAATGTCTGCGCCATCGCCGCCGCATCGATCACCGGCAAAACCGGCAAGCCAAATAGCTCGGCCAGATCGGCGCTGCTCGGTTCGCCATCGAACAAGCCCATGACGCCTTCCACCAGAATCAGATCGGATTCGGCCGCGGCGTCATAAAGCAATTGCCGGCAATGCTCGCTGCCCATGATCCAGCTGTCCAGATTGTAGACGGCCTGCCCCGAGGCCGCCGCCAGCAGTGTGGGATCGATAAAATCCGGCCCGGTTTTAAAACAGCGCACGCGCAAGCCGTTACGGCTGTGAAAACGCGCCAGCGCCGCAGTCACCGAGGTTTTGCCGTGCCCGGAAGCCGGGGCGGTTACCAGCAGCGCCGGGCAGCTTACGCTGTTAGTCTTCATGACAGGCCGGCCCCTGATGGAAAACCAGCTCGGACACCGGTTCGCCGCCGATCAGGTGTTGTTGAATGATGCGCTCGAGATTGGCCTCGTTGACCTGGTAATACCAGACGCCGTCCGGCTGCACGCAGACGATCGGCCCCGCCTTGCAGGTGGCGAAACACGACACCCGGGTGCGCTTGACCCGCAACGCGCCCTGATCCAGTCCCGCGGCCTTGAATTTGGCGCCCAGGCTTTCGAACAGCGCTTGCGACTCGCCGTTCAGCGTGCAGCGCGGGCCGGTGCAGACCAGCAAATGGCGTTTGTAGTCGCCCATTTTGGGCTTTTCCGGCAGCACCGTATCATTCATCGCTTGTCGCCTCTTCGGTTTCAACATCTTCAATGGCCGCAATGGCCCGACCATAGTGTTCGCAGGCGTCGCGATAAGCGTTCAGCGCGGCGGCATCGAAGGTCTCGCCTGCCTTGATCAGCAACAGGGAAAACACCACCGCGCCGTACCCGTCAACGAAATAGACGCCATGCTGTCTGTCGCCCTGGCTTAGAAACCAGGCGCTAACGATGCGCTGCCTGTCGACATGCAGATGGCAATGCTCGTTGGTCATATTCAGCCAGTCCCCGCGCCGGGTGAAGTCCCTGGCATCCAGCAACAATTCGGCCACCGCGCCGGCCTCGCTGCGGATCACGGCCCGCAGCCGCCCCCAATCATTGGCGGCGTTCAGCACGGCATCGACCTGTTCCGCGTCAATCCGGCGCGCCTGCCGATCGCCCGCCTCGTCGCCGGGCCGGGCCGCGGCAATGGCGGCCAGCATTTCATCCAGCGGCGCGTCGAAATGCGCGGCCGCCTCGCGCGGCGTGGCCGCCGGATTTTCGCGCAAATATTTGCGCACGCAGGCATGCCAGCCGGTCAGCCCCATGCTCAGCGAGCGGCCGGCCTGTTCGCCGGTTTTCGCGTCGCCGGTCAGGTTGTCGTATTTGTTGGCATAACCGCGCGGGGTGATCATCAGGCCCTCGCGGGCGAACGTGCTGCTGTTGCCGATCAGTACCGTGCACAGCATGCCGATCTCGCAATCGGCCATCTGCGCCAGCGTGGTCATCTGGATCGCCTGACGCTGGCGATAGCCGGACTTGATGATGGCGACCGGCGTTTCCGGGCCGCGATGCCGCAGCAGGATGCGCTGCGCCTCGACAATCTGTCCGGTGCGCCGGCCGCTTTTGGGATTGTACAGCGCCACGACGAAATCGCCGCGCGCGGCCGCTTCCAGGCGCCTGGCGATGGTCGGCCAGGGAGTGAGCAGATCCGACAGCGAGATCGAGCAAAAATCATGCGTCAGCGGTGCGCCGACCAGCGCGGCGCAGGCATTCAGGGCCGTGGCGCCGGGGATTACCTCCACCGTGATGCCGCTGTCCGGCGTCCAGCCGGCCTGCAGCAGCACTTCGTAAGTCGGCCCGGCCATACCGTAAACGCCGATGTCGCCGGATGAAATCAAGGCCACGGTTTTGCCCAGCATGGCCTGATCGTAGGCTTCGATGCAGCGGTCGATCTCTTCGGTCATGCCCTTGCGGATCACTTCCTTGCCTTCCAGCAGCTCCTGCACCAGCTTGATGTAAGTGGAATAGCCGATCACCACATCGGCCTCGGCGATGGCGGCACGGGCCCGGTAGGTCATGTGTTCCGGAGCGCCGGGGCCGAAGCCCACCAACAGAATTTTGCCTTTGTTCATGCGTTGTTCTCTTTCATGCTTGCGATTGAAACCGTGGCGTTCTTGCCGTCCTCGCCGCGGTATTTGTGTTTTTCCAGCCGCAGCGCGCGCATGTCGGCGCCTGCCGCCAGCAATGCCGCCGCCTCCGCGACGGCTGGCGTACCCATATACTTGCGCACGGTTTCGGAAGGATTGGGCACCGGCACCTGCGCCAGTTGCTGCGCGGTAAAAAAATACAGCGGCCAGGCGCGTTCGGCGGCCAGTTGCAGGATGGCCGCCTCGTCGTTTTTCCTGTCGATGCTGGCTGCGCCCGCGACGGCGGATTGATCCAGTCCGGCCAGGGCCAGCGCCTGTTCGACGGCCGCGCGCAGGGTAGCTAAAGACGTGTTGCGGTCACAGCCGAGTCCCAGCATGACTTTCATCAGTCCTGCCCCAGCGGCGGCCGGTAGACCACCAAACGCTCGGCGAGCTGCTGCCACTGTGCCGGGGCGATGTCTCGGCGGGTCACCCAGAGCACGGCTTTGAACCGGGACAAATCCACCGCCTCGAAACGTTCGAACAGATGAATATTGGCCGGCAGCGGCGTGGGCCGCGTCCACCAGTTTTTGGCCCCCGCTTCCTGCACGAAAGCGATGGGTTCTTCGTTGACCACGTGCGCCGAGACGCGGGTGATGTTGAGTTTCGGCGCCTCGACCTGCCAGCCCAGCTCGCGTCCGAGAATATCCACCGGGATGGTCTTGCCGACATCCGAGGCCGTGGTCAGCACCGCGTCCGCGCCCAGCAACGCGGCCACCTGCTCGGCGAAGGCATTGGCGCCGCCGACGTGGCCTGACAATACCGGAATCGCATAGCGCGCGGCATCGTCCACGACCACGACGCCGGGGTCTTCATCCTTGGATTTCAGATGCGGGGCGATCAGCCGCACCACGGCGCCGAGCGAGATAAACAGCACCAGCTGGTCGTAGCGCGCGAACAGACCGCCCATATTGGCGCTCAGCGCGCCGGGCAGCACTTCGACAGGATTGCTGAGGGCGGGCAGGCCGGACGCGAATTTTTCCGATACCGTCAGACAGGCATCGGGCAATTGCACGGCCAGGCGCAGGGCCTGGGCTAAGCCGTGCTTGGTAATCGCGACCAGCGCGATACGGGGTTGTGAGGGAGTGGTCATTGAGCCTCTTCGGTGGGTTCGGATGTTTTTTTGCGGCAGCCGCGGATCATTTCGCCGCGCTGACGGCCCGGGTTGCGCACCAGCAGCAGGGACAGATAGTTGACCTTTTGTCCGCGCAAGTTCAGCACGTCGCGTTCGATGCGCTCCTGCGGCGTGCCGGCCTTCTCGACAAAAGCGGTATCGGCCAATAGCGCCCGTCGTTCCAGCAGATCGAGAATATCATCCAGCAAGGGTTTTACCTTCAGCAACACCAGCGTGTCGAAGTCATTGAGCAGACGCTCGATCATGGCGATGCCGTAACTGGCCGGAATAATCGCCACGGTTTCGTCGGTGTCGGCCAGCGGCATGGCCACGCGCGCGGCGGCGGCATTAAACGACGGCACGCCGGGGATCGTTTCGATCATGATGCTTTCGTCCAGCGCGCGCACGGTGCGGGCCAGATGGCCGAAGGTCGAATAGGTGGAGGCGTCGCCCTCGACCAGAAACAGCACGTCCTGACCGGCATGCAGATGAGTCAGCACCGTTTCGGCGGCTCGCAGCCAGTAGCCGGCCAGGATGCCGGCATCGTGGGTCATCGGGAAAATCAGCGGCGAATGCGCGTCAGGCAGCGTCAAGCCCGCGCGCAGGGCAATTTGCAGCGCATGGCTTTCGGCGTCCTTGCGCCGCACCGGGTAGGCCCAGTGCGCGTCGGTCCGCTGCAATAAGGCCCAGACGCGCCGGGTAATCAGGTCCGGATCGCCGGGACCGAGCGAGGCGCCGAACAGTCGGCCGGTTTTGGGTGTATTCATGTGTTTTGTTCCGAGGTTTGCTCGCTGGACTGAGCTATGGCGCACCTGCGCCGGCTTTGCGCACTGATTTTCAGGCGCATTAAATGATTATGCATTGTCCGGGCCGCCCTCGCCGCGCTCGGCGCAGACAATCCAGATCGGGTTTTCCGCCTGCATGCGGTGCATGTCCAAAATGGGTTTGCTGCGCGCGGCTTGCAGCTGCAGCACATCCCATTGCGCGCAGGCCGCTTTCAGCGCTTCCACCGCTGTGGACAGATTTTCCAGAGTGGCGAAATTCATCACCAGCTGGCCGCCCGGGCGCAGCCTCCGCAGGCAAAGAGCGATCAGTTCGCGCAGCTCGCCGCCGGAACCGCCGATGAACACCGCGTCCGGGTCGGGCCAGTTTTCCAGCCCGACCGGCGCGCGGCCATGCAGCAGCGTATAATTGCTGACCCGCAGACTGGCCCGGTTACTCAGGGCGATCGCGGCATCGGCCTCGTTCTTCTCGATGGCATAGACATGGCCCCGCGGGCACAATCTGGCCGCCTCCAGCCCGACCGCGCCGGAACCGGCGCCGATGTCCCACACGATGCTGTCCGGCAATAAGGCCATCCGCGCCAGCGACACCGCCCGCACTTCGCGTTTGGTGATCAATCCCTTGTCGGGCTTGCGCTGGTTGAAACGCTCGTCGGGCAGGCCGAACATGGCTTCGCGCGCGGCAGGCCGGCGGCGGCGCAACAGGACGATATTGGGATCGGCGAAGCGGCGGCCGGCGGCCTCGTCGATCGCCAGCCAGTCGGAAATCCGCTCGCTGTCCCGCAATAGGCATTCCGCCACCGCCATTTCGAATTCGTCCGCCAGCGACTCGACCCGCAACATGCGGGCGATGCGGTCCGGGCTGTTTTCCGGGCTGGTGAAGACGGCCGTCAGATCGGACTGGCGCAGCACGGACAGCAACGGGTACAGGCCGTGGTCCGGCGTGGCGCCGATGCTCCACTCGCCGACGTCGCGGTTGTGCACCGAGCCGATACGCACCGCCTGCCAGGGCAGTCCCAGCCGGGCACAGGCCAGCTGCAGCGTGGACAGATTAGGCGTTATCGCCACGCCTTCACGCCCGAGCTTGCCGATCAGAAAACTGGCGATGCCGTGGCATAAGGGATCGCCGGTCGCCAGCACAACGACCTGTCCGCCGGCCTCGCGCGCCGCCTTTATCCACAGGGGAACCTGCGGCAGATGGCCGGTCAGGTCCCGACGCTCGGCATCGGCGCTGATTTCATCGGCGAATAACGCTAGCGTGCGGCGGGCGCCAATCACCAGGTCGGCGGCGCGCAGTTGCGCCAGCGCTTCCGGCGTTAAGCCGGCGACGCCGTTGTCCAATACGCCGATAATCCGGCAAGGGTGGGTCATCTCAAACATCTCCTTCAACTTCGGCCAGTTTATTGCCGTCAAAGTCGCACATCAGCACCCGCAGGCGGAATTTGCCGGTGTAGCGGTGGCTCAAGGTGGCGATGACCCGCCGACCCAGGGCCGTATAAAATTCGCCAATCAGCCCCAGCGCTTCCATGCGCTCGCTGGCGTAGCGGGCCATTTCCGATTGCCTGATATCGGCGCAGACGTCAGCCGGAGCACCGATCTCGGCGGCAAGTTCCGCCAGCAAATCGGTGTCCACGGCGCTACGGTTGGCGTGCGTGATGGTTTCACCCTGGGCGATCTTGGTCAGCTTGCCGACCATGCCGCCGATCACTATCTGTCGGATTCCGCATGCGACGGCGGTATCGAGCGCGTATTTCAAAAAGTCGCCCATCTGCACGAAACACGCCGGCGCCAGATCGGGCAATGCCTGCATGGCAAATTTTTCCGTGCGCCCGCCCGTCGTCAGCACCACGGTATCCTGGCCCTGGCTGGCGGCCACTTCGATGCCCTGGATGACGCTGGCCCGGAACGCCGCCGTGGAATACGGATGGACAATGCCTGTAGTGCCGAGTATGGAAATGCCGCCGATAATGCCGAGGCGGTAATTGAGCGTTTTTTTCGCCATGTCTTCGCCGCCGGGCACGGAAATGGTCAGCTCAAGGCCTGCCCGCTCCAGCAAGGCGCCGGCCGCACTGCGCACATTGGCTTCGATGTTACGCCGCGGCACCGGATTGATGGCCGGCCCGCCTACCTCCAGGCCCAGGCCCTGCATGGTGATCATGCCGATGCCTTCGCCGCCTTTCAGCAGCACCACACCGGGCGCGTCCGGCAATAGCCGCGCATCGGCGGTCAACGGCGCCTTGTCGGTGACATCGGGATCATCGCCGGCATCCTTGATAACGACAGCGTGCGCCGCACTGCGGTCGCAGCGCCCGTCGCGGACTGCAAAGCGCACCCGCTGGCCGTTGGGCAAGTCGCAATCGACCGCCTCGGGCACCGCGCCGTCCACCAGGCCCAGCACCGCCGCCCGCGCCGCCGCGGCGGAGCAGGCGCCGGTGGTGTAGCCTTTGCGGGTGCCTTTGGCTTTTTTTTCCATGCGCGAGATCAGCCGGCCGCTTTTTGCCGCGCTTCGGCCAGCGCCAGCAAGGCGTGGATCGCGGCCACTACCAGGGTGGAGCCGCCTTTGCGCCCGTCAATGACCATCCAGGGCACCGCGTCAATTTCGCTCAGTACCGCTTTGGATTCGGCGGCGGAAACGAACCCCACCGGCATGCCGATCACCAGCGCGGGTTTGATCTGCCCGTCGTTGATCATGCGCACCACTTCCAGCAGCGCGGTCGGCGCATTGCCGACCGCGACGATGCCGCCGTCCAGCAAATTCAGCCGCTGCGCCTTGCGCATGGCCTGCACGGCACGGGTGCTGTTTTCAGCTTTGGCCTGGGCGATCACATCCTCATCGGCGATGAATTGATGCGTGGCGACGCCAAAGTGATCCAGGCGCGGTTTGGACAAGCCCACGCAGATCATTTCCACGTCGGCGACGATGGGCGCCCCCCGAATGATGGCCTGTAATCCGGCGGCCACCGCATCGGGATGGAAGCGGGTCAGGCCGTTGAATTCAAAATCCGCCGAGGCGTGGATCATGCGCCGCACGACTTGCCATTGCTGCTCGCTATAGCTGTGCGGACCGGCTTCGTTGTCGACGATGGCAAACGAATCGTGTTCGATCCGGCGGCCGGCGTCGGTAAGCTGTTCGGTGACGATATTGTTCATGGTATAACCTGTTATGCGTGATGGTGACCGTGGTGGCCGTGATCGGCGGCGAATTCGCGGTATTTGCAGCCGTCGCACTCCATCATGACCGGGGGCTGCGTATGAGCGGCTTGATCGATGCGCCGTTCCAGCAAGGCGTATATTTCGTCCTCAAACCCCAGATAGTCGCCCTGGGCAAAACGGATGCGCGGATATTGGCTCTGCAAGCCCGCCATCTGACGATGGATGCGCTCGATCAGCGTACCGGTAAACAGATAGTACGGCAGCACCACAATCTGCCGCATTTCCAGCCTGGCCTGGCGTTGCACCATCGATTCCAGGCGCGGATGGGTGATGCCGGTAAAGGCAATATCGACCATCGGGTGCTCGCCGTCTTCGTACAGCCAGCGCGCCATTTTGGCCACTTCGCCGTTGGCGACCCGGTCCGAAGAGCCGCGTCCCAGCAGAATGACGCCGGTGTTACGCGGGTCGGGCATGTCCAGGCTGGTCATGGCTTTGCGCAGATTGCGCTTGAGAATAGCCAGAATGTCCTCGCTGGCGCCCAGGTGGCGGCAATAGATAAACTCAACCTCCGGATGCCGCAGCCGGGCATGCTCGATATGCTCGGGGATCTCCATCTTGACGTGGCCGGCGGCATTGAGGATCAACGGCACCACGACGACCTGCCCCCCGTGCCGGGCCGCGCGATCCAGACCTTCGTCAATCAGCACTTCGGCAAATTCGATAAAGCAGACTTCCAGGCGCCGTTGCGGTTGGCGGGCACGCCATTGATCGGCAAAGGCCTCGACTTCGAGATTGCCGGACGTCTCGCGCGAGCCGTGTCCGATCAATAAAATGGTTTGCTGATTCATATCCTGTCTCATGGTTTGACGGCCTTGCGGAAACGATGCGAAAACCCGGCATCGTAGAGTTTTGAATGCCGGATCTCCGGCCAATGGCGGGCGCCCAGTGCCGGGCTGGCGATGATCATCGCCTGGCTGTTGATCTTTTCGGCGCGGCATTTGTCGCGAATGTCCTTAAGCGTGCCGCGGACGATCTTTTCTTCATCCGGCCAGCTGGCTTTTTGCACCACCAGGATCGGCGCTTGTTCGTCCCAGCCTGCGGCAAGCAAAGCCCGTTGCACATCCGACAGCAGGGTGATGGATAAAAAGATGCATAGCGTGGTGTGATGCGAAGCCAGGGATTCCAGATCCTCTCCGGCCGGCATCGGCGTGCGTCCGGCCACACGGGTGAGGATCACCGTCTGCGTCACCTCGGGCAGGGTCAGCGTTTCGCCGGCCGCGGCGGCGGAAGCCATCGCCGAAGACACGCCCGGCACTACGGCCCAGGGAATGCCCGCCGCATCGAGCGGCTGTACCATTTCGACCAGTGCGCCATACAGCCCGGGATCGCCGGTTTGCAACCGTACCACGGTTTTATGCTGCCGCGCCTGCTCTATCAACCAGCCGGTAATTTCCTCCAGGGTCATGTCTTTCGAGTCGCGGACCAGGCAGGTAGCCGGGGCGTAAAGGGTAGCGGCCTCATTGACCAGGGAGCCGGCGTAGAGCACGGCGCCGGCCTGCCGCAGCAGGCGCTGGCCTTTGACGGTAATGAGCTCCGGGTCGCCGGGGCCTGCGCCGACGAACCAGACCTGGCCAGTGGCGCCTTCGGTGTTATTGGAAAGAGTCATTCGCTTCTGCCTTGCAAACGGTTAAAGATCAGTGCCGAGAGCACGCCCAATACCATCCAGAACGCCGCGTTACTGAGCGCGCTGGCCCAGCGGAACTGGTTTTGCAACAGCGCCGGCGCCAGGCTTTCATCCACTTCAGGCTGCGGCGCACCCAGCAGATGCGGTATCAGCAACAGCAGCACGCCGGCCATCCTTAGCGGCCAGTTGTCCTGTAGAAAAACCAGCCCAAGCCCGCCCGCGGTCGCCACCACCGTACCCAGCCACCAGTATTGCCTTACCATCAGATCCGCGGCTGTCGTGCCCGGCAGGTCCGGCGGCAGCCCTATGGCCGGGGCGGCAAAAAATACCGCGTAGCCGGCCAATCCCCAGGCCAGGCCCCGCCCTATTCCAGGCGGCTTTCGCAGTGAGTAAGCCCCCGTCAGCATCAGCGCAAAGCCGATGGCCATCACTATATTGCTGCCGGCCGTTGATAAGGTCCGCTGCCAGCCGTCTTCCGGTTGCCAGGCCAGTTCATCGAGCCCAGGGTCGATAGCATGCTCATGATGAACCGCTTCAGCGGCAACTTCATAGGTTTCGGCCTGAAGAATCAACGGCGTCACCCAGAAAATCTGCAGCATGGACAGCAGCAGCGCCGCGACAATACCGGCCGGTAGCGCGGAAAATACAATATGTTTGAACGTGCCGGGCATCAGTGGCAAGGAAAGCCGGTAGCGTGGCGGGTATCGTGGGTCGCGTTATGCACTTCGGCAATCGGGGCAAAGCCAACGACCAGCAGTAGGGCAAAGCCCAGTATAATCGTTGACAAAGCGGGAATCAGGCGTGTGGTTGCCTGGCGAAGCGTCTGGCTTGAATGGGTTTCAGCAAGCATGTCGGGTTTCCTAATAAAGTAAGGGATGGGAGCCGACTGCTATCTTGGGAAAACACGTACGCGTAATACAGCCCGGGCTGCGTCACTGGCATACGGCTCCCCTCCGGAGTCGGTGTCCTTCATATGATCAGGCCGGCCTTCTGGCTTGCCGTCATCTGTATCGACCCGCCTTCCCGTTCCTAACGTACAGTGGCATAGAGGTGATACATCAGGCTTACAGCAGCGGGGGCTGCGCCGGATTTGACTGAGCCTGAGGCCAATCGCACCGGACTTTCCGTTTCACCCTGGCGCGCGGACCGCGCGCCAGGGCACCTAATCATTGCGGCAAGTATAAACCAATCCGATTGAAAACTGAATCTGGCGCGCTGACACAAACGCTGACGGCTGTCGAATGCTGGGTCAGCGATAACGGCGCGGGTATTCCCGAAGATCGCCTCACCGTCATCTTCGACAAGCTGGAAACCGATCCGGAAAAAGAGGGAGAGTAAGCAAGGCATCGGCTCGACCTTCCGGTTCACGCTTCCCGGCCAGACGCATTAGCGGCGCCGGTCTGAAGGATCTTGCTAATCAGGCCGTGGCGGTGTTAGTCTTGCCGGCTCTATTCACTCGAAACCAGCCAAACCGATGAATTTCCATGCCTCAGTCCTGCGAAACCGTCATCCAGGGGTGTACTTAAGCTGATGGCCCCGATTGTCGGCATACTGCTGGCCGCCGGCGCCAGCCGGCGCTTTGGCGCCGACAAACTGAGCCATCCGTTACCCGATGGCGACTTGGTAGCAGTACGCGCCTGCCGCAACCTGCTGGCCGGCACCGATGCGGTGCTGGCGGTGGTCCGACCCGGCGGCGAGGCATTGGCGGCCCGGCTACGGGCCGAAGGCGCGGCGGTTCAGATCTGCGCCGATGCCGATCAAGGGATGGGCGCGAGCCTGGCCTGTGGCGTTCGCGCCCGACCGGAAGCCGCGGGCTGGCTGGTCGCGCTGGCGGACATGCCGTGGATAGCGCCCGCGACCATCCAAAGCGTGGCCGATGCGCTACGCTCGGGCGCCCGGATCGCGGCGCCGTACTGGCAAGGCCGGCGCGGGCATCCGGTAGGCTTTTCGCCGGTCTTGGGCCCGAACCTGGCGGCATTGAACGGCGACACCGGCGCGAAAACGGTGATTCAGGCCCATCTGGAACAGCTCCGCCTTGTCGTCTGCGATGATCCGGGCGTACTTCGGGACATCGACAGACCGGAGGATTTGGACATCCGGACAATAATGGGGGCATCATCATGAGCCGGGACCTTCTCAACCTTCAGCTGGAACTGCACGAAGCACGCCGCCCTTATGCGCTGGCCACGGTAGTGGAAATACTGGGCTCATCCTCGGCCAAACCGGCCTCCAAGGCGCTGATCGACCTGTCGGGCAAGGTGATTGCCGGCTGGGTGGGCGGCGGCTGCGCGCAGTCCATGGTGTCCAGTGCGGCGCTTGAGTGCCTTGATACAGGAGCCCCCCGCGTGATCGAAATTGACCTGAATGATGAAGTGTTCGGCGCCGGCATGCCTTGCGGCGGCAGCATGCGCGTGTATGTCGAACCGGTCTTGCCCAAGCCCCTGCTCTGGCTGATGGGACACGGGCGCATCGTGGAAAGCCTTTGCGAATTCGCCCAGCGCTTAGGCTTCGATGTGATCGTCAACGACCCGCAGGCCACCGTCGAGCGCTTTCCCACGGCTCTGCGCGTGATCAGCGACGACAGCCGCTATCAGCAATTGCAGCCGCAAACGGGCGATTTCGTGGTCATCGCCACGCATCACAAGGGCGATTACGACTCCCTGACCCGTGCGCTGCAATCGGAAGCCTTGTATATATCGCTGGTCGCCAGCCGCAAGCGCGCGAATCTGGTACTGGAGCGATTGCGCCAAGAGGGCTGCCCCGAGACCCGCCTCGCCAGGGTACGGGCGCCTGCCGGACTGAACCTGGGCGCGAAGCTGCCGGAAGAGATCGCCTTGTCCATCGTCAGCGAAATGGTGCTGGTAAGGCGGGGCGGCTGCGGCGAGCCATTGAGCAAAACACTGCCGGCGACGGACTAAGTAACAGACGGATTCCGCCACAAGCTGCCGGGTAGGCGCCTTTACGGGCCGATGAAGCCTGTGTAGAATTCCGGCCAACACGCAGCCGATACCTAAGGCCGGCACCTTGCATTTTTAACGACTCGAGGGAGAAATGCCCCATGACCACGCTCAATATCAACGGCAAGCCCCATCAGGTCGACTTGCCGGCGGACACCCCCCTGCTCTGGGCCCTGCGCGACCATCTGGGCCTGACCGGCACCAAGTTCGGTTGCGGCATGGCTTTGTGCGGCGCCTGCACGGTGCATCTCGACGGTGAACCCACGCGCGCCTGCGTGACGCCCATCTCGGCCGCCATCGACAAAAAAATCGTTACCATCGAAGCCATCGACCAGGATGCGACCGGGAAGAAAGTCCAGGAGGCTTGGCTGGCGCTAGGCGTGCCGCAATGCGGTTATTGCCAGCCCGGCCAGGTCATGGCGGCCACGGCCCTGCTCAAACAAAAACCCCAACCCACCGATGCCGATATCGATGCGGCCATGAGCGGCAATATCTGCCGGTGCGGCACCTATCCCCGCATACGCGCAGCCATCAAACAGGCTGCCGGGCTGAAGGAGGTCAAGTCATGAAAAAACCGCTGGATCGCCCCGAATTGGATGAACTGCACATCGTCAACATCAGCCGCCGCACCTTTCTCAAGGAGCTGGCGCTCACCGGATTCGTATTGGCCGCCGGTTTTCCCCTGCTGAGCGAGGCTGACGAAACCGCTCCGCACACAGACGAGGCGAAGTATGGCGCCGACGCCATGCCGCACGGCTGGGTGGACAACCCGCTGGTATTCGTCGCGATAGCCGACGATGGCGCGGTCACTATCGTCTGCCACCGCTCGGAAATGGGACAGGGCATACGTACCAGCCTGCCCATGGTCGTGGCCGACGAACTCGAAGCCGACTGGCAACGCGTGCGCGTCGAGCAGGCGCCCGGCGACGAAGTGCGCTACGGCAACCAGGATACCGACGGCTCCCGCAGCATGCGCCATTTTTTCCTGCCCATGCGCCGGGTCGGCGCGGCGGCCCGCGCCATGCTGGAATCGGCGGCGGCCGCGCAATGGCAAGTGCCGGTCCAGGAAGTCCGCACCGAGCAGCACCAGGTCCGTCATCCCGCGACCGGCAGAACACTCGGCTACGGTCAGCTGGCCCAGGCGGCGGCAAAACTGCCGGTGCCTGACCGCGACAGTTTGCGCCTGAAGAAACCTTCGGAGTTCCGCTACATCAGCAAGGGCCGGGTCGGCCTCTACGACGGGCAGGATATGATCAAGGGCCAGGGACAGTATGGCATCGATGTCCGCCTCGAGGGCATGTTGTACGCGGTGATAGCCCGTCCGCCCGTATACGGCGGCAAGGCCTTGAGCTACGATGCCGGCGAGGCCCTTAAAGTACCGGGCGTGGTGCGCGTCATCGAGCTCAAGGGCAGTCCGCCGCCCGCCGATTACAACCCGCTCGGCGGCATAGCCGTGATCGCCCGCAATACCTGGGCGGCCATTCAGGGGCGCGAGGCACTCAAGATCGAATGGGACAAGGGTCCTCACGGCAGCTATGATTCGGCGGCTTACCGGGCCGAGCTCGAGGCCGCCGCGCGCCAACCGGGCAAAGTGGTACGCAACAGCGGCGACGTCGATGCCGCGTTGCAAGGCGCGGCCAAACGGGTGTCGGCCGAATACTACCTCCCGCATCTCGCCCAGGCGCCGATGGAGCCGCCGGCAGCGACGGCCCGCATCGTCAACGGCCAGTGCGAAGTCTGGAGCTGCACGCAGGCCCCGCAGGTGTCGCGGGAGCGCGTGGCCAAATGGCTCAAGCTGCCGGAAGACAAAGTCACGGTATACGTCACCCTGCTGGGCGGCGCTTTCGGACGCAAATCCAAACCCGACTACATTATCGAGGCGGCGCTATTGTCGCAGGCCATGGACGGCCAGCCGGTCAAGCTGACCTGGACTCGCGAGGATGACCTGCATCATTCTTATTTCCACACGGTTTCAGTCGAGCGACTGGAGGCGGGACTGGATGCCCGGGGCAAGCCGGTAGCCTGGCTGCACAGAACGGTGGCGCCCACCATTTCATCCACCTTCGCGCCTGACAGCAAACATCAGATGACGGCCGAACTCGGCATGGGCGTCATCAATGTGCCTTTCGCGATCCCCAATCTGCGGGTCGAAAACCCCGAGGCCGAGGCGCATACCCGCATCGGCTGGTTTCGTTCGGTGTCCAACATCCCGCATGCCTTCGCCATTCAGTCTTTCGTCGCCGAACTGGCCGCGGAGGCAGGCCTCGATCCCAAGGATTACCTGCTGGACCTGATCGGTCCGCCTCGCCGTATCGATCCGCGTACCCTTGAAGATACCTGGAACCAGGGCGAATCGCCCGAAGTGTACCCGGTGGACACCGGGCGTCTGCGCCGTGTGACTGAAACCGCCGCGCGCGAGGCCGGCTGGGGACGCACTCTGCCCAAGGGCCGGGGATTGGGCATCGCCGCCCATTACAGCTTCGTCACTTACGTGGCTGTCGTGGTGGAAGCCGCCATCGGCGAGGACGGCAGCCTGAGCATTCCCAGAGTCGACGTGGCCGTGGACTGCGGCCCCCAGGTCAATCCGGAACGCATCCGTTCACAAATCGAGGGCGCCTGCATCATGGGCGTCAGTCTGGCTACGCTGGGCGAGATCAGCTTCAAGGACGGCGCGGTGGTACAGGATAACTTCCACACTTACGAACTCACTCGCATGGATGATGCGCCCCGCGAAATTCGGGTACATTTGCTGCCGGCTACCGACTTCGATACGCCGCTCGGCGGGGTGGGCGAACCGGGCGTACCACCTATTGCCCCGGCATTGTGCAACGCGATTTTTGCCGCGACCGGCCAGCGCATCCGGCAACTACCCATCCGGGATCAGTTGAGGAAAGACTGAACGCTTCTTTCAGCATTGCCGCGATTTAATCGCTCCCTATCCTGCCGGCTGGCACGCGTTTTCATGCCTGCGCTGCCGGCAGGTCCTGTCTTTGACGTCTCAATTCCGGCCATACCGGTTGCGTTGTTCGCAACGCAGGCGGCCACGCCACAGCTAGACCGTAATGATACGGATGGCAATTCGGCCGGAAACATGAATAATCATTGCAAAGATAGCGGAAATCTTACCTGGATCAGTGTCAATGATTCACCATGCATCGACCCGATCTGTCCTCTGCCTGGTATGTCATCGGCAGCCGATTACTCAGCATATTAGGGATGGATAATTTTCACACTCACAGATAAGGAGGACTACCCATGCATGTTCAACCGCCTGAGAGTGACCACCCGCCAGGAACTTTCTGCGAAAGAACGGCGGAAGCAATCAAATCCTTGAAGCAAGAGATCGAAACCAAGACGCGCGAAATTGAAAACCAGAAACAGCAACTTACTGGGCTGCAAGCCCAGCACAATCCAGATGCTGACCGCATCCTGGAGCTCAAGAGTTCAGTACAAGAGTTGGAGGATGAACTGGAAACGGACCGGGAGGAACTTACCGTGCTCGAGGAAGAATTTAATGCGGAATGCTTGCCGTAAAGTCTGGCCGCATTGCCAAATTTCCAGAGCATGGCAGTTTGAACCATCTGTTATAGACCACCCTGTAAAATCAAGAATACCCCAATGAATCATGGTGTTTTTTATCTGTTGATCGATAGTGATTATGGAAAACTTGTTTGATCGAAAAAACGCCCCGGACGATTCTATAAGCCGGTAGGGGTGGATTAGCCTGAATATTTCACCACGAAGGACACGAAGGATTTTCAATTCAATTACTTGCAAATATTTCATAATGAGCTCATGAAGTTATCTGTGAGAAATGATAATGCCATGATTTTCTTCGTGTTCTTCGTGTTCTCTGTGGTTTCATGAAATATCCGGGTTAGGCTAAAAATAACCTCCGCAATCCCTTCAGGTTAATGCTGTCTCCATGGGAGCGATGCCTTTATGCCCTTTGGGTATAACATCGCGATCTAAAATCGCCCGGCAAGTCGCGATGTAGGCATCGCTCCCACCCATTGTGACCCGCATTTAAAACCATGCCATTATTCAATGCCGAGTCCTGAGAGCGGCTTTGAAAGGCTGGATGAACAATGCCCGGCACGGCGGACGGCATAACCGTCTGTCTATGCGTAACATCGGATATTGGGGCTTTTTTCCAGCCGCGACTGACCGCACTCGGCCAATGGTTATTTAACGCCCCTCGCCTCCATCCGCGCCAAACCCGGCATCGAACAGAGCCTCATCAGGTCCCGCCAGCCATGACGATCGCGCGATCGAGCGCGTCAATGAATGGCCGAGCAAAATGCCGGCCGCCGGGCCGTCTCGACCTATCCCAACGCGTGGAAGTTACCATGTCGCGCTATGTCCGGCTATAATACAGGCACTCGATCCCGCAACGCGTGCTCGGCCATATCATATCAGTCCAAACCTTGCAAAACCGGCGCAAAAAACGTCCGGAATTGCTTAATAAACGCGTTTGTAATCAGACGGGACTTGATATTTTCCTAACCCCGAAATCTTGTCAAATGCACATAGGAGCAGCCGCAGGATGACTGCCGAACTTTTTATTTACTCTGTCATTCAGTTACTTGGAACCGCCGGCGCATTCTTTCTTGCCTATCGGTCTTTCCAGAAACGCCGGATTCAGCTAGGCGATGAGCCGACACTGCCCCAATATTTTTCCCGCAGAACCACCTACTGGATAGGGATCGCGACGTACTGCACGTTTATCGCGGCATCTTACTTGTTGCTCACCTCGCGGTGGCTGCCCTTGGAACCGCTGGTGACGCTCATCGTGAAGAGCATCCGCTCGCGGGATTTGACCAGCCTGCTGAACGGACTGGACGGAAACACGATCATTCCTTTGATTGCCGCCGGACTGTTTCTTTTTTTTATCGCCTGGGAAAACAAATTTAACCCCATACTGATTTTAAGGGACAGCATCCACGACGCTTTCGCGATTCCGACCAAAGCGGTAGAAGTCTATAACGCGTTAATCACGTCGAGATTATCGGCGGTCGACGACAGCCTGAAGAGCCAAATCGCCAATCGTCTGCTGGCGCCGAGCATTGACCCGGGCGATTTCGAAAAATCCAGCGCCACGGTCGAATACAAATGGGCGCATAACTGCCTGCTTTTCGACCAGATACAGAGCTACGCCAACCAGTCATCGTTTCGGCGTTTTTTTAACGAACCGTCGCTCAAATGGGGTGAAATCTGTATCTCCTACAACGCGATGTCCGAGAAAGTCATCGTCTGGAGAGAATCGGAACCTCACTACACCAAGACAGTAAACCTGATCAAGGAACTGGACCACCTGACCGGCCTGCTCTGTCGTCTGCTCGCCTCACTGGTCGTGTTCGGGAGCGCAAGCGAAAATGATATCTGGACAACCGTGAAGCAACTCGGCGGCAACGTCCACGAGGCTCGCCTTAAACATACTTATAAATATATTCTGCAATTCATGGCCGCCACTTCCATCGGGGTCATACTGGGCCGGGAGACTTCGGTGGCGCTGCACAATGCCTTCCTGTTTCCCGATGAACCGCTGGCGCACTTCGACGGCAACACCCTCCGCTGGATCGCCTATGTGATTCCGATGTATGTCCTGCCGATAGCGCTGGTCTTTATTTCACGAACGCTCGCCTTCAGGCAGCAACAGGAACATTCCGATCAAAATTATGGCTTCTATATGGCCATGATGATAATGGGGTTCATTGTCAGTACCACGGTATCGACGCTTGTTCTCGAGTTGACTTTCTACCGCAGGGAATCGTTCGATTTTCTGGAAAGCTTCATACAGCATATGCGCTGGGGAATCCTGCCGGCACTCATGTGCGGTTTTGTGGCTTATCGAATGGACACGCCGGTAAGCGATTCAGAAGCCCCGGGTAAACTCATTATGGCTGCCGGCTTGCGTTTTCTCGGCTGGGGATCGGTCGCCGTCATTATCATGCTGTATGCGACCGACGACATGACCGTGCCGGAGCCCAACCTGCGTTTCACCATTGTTGGCACGTCCTTTTTCGTGATCGGTCTGTTGGGAGCGGCTGCCCGTTTCAAAACGGCGAGGCCTGATGATTAGGATTAGCCGTTTCATGCTTGTGGTTGCATTCCGGAAAGGCGTCATCTGATGTGATGCAGCGCTGTAGGGTCGAATTGACTTGCCTGCCAAATTGACAACTGATTTCAGTATCACGGGCAGTCATTCACAAGTAGCTTAAAATCGGGGCCGATGTGCGTCACAATTGTTCTGCATATCGGCCCCGCTGATGTTGACGTTGATTCGCTAAAAGGCCGTCGATACCCTATCCCTTAATGCACAGTACCTGCTTCAAGGTATGAACGACTTCCACCAGGTCGCTTTGATTCGCCATGACGGTATCAATGTCCTTATAGGCGCCGGGCAGCTCATCCAGAATGCCCTTGTCCTTTCGGCACTCCACGCCTGCGGTTTGCTCCTCGGCATGGCGTTCGCTGAATTGCTGCTTGGCGGCGTTGCGGCTCATACGCCGGCCCGCGCCGTGCGAGCAGGAACAGAATGACTGGACATTGCCTTTACCGCGCACGATATAGGATTTGTCCCCCATGCTCCCGGGAATGATCCCCAATTCGCCTTCTCCGGCACGAATCGCCCCTTTGCGCGTCACCCAAACCCAAGCATCGAAATGCCGCTCACGCGTCACATAATTGTGATGACAATTCACGGCTTCCTTGGTGATGCCGAACTTGGGCAGTTTTTTACGCAAAGCCTCGACAATTAAATACATCATCTCGCGCCGGTTGGCCTCTGCATAATCCTGCGCCCAAGCCACGGCTTGCAGATAATCGTCGTAGTGCTCCGCGCCCTCGCTGAAGTAGGCCAGGTCCTTGTCCGGCAGATGATGCAGATGCCGTCCCATATCCTTGCGCGCCAATGCGATAAAGTATTCACCGATGGAATTGCCTATGCCGCGGCTGCCGGAATGCAACATCACCCAGACGTCTTGATTTTCATCCAGGCATAACTCGATGAAATGATTGCCGCCGCCCAGGGTGCCGATTTGGCGTATCCAGGTCTGATACGGCTTTTTCTGCATGGCATACAGCTTGGGATGCTTTTGCAAGATCGCGTGCATGCCGCCGGACAAGGCGCGTATGGTCGATTCCCGAGCCCTGTCCTGTTTATGCATCGCAAAACCGACCGGAATGGCCGACTCGATATGCAAACGCAGGCTGCGCAGATTATCCGGCAAGTCCTTGGCTTTGATCGACAACCTCAATGCATTCATGCCGCAACCGATATCGACGCCGACGGCCGCCGGAATGATCGCGCCAAGAGTTGGAATCACCGAACCGACAGTCGCGCCTTTGCCCAGATGCACATCCGGCATCACCGCGATATGACTATGCACAAACGGCATTTGCGATAAGTTATACAACTGCTGCATCGCCTCATGCTCGATATCGTCGGTATAAATTTTGACCGGGACCTTGCCTTTGGTCATGATGCGTTTTATCGGCATGGCACACCCTTCCCGGACAATCCGCCGACATATTCAAGGCTCAAGAGCGGCATACGCTTGCGGTGGAAATTACGCGCCAGTTCGGTGCGCAGCCAGGATTGGCCGCCTGCTAACGCATGCTCTACTTGAGAATCCGGATCTGATCCGTAAACATCGGTCAGTACGATATGCAAAAGCCGGCCGTTATCGAGCAAATCGACCGATACGATACGCAAATCACGCAGCAACGGATTCGCGGCTTCACTCGCCAAAATCAATGGCAGGATTCTTTCCGCTTCCCGGCAAATCCGCCTGTCCTGATGTAATGATGAGCGTGTTTTCCGTCCGCGCTTTTCCAGACGCGGATCGATACCATCTTCGGCACGCCACTGCGCACATAGCTGCGCGGCAACGTCCCGCCAACGGTTTGATGTATTCATAAATAACTCCCAATGCCGTGTAAAACGAGGGCAAAACAAAGCCCGCAACGCCACGGCGTCGATTAAAAAGATGAGTGATTTGGGAGCCCGGTCCGTACGAACCGAAAGAAGTGTTACCGGCGGGAAACGGACGCGAGGCTCAAGCATGCTGCAATATCGGACATCGACTGGGCCTCCTATGGTTGATGGTTAACGAAGCGCCGCATTTTATACGTTAGCGGGAGTTTGTCAAGTTTCGGATAAAAACACGTTGGAAATGCTGTTCTCTTGCGATAAGCATTGGCAAAAACCGGGCTTTTTGTTCATTTGTATTAAGAACTGATGTTACGCAATAGTTAATTATTGGCAGGCACTCCACCTTGCCACCTATCAGTTTAAGGTAAAATAATGCCCTTAGGTGACTTTGATCTGAAGAAAACCATGGGGTCTCAAAAAAGATTAGCGGAAGAAGTGCAGCGAGGGCTTGGCGATGCCTTGACGAAACTGCGTAAGTGGTAAGTTGCGCAAACAATTAGATACACAATGTGTATCTAATATGCTAGGATCAGCAGGTTAAAATTTTTCAACGAGGTTGCCATGCCTAATAACCAAACGACGACTGATGCACAAACCCAGGCCGTTAATCTGCGCGTTCGCAGCGACATTCGTTCATTGATCGACCGGGCGGCAAAGTCTCAAGGCAAGACTCGCTCCGAGTTCATGATCGATGCTGCACGGCGCGCCGCGGAAGAATCCTTGCTCGATCAAACACTGGTGCGGGTTGACCACAAAACCTATGATTATTTTCTGGAAGTTCTCGACCGACCGCCAAGCGGCGATGGCTTTGAACGGCTGATGTCCGCTAAAAAGCCCTGGCAGGAATAATGCTAACCGCACCGGTTCTACTTTCGACCGAACATCAGCTTGACGACTTTGCCTGCGGTGTCGATAGCCTGGATGACTGGCTCAAGCGGTGGGCCTACCCAAACCAGATCAGCGGCGCATCGCGTACCTATGTCGTAGCCGAAGGAAAAAGAATTGTCGGCTATTACTGCCTTGCCTCCGGTGCGCTGGCGCTGAACCATGCACCGGCCTCGCTGTGCCGCAATATGCCGGATCCCGTGCCTATCGCCGTTCTCGGCCGTCTTGCCGTCGACCAATCCTGGCAAGGCCGCGGCGTCGGCGTTGCTCTGCTGCAAGACGCCGTGCTGCGCACGATACAAGCAAGCGATATTCTTGGCATACGCGGCCTTCTGGTGCATGTCCTGTCCGTTGAAGCCAAGGCTTTCTATGAACACCATGGCTTTGTGGCTTCGCCAACGCAACCGATGACATTGATTTTGTCGTTAAAGCGAAAAGCTCCGGGCTACGGCAAAAAATGAAGCGGAAACACATAATGCCGGATTCAGAAAACTTGAGAGCCTCAAACATCCATCCAGCGATCACTACAGAACTCGCTCCGCTTTTTAGCGACATCGCCGTCGTCGTCCAGCAAGCCCGCCAGCAAGTGCAACAGGCGGTCAATAGCGCGATGGTCCAGTGCTACTGACGAATTGGCCGCTTGATTGCCGAGATGAACAGCAGGGACAAGCCCGTGCCGCTTATGGCAAACAGCAACTGCAAGCGCTTTCAGAGTATTTGACGGCAGTATTCAGCAAGGGTTTTGACCAGCAATCTGCGTAATATGCGCTTTTACTTCTGTTTTCCAAATTGTGACGCAGTGAGTCACAAATTAAGTTGGACGCATTATAGAAAGCTGATTCGCATTGAAAATCCAAACGCCAGGATTTGGTACCAGAAGGAAGCGATCGAACAGCATTGGAGCGCCCGAGCGCTGGAACGGCAGGTCAACAAACTTTTGAAAGAGCGGTCGTGTAGGGGCTATAGGCGGGCGATTCTGGAGCCCTACGCCGCTGCCCCCTCGTGGCACAGTTATCCCAACACCCGTTGATGACGTTGAAGGGACTGCAGTTGACAGAAACAGGAATGAAGTGGTGATTATTCCGCAAGGAGTTAAGACGCGCAGCTCCCCCCTGTTTCATTTGTCGTGAATTGGCAGTGCGCGTCTATTTCGCTCTACGGTCTATAGAACGCCTTGCGCCTGCATGGCATCGGCTACTTTCACGAAGCCGGCGACATTGGCGCCGTCGACATAGCTGAAGCTACCGTCTTCACGCTCGCCGTATTGAACGCAGACCTGGTGAATACCTCGCATGATTTCCTGCAAACGCATGTCGACTTCTGCGCGGGTCCAGGATAGTCGCATCGCGTTCTGACTCATTTCCAGTCCGGAAGTGGCCACGCCGCCTGCATTGCTGGCTTTGCCCGGCGCATAAAGTACGTTGTTGGCTTCGAACAACTTGATCGCTTCGTTGGTAGTCGGCATATTAGCGCCTTCCGCCACACATCTAACGCCATTTTTGATCAGAATGGCCGCGTCCACAGCATCCAGCTCGTTTTGCGTCGCGCAAGGCAGCGCCACATCGACAGGGACATTCCAAGGCTTCGTACCGGCGTGGAATTCGCTGCCGGTGCGTTTGGCGTAATCGTTGACGCGACCATAGAGGTGGTTTTTCACTTCCATCAGTTCAGCCAATTTCTCGGTAGTGAAACCGTCGTTGTCCACGATGGTGCCGCTGGAATCGGATACGGTGACGACTTTGGCACCCAGTTCCATCGCTTTTTCCACCGCATACTGCGCCACATTGCCAGAACCCGACACGCTGACGCGCAAACCGTCAAACGACATGCCTTTGCGTTTCAGCATTTCCTCGGCAAAATAGACCGTGCCATAGCCGGTTGCTTCCGGACGGATCAAGGAGCCGCCGAAACTCAGGCCCTTACCTGTGAACACGCAGTCGGCGCGATTGCTGAGCTTTTTCATCATGCCGGCCATATAGCCAACTTCGCGTCCGCCTACGCCAATGTCGCCCGCAGGTACATCGGTATCAGGGCCGACATGCCGAAACAGTTCGGTCACGAACGCCTGGCAGAAGCGCATTACTTCGCCCGGGCTTTTGCCTTTGGGGTCAAAATCGGAACCGCCTTTGCCACCGCCCATTGGTAAGGTGGTCAGCGCGTTCTTGAAAGTTTGTTCGAAGGCCAGGAATTTTAGGATCGACAAGTTGACCGATGGATGGAAACGCAAGCCACCTTTATAGGGGCCAATAGCCATGTTGTGCTGAATGCGGTAGCCGCGGTTAACTTGCACTTTGCCGTGGTCATCGACCCAAGATACCCGGAACATGACGATGCGCTCTGGCTCGACCAGCCGGTCAAGCAGACCATTTTCAGCGTATTTAGGAAAACGCGAAATGAAGGGCCACAGGCTCTCCATCACCTCCGTCACTGCCTGGAGAAATTCAGTCTGACCAGGATTAAGTTCGGCGACGTGAGTCAGAAATTCATTACAGCTTTTGTATTTCATTAATGCATTGCCTCAATTTAGTGGGCTTGTTAATAATTAATATGTTGCTTATGGCGCATAAGCTCATCAATTTTACTTTATTTAACTTCTGGAATTTTAATTAATCCAGGGTCGCGAATTCATAACGGGCCCCCTCCGCATATCTAAGAACCTGCTCAATATCTGCTAAGAGTGGTTGATGATAGCGGGTGCGACATTTGGAAGGTGGAGAAGAAAAAGTGGTAGTTGGCAGAAATCTCAGGGCTTGGGACCCAGAATCAACTCTCTTTACCGGGATCATTTGCACTGGACGGGATTGTCGAAGGACGGCAAAAGCCTGATCATTACCAGCATGCGCCCTGACCTCGGCTCGCTGGGCGGAAACGAAGAATGGATTTCCTATCAGAATCCTCAGGTCGAGTGGCAGGAGCCCTTGAGCCTGGGTGACACTATCAATACCGCGGGCGAAGACATGTGCAGGACTTTCACGCCGGACGGCGAAGTTTTCAGGTGGCAGGGGGTCCGCGGGCCGCTTAGTAATGGGCATGGAATAAATCAGGGAATTGTAGGTACGAATTCATTTATGCCCTATGGACTTGTGCCCTTCAGGGTATTCGCACTATGCGAATACCCTGAAGGGCACAAGTAAATTCGCACCTACACTGGAAATTCATCCGTGCACTTGAGGAAGTTATTTTATGCGCGTTCCTTAGAAAATTTAGCGCGATAGAAGGAGCTGAGGCATGAAGCTATTGATCACGAATGATGGGCTTTCTTCAGCAGTCGAAAAAGATGTACGCTATGTGTACTATAGATCCATCCTTCCCAGTGCCTTATGGAGGTAAACAATGAGCAATCCATCAACTACGGAATACCTGTCGGTTCATGAATTTTTCTGCGACCTCCCTGATGATGTCCTGAAATTTCTGTCCGAATGTTCGAGCATATACGAAATCAAAAAGGGGCAGATCCTGTTTCAACAAGGCGAAAAAGCAGACAAATTCTATATAGTCCGCAATGGACGTATCGCCCTACAAATCCCAGCGATAATGGGCCCGAATCTGGAGATCCAGACCCTGGGTAATGACCAAGTCTTGGGATGGTCCTGGTTGATCTCACCTTATCAATGGAATTTTCAAGCCAGGGCCGAAGAGGACTCGGAATTGCTCCAGTTTGACGGGACTGCCATACTGGCACGATGCGAGCAGGAACCGAAATTCGGCTATGAGCTGTTAAAGAAATTTGCCGGAATGATGTCTATGCGTCTCGAAGCGGCGCGTCGGAAGATGATGGAGGAATGGAATCCCGCCGGATTTGCCTAAGTCGCAGTAAGGGCAGAAGGGTCAAGTAAGGGAGTAAGGGCAGAAGGGTCAGGTCTAGATTCAAGTAAGGGCAGAAGGGTCAGGTCTAGATTCATAGCTTTTTTTGGAAATGAGAAATAAAAGAGCCGGGTTTATTTTATAATTCAACCCGCTCCTTTTTTTCAAAGCGAAGAGTTTTGAAACGCCCAGCACGGTAATTCCGCGCTCCGAGATTTGTCAGGGGGAGTTGGCTGTTCAACCTTGATGATTAGTAAACAATACTACTAATCTAGACCTGACCCCGCTGGCTTGACTCCGCTGGCTGTAAACTATAATTCATAGGATCAATTGAACATTGGTTGAAAGCGAATTTAACTAAAACTGTATTTCACATGTTGTCCATAACTCCCGAACAAATTGCTATTTTCGATGCCATTCAGCGCGACAATTTCGTTATTCGCTTGGATCAGTTTTTACGCGATAACGAGCTATTAGAGTCTCCTTTAGACCCCAATGACTTCTACGAACAAGTTGATCGTTTAGTTGCTCGGGCTGAGCAATTAGGTATACATAGTGAATTAGGTATTGCCTATTACGCCATTTTAGCCAGCCAGTTTGGCGACTCGATGCAAGCAATTGCAGATCGACCCTGGTTTTCTGTATTACAGAGATATGAGGGTGAGTTAGTTGATCCGGACTGGATCGAGCGCGTTTTTTTAACGATTACCGACTGTTTGCAATTGGACTAGCTGAATACGGTTTGAGCTACTATTTTATGAACGAATTATTTTCAAAAACCGATGTACGTAATCTTCAACGTAATTTAAATCAGTTGGGTTATTCAGCGGGGAAGGTAGATAGTCAATTTGGACCCAATACTGAAAAAGCATTGGCTAATTACCTCTCGGATAATGGCATCTCAAAAGCAGAGGCAAAAACCGTAGCAAATAAGTTACGAAAATTGAGTAACAATCCAGCATCCGCAAGTGGCAAAGAGTTCCTTTCTGATGACGAGGCCGCAAAAAAAGCCAACAAAGCAGATGCCGCAGGCGTAAAGGCAAAAAAAACATTTTCCAAGCAAAAACCCTCCGCGAAACAAAAATGCCCTAAAATGCCTAAGTGCCCAGCAGCAGGAAAGCTTGGCAACTTAAGTGCCAAATATGAATCGGGTAACCGTGGGTCTGCCGCAATTGGTTATGACAACACTGGAGGTTGGTCTTACGGCAAATACCAAATTGAAACCAAACGGGGAACCATGAACGGTTTTCTCAACTATGTGAAAACCGCTTCACCTGATGTCTATCAACAGCTTGATGAGGCGGGTGGATACGATGCAGCACTTGCTGGAAATAGCAAATTTAAAAATGCCTGGAAGACTGCCGCGGAAGAGCCAGGTTTTGAAACTCTGCAACACGATTATATTGCCTCAAAAAATTATTCACCCTTATCCAACAAGGTACAAGAAAAAACGGGATTAAATGTTAGTGAACGATCAGCAGCGGT
Organism: Methylobacter sp. BBA5.1; assembly: GCF_000746145.1. NCBI lineage: Bacteria > Pseudomonadati > Pseudomonadota > Gammaproteobacteria > Methylococcales > Methylococcaceae > Methylobacter > Methylobacter sp. BBA5.1. The sequence continues at coordinate 200,532 of NZ_JQKS01000004.1, forward strand.
GCAAGATGTCGTTTGGTCGGTGGCGGTTCAGCACGGACCGGGTAGTTCTGTTATATCGAATGCGCTTAAAGGCAAGGACGTCGCCAAAATGACTGATGCCGAAGTCATTGATGCGATTTATGACGAGCGTTCCGCTACAAAGGTTAATAAGGAAGGAGATACCGTCCTGAAATATTTTTCCAAATCGACGAAATCCGTACAAGATGGAGTTGCTGCAAGATATAAACAAGAGCGTAAATGCGCTAAACACATGTTGGGAACAGAAAATCAGCAATATTATGCTCAATCATAAATATATCCTTACTATATTCTTGTTATTAACCGCTAATTTTGTTCAGGCGGAGGTCTCTGCGCCCTCGTTTAATTGTAAAAAGGCAACAACAGCAGTTGAAAAAACAATTTGTGCCAACGATACGCTAGCTCGACTGGATCGCAAGCTAGGTGAAATATGGAAAGGTTTTATCGACGCTTCTAATAATGACACCTTTATATCCCGTTTACGCCAGGATCAGGCTCGATGGATCAAATTGCGCGATAAATGTAAAAACGATATTGATTGTATTTCAAGTGCTTACCAACAACGTCTCGCTGTATTGGGGGCAGATAAAAAACTATCTGTGTTTGCTGGTCAATATGAAAAAAAGGATATTGGCATAATGACAGTTTACCCGACAGGAAATAAAAATTATCTGATATCTATCCAGACCGCTGACCCTGAACAAGGCGCTTGGACTTGTGAGATTACGGGCACGGCGACCGAAAATGGCAACCAGTTATTAGTAACCGTAGGCAGTGATCATTTTACAGCGCGATCAATAGATGCAGATACCATCACTATCGATCCGAATACAGAGGCATTTAAAGTAGCTGAAAATAACTGTGGCTTAAATGGTGGTTTTTTTTATACGTACCGCAAAATTGATTGGCAAGTAAGCAGGTAATCTAGGGCATTTATCCATTACCTAGAAGCATAGCCTGAGCGTCTAAAGAGATTGAGGCACTCATCAGCATAAAACTCATCCAACAGTTTACCAGTGAGCCGCCAAAGCTTATCGTAAGTGCGTTCCGCCGTCTTGCGCAGGAGCGCCTTCAGCTTGTCAAAGACCTGCTCGATCGGATTCAGGTCAGGACTGTAGGACGGCAAGTATTTGATCGACGCCCCGTGCGCTTCAACAAGGGCTTGGAACCTCCACCACCTTATGCGCCGGCAGATTGTAACAGATGACGATATCGCCGGGTTTCAAGGTCGGCCCCAGTTGTGAACGCAGGTATTCCTTAAAGGCTTCGCCCGTCATAGCCTGGTTCAGGCACTAGGGGCCGTGAGCCGGTCGGCACGCAAGCCGGCAATAAAGGTCATGGTCTGCCAATGACCTGCCGGTGCGGCATCCTGACAGCGAGCACCGCCCAAGGCCCGTCCATAGCGGCGGATCATAGCCGTGGATACGCCCGTTTCGTCCAGAAACAGCCGCTTCGACAGATCGCAGGTTTTCTGCCAGGCTTGCCATTGCTCTCGGGCTATAGCGACATCCTCGCGCTGCTGTTCACTGGCGACGACCGTGTTTTTTATAGCGATAGCCCAGTTTGTGCCGGATAAACTTATCAATGGCTGAAATCGAAACACTCAGAGCCTGTTACTGCTCCAACCAGCTCTGCAGTTCCTTCAGCGTCATCGATGACTTTGATAAATGCCTAAAGGAAACGAGTGCTCAGTAATACCTGCTTTTATGATTCACCTAATAAGAAAAGGTATCTCGAGAGTGATTTTTTGCTTTTAACGATTTTTATAAGTCTTTGATTCAATTGGTCGGGGCGAAAGGATTTGAACCTTCGACCCCTTGCACCCCATGCAAGTGCGCTACCAAGCTGCGCTACGCCCCGACGTATTGAAATTTTGAGAGTATCTGAGAAAGGCTTGCGAACGCAGGCCCTATCGATGCGGCAGATTATACTCTATCCGTCGCATTAAATCTATTTTAGTAATAAATCTATTTAAGTAATTCTAAAATATCTTCGAGTTCGCCAATCAACTGATGAATCAACTGCTTGGTGCGGGTTGAGTCTTCCTTGGCGTCATCGCTGGACAGGTGAGCCCTGGCTCCACCGATGGTATAGCCTTGTTCGTACAAGAGAGAGCGGATCTGCCGTATCATCAGAACGTCATGGCGCTGATAATAGCGGCGGTTGCCGCGCCTCTTGACGGGGCTCAGTTCAGCAAACTCTTGTTCCCAATACCGGAGCACATGGGGTTTCACCCCACATAACTCGCTGACCTCACCTATAGTGAAATACCGTTTGGCTGGTATTGGCGGCAGTTCGTTGTTATTACTCGGCTCCAGCATATGCTTCCACTCGGGCTTTAAGTTTTTGACCTGACCTGAATGTTACCACACGCCGAGCGGTTATGGGAATCTCTTCACCGGTTTTCGGGTTTCTGCCAGGACGACTATTTTTATCGCGGAGTTCGAATTTCCCAAAACCGGAAATTTTTACCTGCTCACCGTTTTCCAAAGAACCTTTAATTTCTTCAAAAAACAATTCGACCATCTCCTTTGCTTCGCGCTTGTTTAAGCCAAGCTCATCAAACAGCCTTTCGGCAAAATCTGCTTTGGTTAATGCCATTAAATCAATCTCTCAGCTTTGCACTAATTTTCTTCGTTACTGTATCTAACACCCTGTTAAATATAGCATCTATTTCAGAATCTGTTAGCGTTTGTGAATAATCCTGTATGGTTAAACTTAAAGCCATACTTTTATGGCCTTCTTCCACGCCCTTGCCACGGTACACGTCAAAAATCACGATGTCCTGCAGGGTCTGTTCAGCACATCCTTGAATAGCACTGAGGATGTCATCCGCCGAGATCTCTTCCTTGACGATCAAGGCTAAATCGCGACGCACCGACGGGTACTTTGACAGCGATTTGAACACAGGAATACGCTTATTTAACAATAAGTTCTGGTCGAATTCAAATAAAAAAACCTGAGTATCGAAACCCAGCTGTTTTTCCAGCGTGGGGTGGAGCATGCCAAGCCAGCCAATTGTTTCACCTGCCGGCGTCAGGATTTCAGCCGATTGCCCCGGATGCAACGCCGCTTGCTTTCCCGGTGCAAAGCGCACATCGCAGCCCGTCAACGCAAACATGGCTTGTACGTCGCCTTTCACATCGAAAAAATCGACTTTGCGGGTCTTCTCGCCCCATTGCTCGGCATAGACGCTTCCCAATGCCAACCCTGCCAGCATTTTCTGCTGACGGACTTCTCCGCCCTGATTAATAAAGCGCAGACCGGTTTCAAACAACCGCACCCGGTTCTGCTGGCGATTGGTGTTGTGCAATGCCGCATTCAATAAACCGCACCATAACGTGGTGCGCATGACCGACAATTCCGAGGAAATGGGGTTTTTTAAAGGGATAAACACATCGTCGGGCGCTACTGCCTTCTGGATGTCTTCATCGACAAAACTATAGGTGATCGCTTCCTGATAGTCTCTGTCGACCAGCAGATCCTTAACCCGGTCTATGTCCAGCACGGCCTCTGCCGCTTTGCCTAATTCGGAGCGCATCAACAAACTGCTGCTCGGCAGGTTGTTATAGCCATAGATACGCGCCAGTTCTTCGATCAGGTCCGCTTCGATGGCGATATCAAACCGGAAGCCCGGCGGCGTGATTTGCCAGCCATCGGCCTGAGTTTCCACTAACATGCCCAGGCGCTGGAAAATCGCCACGATTTCTTCATCCGCCAGCGCGATGCCCAGTATTTTCTCGATGCGCTGCCGTCTGAGCAGAACCGCCGGACGTGTAAGTAACACCGATTCGGCTTTCGCTTCGGTAACCGGACCGACGCTGCCGCCTGCGATTTCAATAATCAGTTGCGTGGCGCGTTCGATGGCTCTTTCCTGCAACATGGGATCGACGCCGCGCTCGAAGCGGTGCGATGAATCGGTATGCAACCCGAATCGGCGCGCCTTACCGGCAATGCTTTGCGGGGCAAAAAACGCGCACTCCAGGAATACGTTTTGTGTGTCGTCGCCGACGGCCGACTCGCTACCGCCCATGACGCCGGCAAGTGCCAGGACCTGTTGATCATCGGCGATCACTAACGCTTCGGAATCAAGCGTGATCAGCTGCCCGTTCAATAAAGAAAGTTGTTCGCCGGTCTTGCCCCAGCGTACGTTGATGGCGCCGGTCAGTTTGGCGGCATCGAAAGCATGCAATGGCTGGCCCAGCTCGATCAGCACATAATTGGTGACGTCAACCAGAGGCCCCAGGCTTCTCAGGCCGGAACGGCGCAAGCGTTCCTGCATCCACAACGGGGTCTCGGCCTTGGCGTTTACGCCTTTGATCAGGCGTCCCAGATAACGGGGACAGGCGTCTGCCGCTTCGACGTTGACCGCCAGGACATCTTGATGACTGACCGCCACCGTCTCGATTTGAGTCGGCGACCAATTCATGCGATTTAACACTGCCACTTCCCGGGCAATGCCTTCCACGCTCAGGCAGTCCGCCCTGTTAGGCGTCAAGTCGACTTCGATAATGGAGTCGTTGAGAGACAGGTAGTCGCGGATATTGGCGCCTACTGGTGCATCGGAGGCCAGCTCCATCAGGCCGCTGGCGTCGGCTGCCAGGCCCAGTTCCTTTTCCGAGCACAGCATGCCGAACGATTCCACGCCGCGCAGCTTGGATTTTTTGATTTTAAAATCGCCCGGCAATACGGCGCCGATTAAGGCCGCCGGTATTTTGAGCCCGACGCGCACGTTACTGGCGCCGCAAACGATTTGCAATGGCTCGGCTTCACCGACAGCGACTGTACAGACTCTGAGCCGGTCGGCATCCGGATGTTGCTGCATGTCCAGCACTTCACCGACGACGACGCCGCTGAATACGGCAGCCGCGGGCGTTACGGAATCAACTTCAAGGCCTGCCATAGTCAATTGCTCGACCAGTTCTTCTGTGGTTATGGCCGGATTGACGTAATCTCTTAACCAGGCTTCACTAATTTGCATGATTCAAGCTTTCCTGTAACTGCAACTTATTTGAATTGTTCTAAAAATTTAAGATCATTTTCAAAAAACAATCTCAAATCGTTGATACCGTATCGCATCATAGCCAGACGCTCTACGCCCATGCCGAATGCGAATCCTGAAAATTGTTCGTGATCGATACTCACCGATTTGAAGACTTCGGGATGGATCATTCCGCACCCCCCTACTTCCAGCCAGCCGGTGTTCTTACAGACACGACAGCCTTGACCGTCGCACATCACGCATGAGACGTCGAACTCTGCAGAAGGCTCGGTGAATGGGAAATAAGATGGACGGAAGCGAGCCTGGACATCTTTTTCGAAAAATGCCTGTAAAAACTCGAAAATCACACCTTTTAAATCGCCGAAGCTGACGTCTTTATCGACAAGAAAGCCCTCTACCTGATGAAACATGGGCGAGTGGGTGAGATCCGAATCGCAGCGGTATACCCGTCCAGGGGCAATGACTTTGAGCGGCGGCTGCTCGGACTCCATAACCCGGATCTGCACGGGTGAAGTATGTGTCCGCAAGACCGTATGCGCGTCAAAATAAAATGTATCGTGCATGGCCCGCGCCGGATGATGCTCGGGGATGTTCAGGGCGCTGAAGTTATGGTAATCGTCTTCGATTTCAGGTCCTTCAACCACTTTGAAACCGACCCCGGCAAAAATCGTGGAGATTCTTCTCAACGTGGTCGTGACCGGGTGCAGTCCGGCAACGAATTGCCCTCTTCCTGGCAGGGTCACATCGACACGCTCGCTAGCCAGCCTTTCTTCCAGTGCCGCCTGCTCCAGCGCGGTTTTCCTGGCTTCCAGTTGTTGCTGAAACTGGTCTCTGGCTTCGTTGATTACTTGTCCAGCGGAGCGCCGCTGTTCGGGATCAAGTCTACCGAGTTCTTTCATCTGCAGGGTAAACTGACCCTTCTTGCCGAGATATTGAACACGGACCTGATCGAGTTGATTAAGGTCTTTTGCATCCGCAAGCTGTTGTAATGCCTGCGCGAGAATTTCTTCTAGAATGGCCGACACTGCTCAGCTCGCTTATATTAAGTAGATGGGGAGGAAATCCAAAAAGGATTTTTTAACCGGGCAAGGATTTAACCCCTTACCCCGCCCCTCCCCGATCGGAGAGGGGGGAATAACCTGACTACTCAGCCGGAATAGTCATTTCCTTATCTCAAAGTGGACTTTGATTCGCCTTGGCGATTTTCGCTATTTCAGCAAAAGCGTCCATATCGCGTACCGCGATATCCGCCAAAACCTTACGGTCTATCGCCACATTCGCTTTGTTCAAGCCATTGATCAGGCGGCTGTAAGATGTGCCGCACATTCTGGCTGCCGCATTGATACGGACAATCCACAACGCCCGGAACTGACGTTTTTTCTGTTTACGGTCGCGGTAAGCATATTGACCTGCTTTGATGACCGCTTGCTTGGCAACGCGATAAACGCGACTACGTGCACCGTAGTAACCTTTCGCTTGCTTTAAAATCTTTTTGTGTCTTGCTCTGGCTGTTACGCCGCGTTTTACTCTAGGCATTATTCCGCTCCTTGATTAACTGTAAGGCATCATGCGTGCGGCCATGCGCACATCTGATGGATGAATAGTTGCCGGCTTGCGTAACTGTCTTTTTCTTTTAGTGGACTTTTTAGTCAGAATATGACGTTTATGTGACTGGCCACATTTGAAACCGCCGTTGCCTGTGCGTCTGAAACGCTTGGCCGCGCCACGGTTAGTTTTTATTTTTGGCATTTGTTTGCTCCAATAAATATAAATACAAAATCCCTGAGAAAATAACCCAGCAAGGCAAAATGCATGGCCCTGAAGAATTATGCGCATCAAAAACGATGCCTTCAGCAACACATCCCGTGCTGCCTGATAGCTTTTGAAAGTCTAATGAGAAAAGGCGGCCTTATTACTTCTTTTTCTTCGGCGCCATGACCATGACCATCTGACGGCCTTCCATTTTAGGAAATTGCTCAACAGTGGCCAACTCTTCCAAATCTTTTTCTATACGCTTCAGCAAATCCATGCCGATTTCCCTATGGGCCATTTCGCGCCCGCGGTAACGTACAGTAATTTTTGTCTTATCCCCATCATTCAGGAATTTAGTTAAACTTCTTAACTTAACCTGATAATCCCCCTCGTCAGTTCCGGGTCTGAATTTGATTTCCTTAACCTGGATCTGTTTTTGTTTTTTCTTGGCAAGCGCCAGTTTTTTATTTTGCTCAAACTGGTATTTGCCATAGTTCATTATCTTACAAACCGGAGGATCCGCGTTTGGCGATATTTCCACTAAATCCAAGTCCGCAGCATAAGCAATCTGTTTGGCTTCGTCCAGCGAGATGATGCCCAATGCCTCACCATCGGCACCTGTTACCCTCACTCGCCTGGCAGTGATGGCATCGTTCAGGCGCGTTTCATCTTTTTTAGCAGCGATATCTTAATCCTCCAAAGTATTGTTACTTTTTGTCTTCAATCTCTTTCGTTAACCGTTCGGCAAATGCACTGATTGACAGACTACCTAAATCCTCACCCTTTTGCGTACGCACCGAGATAGTTTGATCATCCAATTCCTTATCTCCAATGATCAAAAGATAGGGCACGCGCTGCATGGAATGCTCGCGAATTTTAAACCCGATCTTTTCATTTCTCAAGTCTATTTTCACCCTGAAACCTTGCTTCTCGAGGTTTTGCGCAAGCTCCGAGGCATATTCGGCATGTCGATCGGTGATCGTCATCAGTACGGCCTGTACCGGCGCCAGCCAGGCAGGGAATGTGCCTGCATGCTGCTCTATCAGAATGCCGATAAAGCGCTCTAACGAACCAAGTATGGCTCTGTGCAGCATAACCGGCACTTGTCTTGAGCCGTCTTCGGCAATATAGGTAGCGCCCAGCCGGCCAGGCATGGAGAAATCGACCTGGATCGTGCCACACTGCCAGACACGTCCAATACAATCCTTCAATGAAAATTCAATTTTAGGCCCGTAAAAAGCGCCCTCGCCCGGTTGCAGATCCCATTTCAGGCCTTTATTATTCAGCGCCAGTTCCAGGGCGCTTTCAGCTTTATCCCAGACGGCATCGTCGCCGACCCGATTCTCCGGACGCGTCGATAATTTGATAATGACTTCTTCGAAACCGAAATCCTTGTAAACATCGAACAGCATATCGATAAAAGTCGATACCTCGTCCTGGATCTGCTCTTCCGCACAGAAGATGTGCGCATCATCCTGCACGAAGTTCCTGACCCGCATCAGGCCATGCAATGTGCCCGATGGCTCGTTGCGGTGACACGAGCCGAATTCCGCCATACGGATCGGCAAGTCTCGATAACTTTTAATGCCCTGATTGTAAATCTGCACGTGGCAAGGGCAGTTCATGGGCTTGATGGCATAGTCACGATGTTCCGAATGCGTCGTGAAAATCATGTCGCCGAACTTATCCCAGTGCCCGGACTTTTCCCACAGGGAACGGTCCACGACCTGCGGCGTTCTTACTTCCCCGTAACCGTTCGCGCGCAACTTCTGGCGGATATACTGCTCAACCTGCTGATATATGATCCAGCCTTTATCGTGCCAGAACACCATGCCGGGCGCTTCCTCCTGGGAATGGAACAAATCCAGGGTTTTCGCCAGTTTACGGTGATCGCGCTTTTCCGCTTCTTCCAGACGATGCAGATAAGCCTGCAACTCCTTTTTATCGCCCCATGCCGTGCCGTAAATACGCTGCAGCATCTCATTGTCGGAATTACCGCGCCAGTAGGCGCCGGCAATCTTCATGAGCTTGAAGGCTTTTAATTTGCCCGTGCTCGGCACATGGGGGCCTCGGCACAAATCAGTAAACCCGCCCTGTTCGTATAAAGACAGATCCTCATTGGCCGGAATGGATTCAATGATTTCCGCTTTGTATTCCTCGCCCTGGTTTCTAAAGAATTTTACCGCTTCGTCTCTGGGCAACACCGTACGCTTGACCGGATAATCCTGATCGGCCAATTGCTGCATTTTTTTCTCGATGGCGGCCAGATCTTCGGGGGTAAACGGTCGTTCGTAGGCAAAATCGTAATAGAAGCCGTTTTCGATGACCGGACCGATAGTGACTTGCGCCCGCGGGAAGAGTTCCTTGACGGCTTGGGCCAAAAGGTGGGCGGTGGAATGACGAATAACATCGACACCCGCTTCATCCTTGGAAGTGACAATTTGAAGCGTGGCGTCGTTTTCGATTAATGTACTGGCATCGACAAGCTTGCCGTCCAGTTTGCCTGCCAGGGTCGCTTTAGCCAATCCGGAGCCGATGGATTGAGCAACCTCCATCACTGTAACAGCTTGGTCATACTCGCGATGAGAGCCATCAGGAAGGGTAATTACCGGCATTATTCGTCAACTATATTTAGTTAGTACAATAAAAAAAGCACCGCCGAGCAGTGCTTTATAAAGTCTGGTAGGCGCGATTGGACTCGAACCAACGACCCCCACCATGTCAAGGTGGTGCTCTAACCAACTGAGCTACGCGCCTGAAGCCTGTGTAACTTCAGAGCCGGCTATTATACTGACAGTTTTTTATTATGCAACTTTTTAAACCAACATTTCCTCTTGCAGCGTCTTGATTTCATCCCTGATCTTGGCCGCCTGCTCAAACTCAAGGTTTTTGGCGTGCTGGTACATGGCCTCTTCCAGCTGTTTGAGCTTCTTGCCCAGCTGTTTGGGCGTCATGGCTTTGTAATCGGCCGCCAGTTCCGCGACCTGCCCCTTCGCCCCACCGAACGAGATGGCGGCGCCGGGAATCGACGTCTGCATGATATCGGTCACGGATTTGTAGATAGTGGTCGGCTCTATATGATGCTCGGCATTGAAACGGCGCTGCCTTTCCCGGCGGCGTTCGGTTTCATCGATCGCCTGCCGCATGGATTTGGTCATGCGATCGGCATATAAAATCGCTTTGCCGCGTACGTTTCTGGCGGCGCGGCCGATGGTTTGCACTAAAGATACGACCGAACGCAGAAAACCTTCCTTGTCGGCATCCAGAATGGCCACCAGGGACACCTCCGGGATATCAAGTCCTTCGCGCAGCAGGTTGATGCCGACCAGCACGTCAAACTGCCCCAGCCGCAAGTCGCGGATAATCTCGACGCGCTCCACCGTGTCGATGTCGGAATGCAGATAGCGCACGCGTACGCCGTGCTCCAGGTAATATTCAGTCAGATCCTCGGCCATCCTTTTAGTCAGCGTCGTCACCAGCACCCGCTCTTGCAACTCGATGCGCTTATTGATTTCCGAGAGCAAATCATCGACCTGCGTCGTGGCCGGACGCACCTCGACCTCGGGATCCAGCAGCCCGGTCGGCCTGACCACCTGCTCGGCGAATACGCCGGAGTGCGCTTTTTCATAAGGGCCGGGCGTCGCCGATATATAGATGCGCTGGGGCGATTTCGCCTCGAACTCATCGAACATCAACGGCCGGTTATCGAGCGCCGATGGCAACCGGAAGCCGTATTCGACCAGCGTTTCCTTGCGCGAGCGATCGCCTTTATACATGGCGCCGATCTGCGGCACCGTGACATGACTTTCATCAATGATGACCAGCGCATCGGCCGGCAGATAATCGAACATGGTCGGCGGTGATTCGCCGGGGCCTCGGCCCGACAGATGGCGCGAATAATTTTCGATGCCCGAGCAGTAGCCGACTTCCAGGATCATTTCAATATCGAACAGCGTCCGTTGCTCCAGCCGCTGTGCCTCGACCAGCTTATTCAACGAGCGCAATTGCTCCAGGCGCTCCTTGAGCTCGATCTTGATCGCATCGACAGCGGACAGCAGCTGCTCGCGCGGCGTCACGTAATGATTCTTCGGGTAGACCGTATAGCGAGCCACGCGGCGCAGGACTTCGCCAGTCAGCGGGTCGAACAGCGACATACGCTCGACTTCGTCATCGAACAACTCGACGCGCAAGGCTTCACTGTCGGATTCAGCCGGAAAAATATCGATGACTTCGCCGCGCACGCGATAGGTGGCGCGGCGCAGTTCCGTATCATTGCGCGTATACTGCATTTCGGCCAGGCGGCGCAAAATGGCGCGCTGATCGATCATGTCGCCCTTGACCAGATGCAGGACCATTTTGAAGTAGGATTCCGGCTCGCCCAAACCGTAAATCGCTGAGACGGTCGCGACCACAATCGTATCCTGGCGCTCGATCAGCGCCTTGGTGGCCGACAGGCGCATTTGCTCGATATGCTCGTTCAGCGAGGCGTCCTTGTCGATAAACGTATCGGAGGCCGGCACATACGCTTCCGGCTGGTAGTAGTCATAATACGAGACAAAATACTCAACGCTGTTTTCCGGGAAAAATTCTTTCATCTCTCCGTATAGCTGCGCCGCCAGCGTTTTGTTCGGCGCGATTATCATAGCTGGGCGCTGAACCTCATTGATCACATTCGCGATCGTGAAAGTTTTGCCGGAGCCTGTGACACCCAACAGCGTCTGATGCACTTCCCCGTCATTCAGGCCCTCAATCAGCTGTCTTATGGCGGTCGGCTGGTCGCCGGCCGGTTTGAATCGACTTTGAATTTTAAATTCTTTCTTCACTCAAAACTTCTCAGGAAATTAATCATTTTTAACAGTGGACTGTTAGCAAGCCATTATACATAGAGTATAATCTTCGTTATTTCTGACATTGATTTTACACGGCGGAATATGAGCATCAAACTATCTGATAGAGTGCAAGCAGTTAAACCCTCTCCTACCCTGGCCATTACCGCCAGAGCAGCGGAAATGCGCGCTGCCGGTAAGGACATTATTGGACTGGGCGCGGGCGAACCCGATTTCGACACGCCGGATCACATCAAAGCAGCCGCGGTTAAGGCACTAGACAACGGTTTTACCAAATATACTGCAGTCGACGGTATTCCGAGCTTAAAAAAAGCCATTATCAACAAGTTTAAAAACGATAACGGCCTGGATTACCAGCCCAAACAGATCCTGGTTTCCTGCGGCGGCAAGCAAAGCTCGTACAATCTGGCTCAAGCCCTGCTCAACCCCGGCGATGAAGTCATTATTCCGGCACCGTTCTGGGTTTCTTATCCCGACATGGTGCTGCTGGCGGACGGTGTGCCTGTTATTATCGAAACCACACAGGCGCAGCAATTTAAAATCACGCCGGAGCAGTTGCGCGCGGCCATCACCGACAAGACCCGGCTGATGTTCATCAACAGCCCGTCCAACCCGTCCGGTATCGCCTACACCCTGGACGAACTGAAAGCCATCGGCGATGTACTCAAGGAGTTTCCGAACATCATCATCGCCACCGATGACATGTATGAGCATATCCTCTGGAAAAAAGACACGTTCGTTAACATCCTGAATGCGCACCCTGACCTGTACGACCGCACTGTGGTCATGAATGGCGTATCGAAGGCCTATTCAATGACCGGCTGGCGTATCGGTTATGCGGCCGGCCCCGTCGACCTGATCGCGGCCATGTGCACGATCCAGTCGCAAAGCACCTCCAACCCGACCTCGATTTCGCAAATCGCCGCCGAGGCGGCCTTGACCGGCGACCAGTCGTTTATCGACAACATGCGCGACGAATTTAAAAAGCGCCATGACTTCGTCGTCTCTGAATTCAATAAAATCGACGGCATCGACTGCTTGGGCACGGACGGCACGTTTTATGTGTTCCCGAATGTGGAAAAGCTCATCGAAAGGCTCGACAACATCAATGACGACCTTGAATTCGCCGAGTATCTGATCGAACAGGCCGGCGTCGCGCTGGTTCCCGGTTCCGCGTTCGGCTGCCCCGGCCATATCCGCATTTCCATCGCCACCAGCATGGTCAACCTGGAAAATGCCCTGGAGCGCATCAGAAACGCCATCTAAAAAACTGCTTCGCATTGATAAACAACAGGGCGACTGCAGCTATGCAGCCGCCCTTTTTTTATCCGCAGGGATTGAACCCGATTCCTGTTAAACGATCCGGCAGGCGCAAGCTAATCGCCCGCCACGCGCCAGTTCGACAGTATCGGCAGCCCCCGCACCCGACAGCCCAGCGCTTCGAGCCACTTCGCGACCATCTGGTTGGAATTGTGCGAAAGCGTGTAGGGCTCGGGGTGAGGCACGAAGTCCAGATCCATTTGGGCGTTGTAAATCCGCACCGGCAGCGCCGCCTGATACAAATCATCCAACTTTTCGCGCAGCCTGAGCACATCCGACGCTTCCGCACGCAATTCGATTAACTGTTCGATTCCGATGCGCACCTGACTGCGTACGTTCGCCGCGGTCCGCGCCCCCGGCAGTTCGCGGCGGCCTAGCGCGGCCTGGGTGTCTCCGAACAGCGCGCTAAAACCGCTGGCCAGATCGGTCCGGCCCAGAGCGTAATACTGCCAATCGCCGTAAGAGTATCGGACCAGCCCCCCGCTTTCAGCGGGAAGCACAAGACTGGAATGACGACCATGATCCAGCAGGAACACGGGCACCGGTTCGCTCAGTTGACGGGGCAGATCCAGTCGCACCGCGCAGCCGCCCAGCCATAATGGCAGGGCCAGGAGCAGAATAGGCAGTGCGGGGCAATAGGTCAGCGATAAGCGCATTGTTTTTCGTCACGGCTGAGGGTATTGCAGTTGAATACCGTCCTGAAAAATTGTTGTTCCGAATTCGATTCGGAAAACAGTCTCTTCAGGCAATACACCCCTGATAAAAATCAGCGCCTTCCATGGCTGTAAAGATTGTTAAACAAACGAATGACAACAGCGATCATGGTCTGGGTGATCTTGATGGCAGGAACGCGGCTCGGATTTTCCGAGGCATAATCGTCAATCGCTTCATTCATGAGCTTGACCAGGCCCAGCTGAGGATTATCCTCGATGACCCGGCTTGCGAATCTATCCTGCAGCCTGGCCCTGATCTTATCATCCATGGGTTTTTCCTTGATTAACGATTGCAGTTCCGCGTCCAAAAGCACCGCTTGTTTTTCCGCCCAGTCGAAATCCATGTCATTCTGGGATGGAAGAGGACCGAAGGCCTTTTGGAAGACGCACAGCACATCGAAGCACAACTCCATGAACAGGTACGACATATCCTGGTTTTCCCGGGCGATGACCGCCGGAAACATGCCGAAAATAGTCTGGGCGAGTCCAGTCTGATCCAGTTGAAACTGCTCGAGCATGCTTCTGCCGGTTTCCTCGTCGATGCTCTTGGCATATTCCAGGGCTTGGTAGAGTTCTTGGTTGGTAAGTTCGTGCATAATCGCCTCAATAATTCATAGCCTTCGCCAGGATAACCCCGGCGAAGGCAAAAAATGAATGAATCTTATCAGCCCAAGGCAGAGAAATCTTTCAAATTCGTGAAAGCATAGGCTGGCGGCAGGGCACTGTGGGAATCTTAATGGCCGATCCACGCTGAAAACCTGCCACAATCGGCAAGGTAATTATAGGGAGAGAAGGTAACGGCAAACACTGGATTGAAGCTGAAAGGGCCGGAGGTCCGGCTGGGAAGGCACCTTTGCCTGGCCAATCCTGTCTTTGCGGATTCAGGAGGGACTTCAGTACGATGCCCCATTTCGCCGTACTATTCACATCTTGTCGGTAATCGCAGGGCATGCGCACCATATATGCCAGGCCCTGTGCTGGAAATATAGGATGCGCAATCCACCCTGCCCGATCCGTGGCTTTACTCACAACGCCATTGGTTAAACCAGTTCGCAAGCTCTTGCTTATCTGCCGTTGGTGCCGCGGATACACAGATGCCGATAGTGTTGCCTTCAACCAGGCCAATGGCCGCGTGCTCGCCAACCTTAAGCTTTTGGGCTTCCATGCCGGGGATCCGTATGGACAGTTCCCGGCCTACCAGGTTTTCCTGGCCGGATTCTATAGAGGCGGACACATCCGTGGCATCGGGAAGCGCGTTGGCCATCGACGGCGATGCGCCAATGCCGAAAAGCCCTTTGGATGCTTTTGAAATTTTCTTGATATTGATTAAAAGTTTCGTCTCCATTTGCCGTCCTGCGGGCCATTCCCATTTAATTTCAAGGGTTTGAGTTGACATAGCTGAGCATC
Source organism: Methylobacter sp. BBA5.1 (assembly GCF_000746145.1). Taxonomy (NCBI): domain Bacteria; kingdom Pseudomonadati; phylum Pseudomonadota; class Gammaproteobacteria; order Methylococcales; family Methylococcaceae; genus Methylobacter; species Methylobacter sp. BBA5.1. The sequence goes on from NZ_JQKS01000004.1 coordinate 215,591, forward strand.
CTCCAGAAAACGCCATTGTGGCGATAAAAATCATGCAAAATCCAAAAATAACTGATGTAGTCGACTTCATAGTAAATCCCCTTATTTTTAGGGTGTGTCCACCGTCAACATATAACCCGATCCGAATGCGGAAAAGCCTACATAGTGTTTGAATGAAAATTAATTAATCTCATATTCATCAATAGGTTATAATGATTTTCCAACACGAAGATGTGTTGCCCTGACCCCGGTTTTGTCTTATTTCCAGCGAAAATCGGCCCGTAACCGCCTAAAAGCCAAAATCTTCATCCCTCGAATTCGCATGCGCACCGTCATTCAGCCTCAACTCAAATTCGGTGAAACCGATATTGCCGCCATTGTCATTGATCCTAAATCACGTGATGACATTCCCCAACTACTGCGTGGACTGCAATACATTTATACCGAGGTCAGCTTGCGTCAGCGGATATTTGCCATTCTGGAAGAG